>NZ_JBNAGB010000002.1:0-213271 GCF_049800975.1 Sagittula sp. S175
CGAACGAGGCGATCGGCAGCGTCACCGCAGACGGTGCGTATGATACCCGCAAATGCCACGACGCCATCGCTGACCGCGGTGCCCATGCCGTCATCCCACCCCGCAAAAACGCTAAGTCGTGGAAGGCCGTCACCGCGGGTGCGGTGGCCAGAAACGAGGCCCTGCGAACTTCGAAATACCTCGGCCGCGCTATCTGGCGAAACTGGAGCGGATACCACCGCCGAAGCCGCGTCGAGACCAAGATGCACTGCGTTAAACTGCTGGGGCAGCGCCTCATGGCGCGGGACTTCGACCGACAGGTCGCTGAGCTTCAGGTCCGTATCGCCGTTCTGAACGGCTACACCGCCCTTGGCATCCCTGTCACAGAAGTCGTGGGATAAATCCGTCCGGGGAAAGGGGAACTCCGCTCAGAGACGGTTTTGTGCAACAGAGTCACTCACGAAGCCGGGACACCAAATACCCCTGAAACGCCGCCCGCAGGAAAAGTCCGCCATCGACGCGCAGCAAGCGAAAAAGGCTCCGAGGCAACTCGGCAAGCCGCCGTTTATCCAGCCTTGGCCGCCCCCGGTAGGACGACCGCAGGCGTTTTCAAAATCGGACATTGGTCGCGGCGTCAGATGCTTTGACGCTGTCGTCCGGCGTCAAACCCCGTGCCCAAGACGCGCCCTCAGCGACGCCACATCCGCCCTGAGCTCCGGCGAAATGCGCCCCTGCCGGGGGTGGTCCAGAATGCCGGTCAATAAGGATTCGTTGGGCATCGCCCGCCCGTGCCACGTCAGCCCCCGCAACACCGCCTCCGCCCCGGCGGGCAACCGCTCCGGCACCGCCTGTCCCGACAGTTCCGCCCAGACCCCGGCCCAGCAGCGCGCCACGCTCCACGGGTTGTAGCCACCCCCGCCGGACACGATCAGGCGCGGCGACAGCCCCCGCAACGCCCGCACCGCCAGACGATGCGCGTTGTTCGACAGCGCCAGATGCGCCAGAGGATCCTCCGCCAGCGCATCCGCGCCGCATTGCAGGTACACCGCCTCGGGCCGGAAATCCGCAACCACCGGCAGGATCATCTCCTCCAGCACGTACTGGAATTCCGTATCGTTGAACCCCCGCGCCACCGGCAGGTTGAAGGCCGCGCCGCCCGCGTCATCCCCCAGTAAACCGGTGAACGGCCAGCGCCGCGCCTCGTGGACGGACACCACCCGCACCACCTCGCTGCCCACGAAAGCCGCCTCGACGCCATCGCCATGATGCGCGTCGATATCCACATAAGCGACGCGCGACACGCCCATCTGCAACAGCCGCCGGATCGTCATCACCGGCTCGTTGAGGAAACAGAACCCCGCCGCGCGGTCCGCCATGGCGTGATGCTGCCCGCCGCCAGGGTTGTAGACGGCACCGCCCTGTGCCACCAGCTCCGCCGCCAGCAGCCCGCCCCCCACCGCCGTCGCCGGTCGGCGGTACATCTCGGGAAACACCGGGTTCGACAGCGTGCCCAGCCCATGCCTCTCGCGCACCTCGGCGGACACATCCTGCGCCGCCTCGGCGGCCTGCAACGCCGCGACATAGGCCGCACTGTGAAACCCCGTCAATGCCGCCGGTTTCGCGCGCGGAGACGTCCTGTACAGCCGATCCGGCAGCCACCACATCGCCCGGCACAGGTCGATCACCGCAGGCACGCGCTGGATGGACAGCGGGTGCTTCGGGGCGTAGATCGACCCCCGATAAATGGGCGAACCGATGAAAAGCGCTTCGGACATGGCCCGAAATCTAGCCGTTTTCTCCCGGCTGAAAAGATGCGAAAGATGATCGCAGCAAATACATTGCGACAGCATGTATACCACTGTATGCAATCCATATGACACCGACTCTCCCCTCGCCGCGCACCGTCCTCACCACCGCCGTCATGCTGGTCATCGGTGCCCTCGGCGGCGCGCTGGCCATGTGGCTCTCCCTGCCGATGCCATGGATGCTCGGCGCGCTGACAACGACCGGGATCGTGGCCCGCTTCGGTCCGCAAAAGCCCTTCGAGGGATACGGCTTCCCCATGGGCTTTCGCACGCTCTTCGTCAGCCTGATCGGGGTCATGATCGGCACGCAGGTTACCCCCGACCTGATCGCGCTGGCCCCCGACCTGACGCTGACCCTCGGCGCGCTGTTCCTGTTCGTGCCGCTGGCGCATATGGGCAACATGCTGATCTTTCGCCAGATCGGCGGCTACGACCGCCCCACGGCCTTCTTCTCCGGCACGCCGGGTGGCCTGATGGAGAGCATCTTCATGGGCGAGGCCGCAGGCGCGGACATCCGCGTCCTGACCATCCAGCAATTCCTGAGGATCATCCTCGTGATAACGGTGCTTCCCCTTGGCCTGACAGTCTGGACCGGGCACGCGGTGGGCAGTGCCGCCGGGCTGTCCGGTTCCGGACCGCAAGGCCACGTCAGCCTCGCGACACTGGCCGTCATCGTCGTCACCGGGCTGGCCGGCTTGCAACTCGGGCGTCTGATCCGCCTGCCCGCCGCACAGCTCACCGGCCCGCTCCTGCTGGCCGCCGCCGCGACCGTCACCGGAATCTTTGACCTGCATCTGCCCTACTGGCTGATCGCCCTGTCACAGCTTGTGATCGGCACCAGCCTCGGCCTGCGCTTTCAGGGAATCGACGGCAAGCTGCTGCGCCGCTCGCTTTGGTTGTCGGGGCTGTCGGTGGGCTACATGATGGCCGTGGGCGCGGGCTTTGCCGCCCTGCTGCACGCCGCCACCGGCCTGCCATGGCTGCACATCTTCATCGCCTTCGCCCCCGGAGGCGTGGCCGAGATGTCCCTCGTCGCCCTCAGCCTCGCCGCCAACCCGGCGCTGGTCAGCCTGCACCACGTCACGCGCATCCTGATCACGGTGGTCGAGATGCCACTGGCCGCCCGCCTGATGAAGCTGCGCCCCGAGGACCGCTAGCGCCACGCTGGAAACTTCAAAAGTTTCCGGCCCGAAGTGTATGCAAGACTTCGCGCCTCAGCCCTCGGCCTTCTCCGCCAGTTCCAGCCACTCTTCCTCAGCCGCCGCCACGGCGTTCTGCCGCTCCACCAGCGCCTCGGTGGCCTTCTTGAACTTCAACGGCTCCTTGGTGAACAGGTCCGGCGCGGCGAGGAACTCCTCCAGCTTGGCGATCTCCGCGTTCAACCGGTCGATCTCGCCCGGAAGCGCCTCCAGCCGATGCTTCTCGGTGAACGAAAGACCCTCTGCCGCAGGTTTCGCCGCAGGGGCAACCGCCGCCTCCGCCTTTTTCGCCACAGCCGCCTTGGCCTTCGCCGGAGCCGCCGCCTCTGCCTTCTGCGACTGGTAGTCCGACCAGCCACCGGCATAGACCACCGCGCGGCCACCGCCTTCCATGGCGACGGTCGTCGTCGCCACCCGGTCGAGGAAATCGCGGTCGTGCGAGATCAGCAGCACCGTGCCGTCGTAGTCGTCCAGCAGCTCCTGCAACAGGTCCAGCGTCTCGACGTCCAGATCGTTGGTGGGTTCGTCCAGCACCAGCAGGTTCGATTCCCGCGCCATGATCCGCGCCAGCAACAGCCGCGCCTTCTCGCCGCCCGACAGCGCCTTGACCGGCGCGCGGGCCTGCCGCTCGTCGAACAGGAACTCCTTCAGATACCCCACGACATGCTTCGGCTGGCCGCGCACCATGACCTGGTCGGAATGCCCCGACACCCGCATGTCCTTGTCCGTGGTCAGCGCATCCCACAGCGACATCTCCGGGTCCAGCTGCGCGCGCGTCTGGTCAAAGATGGCTGGCAGCAGGTTCGTCCCCAGCTTCACCACGCCCGCATCGGGCGCGATTTCCCCCATCAGGATGCGGATCAGCGTCGTCTTGCCCACGCCGTTCGGCCCGACAAAGGCCACCCGGTCGCCGCGCTGCACCAGCAGGTCCAGCCCCTTGACGATGGGCTTGTCCCCGAACGCATGGCTCACACCCGCCGCCTCGATGACCTTCTTGCCGGACTTCGGCCCCGAGGCCAGCTCCATCGCTGCCGTGCCCTGCCGCCGGATCTGCGCGCCGCGCTCGGCGCGCATGTCCTGCAACCGCCGCACCCGGCCCTGGTTGCGCTTGCGCCGCGCGCTGATCCCCTCGACCGCCCAACGCCCCTCGGACTTGATCTTGCGGTCCAGCTTGTGCCGGGCCATGTCCTCGTCTTCCCAGGTCTTGTCGCGCCAGGCTTCAAACCCCTTGAAGCCCGTCTCCTGCCGCCGCACCGCGCCACGGTCGATCCACAGCGTCGCCCGCGTCAACTCCTCCAGGAACCGCCGGTCGTGCGAGATCAGCACGAAGGCCGTCCGCGTGCCCTTCAACTCGTCCTCAAGCCACTGGATCGCCTCGATGTCCAGGTGGTTGGTCGGCTCGTCCAGCAGCATCAGCTCCGGCTCCTCGGCCATGAGCTTGGCCAGCGCCGCGCGCCGCCGCTCGCCGCCCGATGCCGTGGCCACAGGCCGCGCCGGATCGAACTTCAACCCCTCGCTGGCGCGCTCCACCCGGTACATCTCCGCCTCGGTCAGCCCGCTCGAGGCATATTCGCCCAGCGTCTCGAACCCCGACAGGTCCGGGTCCTGCTCCATGTAGCCGACCGTGACCCCCGTGGGCACGACCCGCTCGCCGCGGTCCGCCTCCACCAGCCCGGCCATGACCTTCATCAGGGTCGACTTGCCGGAACCATTGCGCCCCACCAACGCCACCCGATCGCCGGGCTGGACGTTCAGCGAAAGCGCGTCAAAAACGGGCTCACCCCCAAAGGTGAGCGAGATATCGGAGAGTTGTAAAAGAGGTGCTGCCATGATGCCTGCCAGCTATGTGGCGGCGCGGGCGGCGTCAAGCGGTGTTGCAAGCCGTCACCCGTCGCTTTGACCGAACGACCGCGCGACTCCCCTCCCTGCTTCTTCTTGGTCAAAATATCTCTGGAGGGGTCCGGGGGGGCAACCCCACCCCCGCGGAGGGGCGCCCCAGGAGGGGGAAACCAACCCCCCCCGCCTCCCCCCCCCCCCGCCCCCCCCCCCCCCCCCGCCCCCCCCCCCCCCCCCCCCCCCCCCCCCCCCCCCCCGGATCGCCTCCGAAGGAGGCGAAACCCTCCCCGCCACCATTGCCTTCACCCCGCCACCGCCCGCAAGGCCCGCTTGCGCGCCTCGGGGATCGCGGCGATCTCGACCCCGGTAAAGACATGGTGCGTGTTCATCTCCCGGTCGATCACCGCGTGGTCGCTGACCCGCCCCCCCATGGCGAGGTAGGTTCGCATCAAGGCCGGCATCTGCCGCATCCCCTGCGCGGCGTCTGCCGCGCCCAGACAAGCCGCCAGCCGAAACACCTCCGGCGCCTTTTCTCCCGGTGCCCAGACCTCGGGCGCACGGTAGCGCGCGCCCAGCAGCGCCAGCGCATCGCTGGACACACCCACATCCACCCCGGCAAACGACGCACAGCCAAACAGGAACGTCGCGCCCCGCGCATCCACATAGGCAGCCATCGCCCCCCAGGCCACGCGCAGCACGTCTGGATCATGTAACACAGGGTCCACGCAGAACCGCCCCAGTTCCACCATCGGCCCCGCCTGCCGCGCCAGTCGCGACAGGTCATAGACCTGCCCCGCGTAACCCGTCCCGATCTCTGACGCCTCCAGCGTCAACAGCCGATAACAACAGGCCAGCGCTCCCGACCGCACGTCCTCGACCAAAACGTGATCGCACACGGCGTCAAACTGGTCCTCGTCCAGCCCACCGCCGCGAAAGCACAGCCCGCGCAAGGCCTGCGCCGCGCCGATGTCTGCCGAAGATACGGCCATCCGCGCCCGGTAACGCCCACGCAAAAGGGGCTGCACTGCAGCCCCCTTCCCGACAGTTTCCGTTTCGGGACCCTCGCCCGTGTCGGCCATGGCTTACTGACCCAGCATATTGCCGAGGTTGATTCCGCCGATGTTGCCGAACAGCTTGCGGATAAAGGAAATGTCCCCGTCCGAGGTCTTAGTCACGCGGCGGGTCAGCGGCACCACGCGGCCATCCTCCAGCCCGTAGGTGACGATGTTGTCCACCACACCGGCGTCGTCAAAGGTGATCGCCACGATCTGTCTGTCGGTCACCTTGGGGCGCTGCCACGCAAAGTGCCGCACCTGGCTCTCGATATAATAGTAGCCCGAATTGTTCAGCACGCCCGAGGCATTGGGCACACCCACCACGTCCTCGACCGTCGCCCGCGTGTCGACGCCCGGCGTGATCTGTTGCAAGTCCTCCTCGGGCGGAACGTAGCCATGCGTGCGGATCTTCGCGGCACAGCCTGTCACACTCATCAGTGCGACAACAACCACACCCGCTTTCAGCACTTTCCCGATGCCGTGCATATTCCGGCCCCTCTTGTCTTGTCGCCCCATGGCTTTTAATTCGGATTAGAGAAGTTTCTCCCTCCAAGCAAGATCAGGAAACCCTGCCCCCATGTCCTCATCCGATTCCCGCCGCCCCATTGCCAACCCCCGCCTGCGGGTGGCCGAGATGCGGCAGACCGGAGAAACGCCCTTTTTGCTGGAACCCACGGCGGAGGAGCGCAGCGACCTGGCCAAGGGTCTCGACATCGAAGCGGTCCGCAAACTGCGCTTCGAAGGCCGCCTCACCCCGCGCGGCAAATCTGGCTGGGATCTCGACGGCAAGCTCGGCGCCACCGTCGTGCAGTCCTGCATCGTCACGCTGGAACCGGTCAGCACCCGCATCGACATGCCCGTGACACGCCGCTACGTGCCCGCCCAGCACCTTGGCACCTATACAGAGGGCTCCGAAACCGAGGTCCCCGAGGACGACAGCCTCGAGCCGCTGGGCGAGGTCATCGACCTCGAATCCCTCATGCACGAGGAACTGGCCCTGGCCCTGCCCGCCTACCCCCGCAAGGACGGCGTCGCCCTGGAAGAGGCGCAGTTCGCCGAGGATGGCGTAGCCCCCATGACCGACGAAGATGCCAAACCCTTTGCCGGACTTGCGGCCCTGCGGGAAAAAATGGACAAGGACGGCGACAAGGGCTGAGAATCCCCTTGCCATTTGATCCGTCCTGCGTATTTTCGCGCGCTCATGAACATGGCATGCCGAGGATGCCGGGACCGGTGCGAACGTCCCAAAGATCGGCACATCGCCAAGAGAGACACAGGCAGGCTTCGCCCCTGCAATTCGAGGAGTTGAGACATGGCTGTCCAACAGAACAAGGTTTCGAAGTCGCGCCGCAACAACCGTCGCGCACATGACGCACTGACCGCGGCAAACCCCAACGAGTGCACCAACTGCGGCGAGCTGAAGCGCCCGCACCACGTTTGCCCGTCCTGCGGCCACTACGCAGACCGTGAAGTGGTTGCACAGGCCAACGACGTCGACCTGGACGAAGACGCAGCATAATCGCTGACGTGCGGGGCCCCGCGGCATGACTTCCGTAAAGGATCAACAGGCCATGGGCTCCAAACGCGTGGTAATTTCGGTCGATGCCATGGGCGGCGACCGTGGGCCGGCGACAGTTGTCGCCGGCATTGCCGACTCTGCCGCCAAGAACCCGGACCTCGCCTTCATCCTGCACGGCCCCGAAGCCGGGCTGCGGGAGCTGGTGTCCAAACGCCGTGAACTCGACGGCCGCGTGACCCTGCGCGATGCCTCCGGCGTCGTGACCATGGACGACAAGCCGTCCCAGGTCATGCGCAACGGCAAGGGCACCTCCATGTGGTCGACCCTCGAATCGGTGCGCGAGGGAGAGGCGACCGTCGCCGTCTCCTGCGGCAACACCGGCGCGCTCATGGCGCTGTCGATGATCCGCCTGCGCAAGCTGCCCGGCGTCAACCGCCCCGCCATCGCGATCCTCTGGCCCTCGCGCAACCCGCAGGGGTTCAACGTGATGTTGGACGTTGGCGCCGACATCAAGGCGGACGCGCAGGACCTGCTGCAATACGCGCTGATGGGCGCCTCCTACGCCCGCAACGGCCTGCACCTCGACCGGCCCCGCGTCGGCCTGCTGAACGTCGGGACCGAGGAACACAAGGGCCGGGCCGAGCTGAAAGAGGCGCACGACCTGATCCGCGCTCAGGCAGATCATGGTAAATACGACTTCGTGGGCTTCGTCGAAGGCGGCGATATTCCCGGCAAGCGCTGTGACGTCATCGTCACCGACGGTTTCACCGGCAATGTCGCGCTGAAAACCGGCGAAGGCACCGCGTCGCTGATCGGCGACCTCCTGAAGGAAGCCTTCGCCTATTCCCCGCTCTCCCGCATCGCCTCGCTGCTGGCGCTGACCTCGCTGAAGCGCCTGAAACAGCGCATCGACCCGCGCCGGGTCAATGGCGGCGTGTTCCTCGGGCTGAACGGCACCGTGGTCAAATCGCATGGTTCCGCCGATGCCACCGGCGTCTCGGCGGCCGTGAAACTCGCGTTCCAACTGGCGCAGTCCGGCTTTGGCGAGCGCCTTGCCGCCCGTGTCGCGGCCACACTGGAAGAAACCGGCAAGTCCGGTGTTGCGTCTGACGCCGCAGGGCAGCAGGATGCCGCCGGACATAAGGACGTTAAGTAAATGACTGTACGCGCCACCGTCGTCGGAGTTGGCCACTACCTCCCGGAACGCATCGTCGAAAACGCGGTTTTCGCACAGGGGCTCACGGGAATCACCGAAGACACCATCCAGCTGGACACCTCGGACGAATGGATTCGCTCCCGCTCGGGGATCGAACGCCGCCACTTCGCCGCGCCGGGCCAGACCACCTCGGACCTTGCCACCCGCGCCGCGCGGGCCGCGCTGGACGATGCCGGGCTCGCCGCCGATGACGTGGACGCCATCGTCCTTGCCACCTCCACCGCCGACCTGACCTTTCCCTCCGCCGCCACCATGGTGCAGGCGCAGCTGGGCATGACGCGCGGCTTTGCCTTTGATGTGCAGGCGGTCTGCGCGGGCTTCATCTATGCGCTGGCCAATGCCAACGCCCTGATCCTGTCGGGTCAGGCCAAGCGCGTGATGGTCATCGGCGCGGAAACCTTCTCGCGCATCATGGACTGGACCGACCGTGGCACCTGCGTTCTGTTCGGCGACGGCGCGGGCGCGCTGATCCTCGAAGCCTCCGAGGGCGACGGCACCAATGCCGACCGCGGCATCCTTTCGACCGACCTGAATTCCGACGGTCGCTTCCGTGACATCCTTTACGTCGACGGCGGCAGCTCGACCGGCACCACCGGGTATCTGCGGATGGAGGGCAAGGAAGTCTTCCGCCACGCGGTAGAGAAACTCGCCGCCACCGCCACCACCGCGATGGAGAAGGTCGGCATGACCCCCGACCAGATCGACTGGGTCGTGCCGCATCAGGCCAATATCCGCATCATCACGGGCACCGCCAGGAAACTCGGCCTGCCGATGGAGCAGGTCGTGACCACCGTGCAGGACCATGGCAACACCTCTGCCGCGTCGATCCCGCTGGCGCTCTCCGTTGGCAAGGAACGCGGCCAGATCAAGCGCGGCGACGTCGTCGTGACCGAGGCCATCGGCGGCGGTCTCGCATGGGGTGCGGTAGTCCTGCGCTGGTAAACCGGCCCGTTTTCCGAAAATCGCTGTGCCTGCGCAGGTTGCAACCCGCGTTTTAACCGTTTCTTAAACCCGCTGATCCAAGCCATTGATATTGACTTGGGAATTGGCCCGCGCATAAGCTGCGGCCATGCTGCCGGGAGGGAAGTGGTCATGGGGGAAAAAACCCTTACGCGAATGGACTTGAGCGAAGCGGTGTTCCGCGAGGTGGGTCTGTCGCGCAATGAAAGCGCAGAATTGGTCGAGGCGGTGCTCCAGCACATGTCCGACGCGCTGGTGAGTGGTGAACAGGTAAAGATCTCGTCTTTCGGCACCTTCTCGGTGCGGGACAAGGCCGCCCGCGTTGGACGCAATCCCAAGACGGGCGAAGAAGTGCCGATCCAGCCGCGCCGCGTGCTGACCTTCCGCCCCTCGCACCTGATGAAAGACCGCGTGGCCGCGGGCAACAAGGGCTGAGGCCCGGACTGAATGCCGAAATCCCCCGACGCGTTTCGCACCATTTCCGAGGTCTCGGAATGGCTTGAGACCCCGGCGCATGTCCTGCGCTTCTGGGAGTCGAAATTCACCCAGGTGAAACCGGTGAAACGCGCGGGCGGACGCCGCTACTACCGCCCCGGCGACATGGAATTGCTGGGCGGAATCAAGAAGTTGCTGCACGAGGATGGGATGACCATCAAGGGCGTGCAAAAGGTCCTGCGCGAACAGGGCGTGCGCTACGTGGCGGGTCTGTCCCCTGCGGTCGACGGCGACGAACCCGTCGAGGACTACATCGAAGACGCGCCCTTTACCGAGGTTGAGGAACCCGTAGGCGAGGTCGTGGCCTTCCGCCAACCCGCGTCCGAACCGGAGGACCCCTCCGAACCAGAACGCGCCCCCCTCGATCTCGATGCTGAGGACGAAGCCCCCTTCCTCGACATGGCCGAGGAAGACGACTTCGCCGACGACCAGCCCGAAGCGCCCGATGAGGATCTTGCCGCATACGCCGCCGAAGCCGCCTTCGAACCCGAGCCGGACCCAGCCCTCACGACGCAGGCCGACGACACGGACACGGCGCCAGAGGACAGCCTGCCGGAACACATGGGCGCCGAGGACACCGATGACGACGCCCTCGAACCGCTGCCCCCTCTGGCTCCGATCGAAGACATGGACGAATCGGACAGCTTCGACACCCCGCTGGATAACGAGTACGCGCCCGACGACGCCCCCGTCGCCGAGGCCTTTGACGGAGAGGAGGCGCAGGACATGCCGGCCGCCGCGAAAATCGACCCGAACCAGGGCGTCTTTGCATTCGACACGCCCGAGGCCTTCGCGCCCGGTGCCGAAGACGACTCGGTCATCGACGACCACATCGACACCCACATCGGCGCCCAGCCCGATCCGGTGGCGGACCTCGAACCGCTCGACATCCTCGCCGAGCCCGAATCCGAACCCGAAGCGCCCATGGCCGCGCAGCCTGACGCCGAAGCGCCAGCCGAGCCCCTCGAAGACGCGGCATTTGACGGGTCCGTCGACGCGGGCTCTGCCCCGCAACCGGACGACGCGCTGACCGGTTTCGGCGACGCCCCTGAATTTGAGCCGGAATATGAACCGGAATTCAAACCCGGCTCTGACCCCGAACCGGCCCCCAGAGCCTTCGACGCTCCAGAACCGAGCCCCGAACCGGCCTCGGCACCAGCGCCCAAGGGCCTCGACCTGCCCGATTTCTCGCGCCCCGAGGAGGACGGCCCCTCCCATGTGGCCGCCGGTCTTCTGGCCCACGCGGCCCGCGCAAAACACCTCTCGACGGACGCCGCCGAGACCGTCGCTGCGCAACTCCCGGCCCTGCACGCCCGCCTCACCCGGCTGCGATCAAACGCCTTCTGAGCCCGCTCTGAAAACGCGAAAAATCCCTGTCGAAAGGGGTTGCGCGTGGCGGCGAATAGGATAAACAGCCCCAACAAGTCGGGCTATAGCGCAGCCTGGTAGCGCGTCCGTCTGGGGGACGGAAGGTCGCAGGTTCGAGTCCTGCTAGCCCGACCAAAATACCCCTCCATCCCTTTGGATGGAAACCGAAAACCCCGGCCCCCGCGCCGGGGTTTCGTGTTTTCCGGGCCGCTTTTGCCAACAAACACGCCCATTTGCCCTTCCCTTCCGTCACGCCATCGGTATGCAATCCCCTGCAAACAGGAGGACGGACATGACGGGCGTATTGGCCAGCCAGCAGATCGAAACGCTGATCGCCACGGGGGCGCTGTCCTCGGACACGCCCTTTGCCGATGGTCAAGTCCAGCCCGCCAGCCTCGACCTGCGCCTTGGCCACACCGCCTACCGCGTGCGCGCCTCGTTCCTCGCAGGCCATGGCCGCAAGATCGCCGACCGCATCCCCGAATTCGAGATGCATCAGGTCGACCTGTCCAACGGCGCCGTGCTGGAAAAGGGCTGCGTCTACCTCGTGCCGCTGATGGAACGGCTCGACCTGCCCGCCGACATCACCGCCATCGCCAACGCCAAAAGCTCCACCGGACGGCTCGACCTGCTGACCCGCGTCATCACCGACGGCGGCGAGGAATTCGACCGCATCGCGCAGGGCTACACCGGCCCGCTCTATGCCGAGATCTGCCCGCGCAGCTTCTCCGTCCTTGTCCGCCCCGGCATGCGCCTCAACCAGATCCGGTTCCGCCGCGGACAGGCGGTGCTCAGCGATACGGAGCTGCGCGCCCTGCACGACGCCGAAACCCTCGTCAGCGGCGGCCCCGCCGTGATCGACCACGGCCTCGGCTTCTCCGTCGATCTGGAACCGGGACCGCAAGGCATCGTCGGCTACCGCGCGAAACCGCACACCGGCGTCATCGACCTCGACCGCATCGGGCAATACGATCCGCTGGAGTTCTGGGAACGCCTGCGCACCGACCGCCGCCAGTTGATCCTCGATCCCGGCGCCTTCTACATCCTCGTCTCGCGCGAAGCGGTGCACATCCCGCCCGCCTATGCCGCCGAGATGGCCCCCTATCTCGCCATGGTCGGCGAATTCCGCGTGCATTACGCGGGCTTCTTCGATCCGGGCTTTGGCCATGCCGAGGCAGGCGGCGCAGGCGCGCGCGGCGTGCTCGAAGTGCGCTGCCACGAGGCCCCCTTTGTACTGGAACACGGCCAGACCGTCGGCCGCCTCGTCTACGAACGCATGTCCGAGGTGCCCGCCCAGCTGTACGGTCAGGGCATCGCCTCCAACTACCAAGGCCAAGGGTTGAAACTGTCCAAGCATTTTCGCGCCACCTGACACAGGCTGACCTCGCGACAATGCGGGAACCCGCAGGAAACCGCTCAAACACCGCCGGATAAAGCAGCAAACCGCCACCCGCCGTGGCGGTTTTCGCTTTCGCAGGAACCGTTTAGCCCCGTCGCCAGTTGTGGATGCAATGACGCCGCCGACACCGACCGGCGTTGACCACATCCACGAAAGGATACGACATGCTGAAGAAACTGACCCTCGCGACCGCCCTGACCGCCGTCTCAGCCGCGCCGCTGATGGCCGCCGTTGCGGCGTCGACCACGACGGAACTGAACCTGCGCGCAGCGCCCGGCCCGCAGGCCGAAGTGCTCGCCGTGATGCCGCAGGACGCCATGGTCGACATCGAGGGCTGCACCACCACCGACTGGTGCAAGGTCAGCTTCGATGGCACCGAGGGCTGGGCCTACAGCCCCTACCTCGTGAACACCACCACCCCCGAGCCCACCGTGGTTTACCAGAACATCGAAACCATGCCGGGCATCACCGTGATCGAGGGTGACAACACCGTCGACAATGCCATGGATGCCACCGCAGGTGCCGCCGTGGGTGCCGGTGCCGCAGCGCTTCTGGTGGGTGGTCCCGTGGCCATCGCCGCTGGTGCGATCCTCGGCGCGGCAGGCGGTGCATCCGCCCCGGACGAGCAGACTGTGACCTACATCTCGCAGAACCCGGTGGAGCCGGTCTACCTGAACGGTGAAGTCGCCGTGGGTGCAGGTATCCCCGAAGGTGTCGAGATCTACTCGGTGCCGGATACCGAATACGCCTATGTCAACGTGAACGACGCGCCGGTCGTGGTGAACCCCGAGAACCGCCGCATCGTCTATATCGTTCGCTAACCTGCGGATAACCTGACGGATTGGCCCCGCGCTTCAACGGCGCGGGGCCTTTTCTGTTAGGTACACATCTGATTGGCGCACAGGCCGGATCAGGAATTCCGCCGCGCCTCGCGCGCCGCCCGCCGCGCCTGACGCACCGCTTGCTGCTCCTGCCGCCGCTGCTGCTCTTGCGGGTCCACATCGAAATCCGAGGCCATCTGCTCACCACGCGGGCGCGCGGAGCGTCCCTGCCCCATCTGGCCCATCTTGTTCATGCCCGCGTTGACACCCCGGCTGACGAACTGCCGGATCACCTGGTTCACGATCATGCGCATGATCTGATCGAAATTCATCGCTGCCTCCTGTCGCGTCCTGCTGCGCGTGGTTTGACATCTCATATGGGGCGCGGGCGGCCAGATGCCACCGCGCCACCAAAACTCACCCCCGGGATTACCGGCGAAATACGACCAATTTCGGGCAGACCTGAAGGATTATCCTCAATCCTCGAACAGTTCGCTCTGGCCTTCGCCCGCTTCCAGATCGTCGGGGTCCTCCTCCTCGCGCTGCCCGCCGATGGGCGAAGGCCGGTTGTCCAGCAACCCCGCCGCCCGCAGTTCCGCCAGCCCGGGCAGATCGCGCGCCGATTCCAGCCCGAAATGGTCGAGGAAATTCTGCGTCACCACGAAGGTCACGGGCCGCCCCGGCGTCATCCTGCGCCGACCGAACCGGATCCAGTCCATCTCGATCAACTGGTCCACCGTGCCGCGCGACACCGCCACGCCGCGGATCTCTTCGATCTCGGCCCGCGTCACCGGCTGGTGATAGGCGATGATCGCCAGCGTCTCGACCGCCGCGCGGGAAAGCTTCCGCGTCTCCACCGTCTCGCGCTGCATCAGGTAGCCCAGATCACCCGCCGTCCGCATCGCCCAGGCATCGCCCACGCGCACCACCTGCACGCCGCGCCCCTCATAGCGCTTGCGCAGGTAGGCCAGCGCCTCGGCGGGGTCACAGCCATGCGGCATCCGGTCGGCCAGTTCCTTCACCGTCACCGGCTCGGCGCAGGCAAAGAGGATCGCCTCGACCATGCGCTCCTGCTCCACGATGGGCGGCGCGGCAAAGAGGCTGTCCATGGGCCGCTGATCGCGCGGGCCGCGCTCTTCCCCAGTGTCGACGACATCACTCATTCCCGGCCCTCCCTGCGCCGCAGCTGGATCGGGGAAAACGTTCCCTCCTGCCGCAGCTCCAGCTTGCCTTCCTTCGCCAGTTGCAGCGTCGCCGCAAAGGTCGCCGCCGTGGCCGAGCGCCACATGACCTCGTCCTCGCCCCAACCCTCTGGCAGGTATGACGAAATATCCGTCCACGTCCCGGCAAAGCCGATCATACCGCGCATCCGCTCCAGCGCCTGTTCCATGGTGAACACCTTGTCGCGGTCCATGACAAAGGGGCGGAATTCATCCTTTGTCCGGATGCGCGCATAGCCCTGCATCAGGTCCAGCAGCGTCGCCGTATAGACCACCTTGCGCACCCGCTGCATTTCCTCGGGGATGCCACGGGCAAAGAAATCCCGCCCCAGCTGGTCCCGCGCCATCAGCGTGGCCGCCGCCTCGCGCATCGCCTGCAACCGCTCCAGCTGAAACGCCAGATGCGCCGCCAGATCCTCGCCCGAGGGGCCTTCCTCCGACGGATCAGGCGGCAGCAGCAGCCGCGATTTCAGGAAGGCCAGCCAGGCCGCCATCACCAGGTAATCCGCCGCCAGCTCGATCCGCAGCGCCTTGGCCTTCTCGACAAAGGCCAAATACTGATGCGCCAGCGCCAGCACGCTGATCTGCCGCAGGTCCACCTTCTGCGTGCGCGCCATGTTCAAGAGCAGGTCGAGCGGCCCCTCGAACCCGTCCACATCCACGACCAGGGCCTCCGCCGCCACGCGATCGGCGACAGAGAGCGGCAGTTGCGGCTCTGTTTCAGGGGTCTCGTCGGCCATTGGGGGTACTCGTCAGGCAATCAAGCCGTCAAATTCCGCGTTGAGCGCGGCGATGTCAACATCGTCAGGGACACGCCGCGCACTCAACGCCGCCTCTGCGCGGGTCTGCGCCTGCACGCCCATCTCGCCACACCGCTCCCAAAGGCTCTGCATCTCTGCCAGATCGCCATTGCAATGCAGCACCAGATCACAACCCGCCGCCAGCGCCGCAGCGCCCCGCTCCGCCACCGTGCCGGACAGCGCCTCCATGCTGATGTCATCGGTCATCAGCAGGCCCTGAAACCCGATCTCCTCGCGGATCAGCCGCACCATCACCGGCGAAATCGTCGCCGGGCGGGGGTCGATCTGCTCGAACACCAGATGCGCGGACATGCCCAAGGGCACATCCCGCAAGGCCCGGAACGCGGCAAAGTCCACCGCGTCCAGCTCATCCCGCGCGGCCCCGACGCGCGGCAGTTCCTTGTGGCTGTCCAGCGTGCCCAGCCCATGCCCCGGCATGTGCTTCATCACCGGCAGCACACCGCCCGCCATCAAGCCATCCACCACGGCGCGCCCATGCTCCACCACCGTCGCCACGTCGCGCCCGTAACAGCGGTTCTGCAACACCGCGTGGGTTTCATCCCGCGCCACGTCCAGCGTCGGAATGCAATTTCCGTCAATGCCCAAACCACGCAACTCATGCGCAATGATCCGCGCCCGCAGGTAAAACGCCCGCGCGCCCAGACCCGCATCCTCCAGCGGCGGCCGGAACTCCCGCGCCAAGGGCGGCCGCAGCCGCTGCACCCGCCCGCCTTCCTGGTCGATAAACACCGGCGCATCGAAACCCGCCGCATCCCGCATCTCGTCACACAAGGCGCGGATCTGCTCCGGCCCGGACAGGTTGCGCGCAAAAAGAATGAAGCCAAAAGGCTTCATTCCGGCATACAACGCCTTTTCCTCGGCTGTCAGACGCTCGCCCGCGCAGCCAAGGATGGCCGCGCCAAAGCGGCTCATTTCGTGACCACCGGGATGCAGTCGACCTTTTCCGCGACGAAGGCCGCGCAGAACCGCCGCGCATCGGCCAGATCGACAAACCCCTCGGCCCGCAGACGATAGAACGTCCGGCCACCGGATTGCGCCTGCTGGATCACCCGGCCCTTGCCTTCGAGGAACTCGCCAAAGCGCCCCTCGAGCCGCTGCCATTCCGTCCGCGCCGTTTCCGGGCTGTCGAACGCACCGATCTGCACCAGCCGCGTGCCCGCAGGCAGCGTCGCCGCATCCAGCTCGCGCGTGACGGGGGCCGTGGCCGCCGCGACAACCGCCGCATCCACCGGCCCCATCGAGGCCACCTGCATCCCGCCGGGACGCAGTTTCGGACGCAGCGAGCGCGCCAGACCCGGCCCGGTATAGGCAGGCTCTGCCTCCGCCAGGTCTTCGCCTTCGATCCCGTCCAGCAGATCGGACCCATCCATCGGATCGTCCAACAGGTCGGCCCCGCTCGACGACACGTCCTGCACGTCGGTCAGATCCGACGCGGCCATGTCCTGCGCCAGCGGTTCCAGTGGCTCCGCCTCGGCGGCAAGCTGCGCCACAAGCGCCAGAACCGCGTCTTCTTCGCTTTGATCGGGCAGCAGTTGCACGGTGTTGGCATCCTGCGTCAGGGCCACCGGCACCGACTGGGCCACCGGCACCGACTGGGCCACCGGCTCCACCGGAACCATGGCGTTCGACGCGACGTCCTCGGCGGCCAGCCCCGCAGGCACCGGCGCCAGCATGAGCTGCTCTGCAGGCCCCTCGGCCGAGCCCATGCCCGCCACGGCGTTCACCGCCAGCCCCTGATGGTCCGCCAGCGTGCCGCCCGGATCCTCGGGCGCGATGCGCATCGGCCCCGTGGCCGCCTGCACCACCGGCACGCCGCTCACGTCGCGCGCCATCACGCCGTAGCCCCAGACACCAACGCCAACGATCAGCGCCAGCGACGCCGCAGCCCCGGCGAGGTTCGTCATCGAAACCTGCTTGCCGACGCGGTGGGAAGCGGGGGCATAAGACCCCCCATCATAGGTGTAATCCGCCATGTCTGCCTCGTGTTTCCCCTCCGGGTACGTTGCCCGAAAGGTGGTTCTGCTCGTTCATGTCGTGGCACGTATTGCCCGGGAGTCAGAACGCACTCCGGCTGGAGTGTCCCTTGTCCTCATGTCGGGCGGCGCCTGCGTCACCCGCTGCCGTGCGCCTTGTGTCAGCGCAATTCATCCAGCGGAGTCACGCGCAAGATACCAAGCCCGGCGGAAATCACAACCGCCGTGGCACGGGCAAGCGCGATTTTCGGCAATGTTTCCTCAGGCGTGTCCTGAATGAAACGCACCCCCGGGTTTTCTTGGCCGCGCAACCAAAGCCGATCCACCGCCCCGGCCAGCGTGACGAGGTATGTCGCGATGCGGTGCGGCTCCATCACCCGCGCCGCAATGGCAACCTGACGCGGCCAGTCGGCCAGCAGCCGCAGCAGCGCCAGTTCCGCCGGATCGTTCAGGCCGCGCAGGTCCTGCGCCGCCAGCGTGGCGTCCTCTTCCTGGACGTCGCGCAGAACCGAGGCCAGCCGCGCATAGGCGTGGCTCACCTCGAACGCCGGATTGGCCCGCGCCTGTTCCGTCACCCGCGCCGGATCAAGGTCCAGCACCGCGTCCGGCCTGCGCGCCATCAGGTGAAAGCGCATCAGGTCCGGTCCCACCGCCTCTTCCATCGCAGCGACCGAGGTCTCGCCCCCCGGCACCGTCACAGGCGGCACCAGCCGCACGTCCAATTGCCCGCCCAAAGCCTCTGCCACCGCCATCAGCGGGCGCACATCCCCGCCGCGATCGGCGTCCAGCACCAGAACCAGCCGCCCCCCCGCGCCCAGTCCGCCCGTGCCAGAGCCTCCCAGCCGGTCGCGCAGGGCCAGCACATCGCGCCCCAGCGCCGTCAACCGCCCGTCCCCGCGCCGCAGCGGCCAACCCTCCTCGTTCCAGTCCTCCGCGTTCAGGGTCAGCACGGCATCGTCCCGCAACATCCCCTCCGGCATCCAGCCAAAGCCCTGATCCGCGACCTCTTTCACCGCCTCGAACGGCAGGCCCAAGCCCTGCGCCACCGCGTCCCCCCGCAGCCGCAGGACCCGGCGCACCGCGTGCCCGGTCCACTCCAGCAGTGTCGCGATCCCGTCCGCCGTCACCATCCCCCGCGCCTGACCCAGATGCAACGCCGCGTCCTTCCCGGCCAGCACGTATTCCACGCAGACCGGAGCCTCGCCCGCGACCCGGCCAAAATCGTCCGCCGACAGGATCGCCCCCGGCACCGCCTGCCAGACCTCCGGCGCCAGCCGCATGTTCACGAACCCCGGTCCTGCCACATCCGCCGCCAGAACCCGCGCATCCTCGCGCAGCACGGCGACCAGGGCCGCAGCGATCTCGCGCGGGCGCATCCGCGCGGGCCGTGCCAGCACCATGGCCGCGTTGGTCGCCATCTCGCCATGCAGCGCATCGCGCGGCGGCTCCGTCATGACCGCCGACAGGTCCAGCCCCTCAGGCAACGCGCCCTCGGCCACCAGCCGGGCAATCGCCACCAACACGAGGTCACGCATATCGGCAAAGACGTTCATGGGCGGGGCTCCCCTGCATAGGACAGCCCCCTCTACCACGTCACCCGGCGGCTTCAACCGCCTCGCCGTTGCCCTGACGCTCGGCCCGCGCCACGCCCACCGACAGGATCTTGGTCCCCGGCTTGTCCTGCGGCGTCTCCCCCGGCTTCAGGAACCGCAACCGCCCGCCCGGCGTAAGCTCGGCCACGGCGACCGCCTCGGGCAGGGTCTCGCGCCAGTTCTCAAGCGTCCATTCCTCCGACAGGGTCGACACCCGGAACTCGTGCCCGCCCGCGATCTGCGCATTCGCCTCCATGAAGGTCTGCTCCAGCGCCAGGGGCCGCCCGCCAAGCGTCGCCGGCAGCGCGTGCCGGGTCGAGGTCTGCTTCACCCGCTTCAGCTGGTACACGTTCTCGCGGCCGAACTCCGGCGCAAGGTCCGTCGCCACCAGCGTGTTGTAGGCGTCGTTTTCCGAGGCCGCGATGATCTTCTCGAAGGCCATCAACTCGACCCGCTCCTCGGCCACCTCCGACAGGATATCGCCCGAGAACACCGGCACGCCCGCCTCCCGCGCCAGCCGCAGCCGCGCGTGGTTGGTGTCCGCGATGATGACCGGCAGCTCCATCTTGGCAAGCGCCTTCGCCAGCGCCACCGACCAGCCCGACGACCCCACGATCAGCACGCCCGGCTTCTCCCCGGCGCTCAGCCCAAGGAACCGCGCAAAGGGCGTCAGGGTAAAGCCGTGCAGCACCACCGTCGCCGCCACCAGCACAAAGGCCAGCGGCGCGACCCGCTCGCCATCCGCGATGCCCAGCCCCGCCAGCCGCTCGCCGAACAGCCCGGCCACCGCCACCAGCACCACGCCACGCGGCCCGGTAAAGGCCACCAGCAGCCGCTCCTTCAGCGGCACATTGGTAAAGGCCAGCGCGATCAGCACCGGCAAGGGCCGCGCGATCAGCACGACCGCCAGCACGAACACCAGCGCCCGCCAGTCCAGCACCATCAGCCGCTCGAACGACATGCCCGCGGCCAGCAGGATGAACACCCCCGACACCAGCAGCACCGTCGCATGTTCCTTGAACCGGTAAAGCTCGGTGAAGGACGGGAGGCCCGCATTGGCAATCCACAGCCCCATGAGCGTCACCGCCAACAGCCCGCTTTCATGCAGAACCGAATCCGAGACCGCGAAAACTGCAAGCAAAACAACGAACAACACCGGGACTTTCATGTATTCCGGCACAAAGCCCCGCTTGAAGGCCTGCGCCAGCCCCCAGCCCGCCGCCAACCCCAGCGCCGAGGCCACCGCGATGCCCACCAAAAGGTCCATCACCGCCTCGCCCGCACCGCTGGCGGTCTGCAACACGACGACCACCTCGAAGGCCAGCACCGCCGCCAGCGCGCCCACCGGGTCGTTGACGATGGCCTCCCACTGCAACAAGGCCGCAGGCCGCCGCGCCAGTTTCGCCTGCCGCAGCAAGGGCGCGATCACCGTCGGCCCGGTCACGATCATGATGCCGCCAAAGACCGCCGAGCTTTCCCACGACAGCCCCGCCACGTAATGCAGCGCCGAGGCCGACGCCAGCCAGCCCAGCGGCGCACCGATGAAGACCAGCCGCCGCACGCCCTTCGCCGCGTCCGACAAGCTGTGGAAATCCAACGTCAATCCGCCTTCGAACAGGATGATCGCCACGGCAATGGCAATCATTGGCGACAGCATGTCCCCGAACTGCGCGGGCGGGTCCAGGATGCCCAGCACCGGGCCGACGATCAGCCCCGCCGCCAGCATCAGCACGATGGCCGGCAACCGCAGCCGCCACGCGAGCCACTGGCTCCCCACACCCAGCGCCCCTACAAGCGCAAAAGCCAGCACCGGGTCCAGAAGGCCTGCCGCCGTTTCAGCTGTTGCCATGTCAATCTCCGTTCACGTTTCCGACAGAGCTAGGCCTGTTCAGGGCTCCAGTCGACAATTGAACCGTTTTTTAATCCACGACTGACAGGATGGAACAGCGTCAGCACCATGTCACCGGCCGAAACACAGTCCGCCCCGGTCCATGTGCCAACGCCCTGTGGCAGGCGCAGCCCGACGAAGCGACCGGGCTGCGCACGGCTCGCCAATCGCATCAACAGCGCCTCGTAACCCACTATGTTTTCGACACCTTTCAGGGGGACATCCGCCATCCACGCGGTATCCGAAACCACCATGACGCTCATGGCGCGCCCCGCTCTCATCCCCGGCAAAAGCGCCGCCGCCAACCCGGCACTCTGGGCAAAGACCTCGTGCGGCGCCACGTCGCGTCCCGCCACGTCGAGCGGCCAGAAATCTGCGTAAAAGTTCAGCGGCTCGTCGCCCCATGTGTCCTTGAGGATCGCCAGCATGTCCCGCCGCCCGGCCCCGATGGCCAGCGTCTCGATCCGCTTCGGGTCGCGTCGGGCAATGTCGCGCAGCGCCGCCTCGGACCGCCCGACCGCGACGACCAGCGCCCCGAACCCTGCCAGCCTGCGGCACAGCGAGGCACCCAGCGGATGCTCCGCGCCGGCGACGACCGCCACCTTGTCCTTGAACCGCGAAACACCGAACATCGCTCTACCCACCTGACATATCGCGGGTTTGCCATATAGCTCAGTGCTGCGAAAGCCCGCTTTGCCCGAGGCCGTCCAGAACGTCCGCGCCGGTCAGCTCCGCATGTTGTTGCAGCGCGAAACGGTCGGTCATGCCCGCGATGTAATCCGCGACCAGACGCGCCAGCGCCGCCCGCCCTTCGGCCCGCGCCACGTCGCCCTGCCAGCGATGCGGCAGCAGGTCGGGACGCTCCATGTAGATGGGAAACAAGTCCTTCAGCGCCCGCGTCACCCGCTCGCGCACCACCATGACCTTGGGCGCGCGGTACATCCGCGTGAACAGGAAATGCCGGATCTCCTTCAGGTCCGCGTACAGGCCATCGGAAAACGCGATCACCGGCGCGCCGCAATCGCGCACCTCCTGCGCCGAGCGCGCGCCGCTGTCGCGCAGCCGCGCCCGCGAACAGTCGATCAGGTCCACCACCATGTAGCCGAACACCCGCCGCAACGCCTCGTGCCGACGGCGATAGGGGTCGGTGTCAGGATACAGCCGGTCGACCTCCGCATAGGCCGCGCCGACCATGGGCAGCTGCACGATCTCCGCCTCGGTGAACAGCCCCGCCCGCAAGCCGTCATGCAGGTCGTGGTTGTTGTACGCGATGTCATCGGACAGGGCCGCCACCTGCGCCTCGGCGCTGGCATGGGTGTGCAGTTCCAGATCATGCAGCCGGTTGTACTCGGACAGGGCGTAGGGGATCACGCCCTCCACCGGCCCGTTGTGCTTGGCGATGCCTTCCAGCGTGTCCCACGTCAGGTTCAGCCCGTCGAACTCGGCGTAATGCCGTTCCAGCATCGTCACGATCCGCACCGTCTGCGCGTTGTGATCGAAGCCGCCAAACGGCAGCATCAATTCGTCCAGCGCGTCCTCTCCGGTATGACCAAACGGCGTGTGGCCAAGGTCATGCGCCAGCGCCACCGCCTCCGCCAGATCGACATCCAGCCCCAGCGTGTTCGAGATCGTCCGCGCCACCTGCGCCACCTCGATCGAATGGGTCAGCCGCGTGCGGTAGAAATCGCCCTCGTGTTCGACAAAGACCTGCGTCTTGTGCTTCAGCCGCCGAAACGCGCTGGAATGGATGATCCGGTCGCGATCCCGTTGAAAGCACGACCGATGCGCGCTTTCGTCCTCCGGGTACAGCCGCCCGCGCGACTGCGATGGGTCGCAGGCAAATGCCTCGCTCATGCCGTATCCTCCGGCTGAAAATTTGCCCGTCTTCTAACGTTTACATGTAAAGGAAACAACCAACGGCCCACGCGCGCCTTGCCGCAGCCTGCGGGATTTCCTACATAAAGGGTCGGACAACAAGGAACGCGCCATGAACCTGCCGCCCATCGTGACCTCCCGCGCCTTCGAACGCCTCTCCGAGATCGGCGCCGCCGACCAGGGCAAGGCCCTGCGCGTGGCCGTCGAGGGCGGCGGCTGCTCGGGGTTCCAGTATGACATCCGGCTGGATGAACCGGCGACGGACGACCTCGTGATCGGCGAGACCGAGAAGGTCGTGGTTGACCCGGTCTCCCTGCCCTTCCTCGCGGGCGCCACCATCGACTTCGCCGACGAGCTGATCGGCGCCCGGTTTACCATCGAAAACCCGAACGCCACCAGCAGTTGTGGCTGCGGCACGTCCTTCAGCATCTGAGCGGACACCGCCCCTTCACGATCCCGACCAGAAACCCCAAAGCGGGGCGCCCGAGGCACCCCGCTCTTTCATTAAACCGACATCTTCACTCGGCCGGAATGACCTCTCCGCGCCGGTAGACAGAGGTCCGGGGACGGGCACGCACCGTGTGCTCCTCCAGCACCAGCCAGGCCCCCGACGCGATCACCAGCGTCACCCCGACCAGCGTCCCCATCGCGGGCACCTCGCCGAAGGCCACCACCCCGATCACCACCATCCAGACGAACTGCAGGTTCATCAGCGGCGTGGCCACATAGGCCGGCAGCAGGCGCAGCGCCTCGGCCACCACGTAGCGCGCCCCGAACAGCGCCGCCGCGTAAACCGCAACCCACAGCAGGTCGCTCATATCCATCGGCTTCCACACGAAGGGCAGCGCCACCGCCATCGCCACCATCAGCGCGAGGTTCGGCCAGAACACCTGCGCCAGCGGCACACGTTCCACCTTGGCGATCACCCGTGCCGCCAGGAAGGACCCGGTCCCCGACAGCGCCGCCAGCAAGGCCCAGGCATGACCCGCCTGCATCCCTGCCAGACCGCCCGGCATCAGGAACATCACGCCGCAGGCACCGGCGGCCAGCGCCAGCCAGGCCGAGGGACGCGGGCTCTCGCCCAGGATCGGCCCGGACATCACCGCCGCCAGCAGCGGGATCAGCGCGATGAACAGGAAGACATCGGCGAACTGCAGCAACCGGAAGGCCATGAAGTAGCCGACCGACGCCACCACCGTCAGCACGGCCCGCACGAACATCACCATCTTGCAGCGCACCGTCAGCCCGGCGCGCATCCCCTGCCCCTGCATCTTTGCAGCGCCCATCGAGAACAGCACCACCAGCAGCGAGGACAGCACGAACAGTTGCGGCGCGGCGTAGCTGCCCGCGATGAACTTCGTGATGCCGTCCGCGGCGGCCATCATGCCGGTGTAGACCACCACCAGGACAGCGCCAACGGCGGTCCCTGACAAAACGATACGATTCATGCTGCACCTGCCCGGGCGAAGCCCGCAAAGAACTCGGAAAAAAGGTCGCTGCTTTCCGACGCGGCGGTCAAGACCTCAAGCGTCGTTTCTGACAAGGCCGGTACAATCGCGCGCCGCATCAGCTCCCAGTCGCCCGACCGCGTGTCCATGCCCATCATTGCCTGGCTGATCTCGCGCAGCGCCGTCTGCGGACGCGCGCCCCGGTCGAACCGCATCCGCTGGTGATCCGACACCGGCTTGCGGAACACGGGCGCGCCGATCACCGCCTGATGCCAGTTGCACACGAGGAACTCGTGGTAATCGTCGTTCAGCATGACGTGCTCACCGGCCTCGACCGTATAGGCGGCGGTCTCTTCCTCCAGCCAGTCGGTCCAGGTCTCGGGCGGCGTCACCCCGGCATAGATCAGCGCGATGCAGATCTCGGACAGCAGGTCGGCGTTCTGGTCCAGCAGCGCGGTCAGGCCAGCGAAATGAAGGCTCATCTTTGCCCGTTCGTCGAGCATGGGATCTTTCCGGCCGTATTCCGACAGGTAAAAGACGATGTGTGTCAGCTCGTAAGCCGCCTTCTTGTTCGGCAGCGCAAAAGTCGCGGTTCGTCCGCAGAACGCGCGCAGCCGGTCGCTCAGTCCTTCGTCGCGCACCGGATCGACGCCCCGGCGCACCATCAGGCGCCGTGCTTCCGCTCTCTGAAGATCCGAGAGCTCAGCCTCTGCGAGGCCCTGGGATGCCGCAAACTCAACCATTCGTTGCGCAGCATTCCCCGAAACGCCCAAATCTTCAAGATCCAATGCAAGGGAAAGTAGAAATCTGTAATATTGCGGGAAGAATCTCAGCCGTTCTTCCGCCTCGGCATAAAAGCCCATGTGAACATCCAGCGCTTCGACAGGCACAGGCTGCCCGGTGCATTCGAGAATGTTCAGCAATTCGGCATTCTCCTTCAGCCAGAAAACATCGTCGCTCTTGCGGCGAAAGTCAGCGAAGGAGCCCAGAAGCGCGGTGATCCGCGCTTCCAGAGGCGCAATCCGGGACGGGACGGTCAGTTGAACGATATTGGTCATGTCAATTCCTCTGTCACTGGAGGCAGAGCCGTCGCGCCCCGCCCGGGTTTGCATCACTCGTAAGAAACAATCACGCCTTGGCCGGTTCGCAGGCCGAGCAGAACGCTTCCACGTTGTCGCCAGAGATCTTGTCGCCAGCCGCCGGACCGGACCACGAGGTGAAGGCCTGGACGTTGTCGCCGGTTGCGGTCTCGCCATCGGTCTCGATGCAGGCCGAGCAGAAGGCTTCGACATTGTCGCCGCTGATGGCGTCGCCGGTCACAGGGGCAGACCACGAGGTGAAGGCTTCGACATTGCTGCCGGTCGCGGTTTCGCCGTCGGTTTCGATGCAGGCCGAGCAGAAGGCTTCGACATTGTCGCCGCTGATCGCATCGCCGGTCACCGGTGCCGACCACGAGGTGAAAGCCTCGACATTGCTGCCGGTTGCGGCGTCGCCATCGGTCTCGATGCAGGCAGAGCAGAAGGCCTCGACATTGTCGCCCTTGATCGCGTCGCCTGCGGCCGGACCGGACCAGGAGGTGAAGGCCTGAACGTTGTCACCGGTGCGTGCATCGCCGGTCACAGGTGCCGACCACGAGGTGAAGGCTTCGACCGCATCGCCGCGGGATGCGTCGCCGGTTGCCGGGGTCGACCACGAGGTGAACATCTCGACGGCCGCGCCGTTTGCTGCGGACCCGGTGGTGTCGATGCAGGCAGAGCAGAACATTTCGACCGCGTCACCCGAGGTGAAATCGCCAGCGGACGGACCGGACCAGGAGGTGAACATCTCCACCGAATCGCCGGCAAAGGCGCTCTGTGCGGGGGCTGCGGCAAAGGTCGAGGACAGCTTGCGCTTGAGGACTGCGGACATTGGGTAACTCCTTGTTGGGGTTGCAGTTTTCGTTGCCCCCTCAGGCTGCACCCAAAAAATGTTTACGGAAAATTAATTCTGGTTAAAGTTGCGATATACAGGGTTTGTGCACATGAGCATCGCCCGGCAATTGTTTCGAAAATCGAAACAATACGCCTTTTCCCCAGCCTCGCAATTTCAGTGGATATCGAAAACTTTTGCAGAAGCGCCGAATTTGCAGACTTGCAAAGTCCCGATTTCGGATTATTGCCGACAAATCAGCGCTCTGTCCGGCTGTCTCATTCTGTATCGCATTATCCGAAAGCTGATACAGACCCGATACAATTACCCGGATTTCTGACGCTAATCAACACCAGACTTTCTCCGGTTCCGCGTCACATTTTGCACCGGCTCGAATCGCTTCACCTTGACCGCTGGCCCGAAACGGGGTCTCCCTAGCCCAGATTCGCGCTATCGGAGGGCCAAATGAAGATCGCCACCTTCAACATCAACGGCATCAAGGCCCGCATCGAGACACTTCTGGACTGGCTCGACGCCGCGCAACCGGACGTGGTCCTGTGCCAGGAAATCAAATCCGTCGACGAAACCTTCCCCCGCGAGCAGTTCGAGGACCGCGGCTACACGGTCGAGACCCACGGCCAGAAGGGCTTCAACGGCGTCGCCATCCTGTCGAAACTGCCGCTCGAGGACGTGACGCGCGGCCTGCCCGGCGATGACAGCGACGAACAGGCCCGCTGGATCGAGGCCACCGTCATGGGCGAGCACACCGCCGTGCGCCTCTGCGGCCTCTACCTGCCCAACGGCAACCCGGCCCCCGGCCCGAAATACGACTACAAACTGGCCTGGATGGAGCGCCTGCACGCCCGCGCCCGTGACCTCATGGCCGACGAGATGCCCGCCCTCATGGCCGGCGACTACAACGTCATCCCCCAGTCCGAGGACGCCGCCAACCCCAAGGCCTGGGAACAGGACGCGCTCTACCTGCCGCAAACCCGCGAGGCCTTCCGCCGCATCCTCAACCTCGGCTTCACCGAGGCCTTCCGCGCCCGCACCCAGGGCCCCGGCCACTATTCCTTCTGGGACTACCAGGCGAACAGCTGGGAACGAAACAACGGCATCCGCATCGACCACTTCCTCCTGACACCGCAAGCCGCCGACCTCCTCGACGACGCCTGGATCGAAAAGGACGTGCGCGCCATGACCAAACCCTCCGACCACGTCCCCGTCTGGATCGACCTCGCCGCCTGACCCGGGGCGCCAGACCCGGTGCGCCCGACCCGATACGCCTGACCCGATACGCCCGACCCGATACGCCTGACCCGGGCCGCCCCCCCTTCATCTTGATGAAAATACCCCAAAGAGCGCGAGAGGGGACCTCTCGCACCCTGGTTCATGCGACAAGCTCCCTCCCGCCACCCGACGCCCACCCTTGCACCTCGGCCCCGCGACGATTAATTCTGAGCAAAGCAGTCAAACACAGACACCACAGGGACCCGACCACATGCCGATGCACGCCCAGGAACTCGAAGACCTGCTCCGCCAGTCCTTCCCCAACGCCCAGATCGCGGTCGAAGGAGACGACGGCGTGCATATGTCCGCCATGGTCGTCGACGAAAGCTTTCGCGGCATG
Source organism: Sagittula sp. S175 (assembly GCF_049800975.1). NCBI lineage: Bacteria > Pseudomonadati > Pseudomonadota > Alphaproteobacteria > Rhodobacterales > Roseobacteraceae > Sagittula > Sagittula sp. S175. The sequence goes on from NZ_JBNAGB010000002.1 coordinate 28,008, forward strand.
AACCGCGTGCAGCAACAGCGCGCCGTCTATGCAGCGCTCAAGGGCAAGATGGACGGCGCCTCCGCCGAACTGCACGCCCTCGCGCTCACCACCCGCGCCCCCGATTGATCCAGACACAGGACACAGCCAAAATGACCGACGCGAAAACCCGCATCGACGAAACCGTGAAATCCAACGACGTGGTGCTCTACATGAAGGGCACCAAACAGATGCCGCAGTGCGGCTTCTCGCAGCGCGTCGCGGGCGTGCTGAACTACATGGGCGTCGACTACGCCGATGTGAACGTGCTCGAGGACGCCGACATCCGCCAGGGCATCAAGGACTACTCCGACTGGCCGACCATCCCCCAGCTCTACGTCAAGGGCGAGTTCGTCGGCGGCTGCGACATCATCACCGAGATGACGCTCAGCGGCGAACTCGACAGCCTCTTTGACCAGAGCGGCGTGACCTACAACAAGGAAGCCGCCGACAAGATCCGCGAAGCCAACAACGGCTGATCGGCGCGACGCACCCAAGGGCGGCCCCGGACGGAGCCGCCCTTTTTCATGCACCATTTTCCCATCAGTCATTCGAACAAACCCAAAGGGACGGCTTTCGTGCTCGAAATCCCCTGGTATCTGCCCTTTCTGCTGCCCTTCGTTCTGGCCATCGCGGTCTTCGCCTACGCGCGCTCGCTCTCTCCCGACCGCTTTGGTCGTCCGCTGCGCCGCATGGCGACCCTGCATGACTGGCGCTACCTGCAACGGACCGATCCGGGCAACATCCGGCGCAACACGCTGGAGGCCTTCGACGAAGGCTGGACCCTGACCCTGACCTTCCGTCTCGGCCAAAAGCACACGCCCGCCATCCTCGAAACCGACATCACCCTGCCCCAGGCCGCGATCAACGGCTTTGCCGCCCAGCTTTCCGACCGCAAGGGCGGCGACCTGCGCCGCATCAAGAGCCACTTCGACCCGAAATCAACCGCAACCGGCCCTGGCATCCTCTTTGCCCTCACCGGCCATATGCCAGACTTCCCGGATGGCGTGCGCCTGATCGACAGCCCCGTTCACGGGCGTCTGCTGCTGGCGGCGCCGGGCAGCGAAACCGCGCTCGACGCCGTCCTCCGCCTGCCCGAGTTCACACCGCTCTACCGACGAAAATCAGCCTATAACCCCACGCTGGTACGATCGACGCAGGGACTGACCCTCCGGATGCAACGCCTGCCACAGGACGCCGCCCACCTCGAAGCCTTCATCAAGGCAGGCCGCGCACTTGCACGCGCCCTGTCCACCAGCCCCCCGAAGTCTTGAAACGACTTCGTCCCGGAAACTTCAAAAGTTTCCGTCCCACCGTTTCCGCCGCTCAAGCGCTCAGACGTTCAGACGTTCAGACGTTCAGCTTCTCGTCGACCGTCTCGGCCAGCGCCTCGGTGCGCGCGGCGATTTCCGCCAGCGCGTCGATCACATCATTGGGGATGACCGCCACCTCGACCTTCTCCGGCTCCGGCGCGGGCGCGTTCTTCAATTCCTCGACCTGCGCCTTCAGCACGCGCATCTGGCCCTCGACCTCGCGCAGCTTTTCCTCCAGCCCGGCGGTCTTGTCCGCCAGCATCAGCCCGGCCATCAGCAACATGCGCGGCTCGGGGATGCGGCCGATCTGGTCCACCAGCACCTGCGCCTCCGCATCCAGCAGCGCCGCCGCCGATTGCAGGAACTGCTGTTCGCCTTCCTGGCAGGCCACCTCGAAGGACCGCCCGCCAATGATGATCTCGACCTCGATCTGGCTCATGCCCGGGCCTCCTCTTCTTCACCGGACCCATCCTCACTGGCCTCAACCGCCGCAGCGACCAGCAGCGGCTCCAGCACCTGGATCAGCGCCTGCGTCTCGGCGGCATCCACGGCACGACTGGCGCGCATGGTCTCCAGCTCGGCGGCCAGCGCCTTGTTGATAAGCTGCGTGTCCCCGACCCCCATGGCATTGGCCTCGCGCAGCGCGGCGTTGCTTTCGGCCAGCGCCGCGTTGGCTGCGCGCAGCCGCTGCACCTCGGCGTCCAGTTCCGCCACGGCCTCGGGCGTCAGCCCGGCGACACCCGCCGCCTCGACCACCGCCGCCGATCCACCCGCCAGCATCTTTTCCTTCAGGTGACGCATCCGCTCGGTCAATTGTGCGTTGGCCAGCTTCTCGTCTTCCAGCGCCTCGCGCAGAACCCGAAGTTCATCCTCGACCCGCGCCCAGTCCGAAGACGGCACCTGCGCCTCGGCCTCTCCCGGCAGCGACGCGGTCCCGGCGGCGGCCACCGCCGCCTCTGCCTCGGCCCGGATCGCCGCAATGGCCGCGTTGCGTTCCGCCGTGGCCTTTTCCAGCGCCTCGGCCACCGCCTGCTCCTGTGCCGCAGCCGCTTCGCCGGCCACGACCTCCAGCGCCGCCGCGTGGTCCTCTGCCAGCTGAACGCGCGCCGCTTCGACAGCGGTCTCCGCCGCCGCAGCCGCCGCGTTGGCCGTCTCATGCGCCTCCGCCAGCGCGGCCTCGGCCGCCGCCAGACGCTGCGTCAGCGCCTCCACCTCGTCAGAGCCCGCCCCCGGCTCGTGCTTCTCCAGCCCGTAGCCGATCCGGTCCAGCGCGCGCGTGATCCGCGCCTGCAAGTCGTCGATCTGGGTCATCTGCCCTCACGCCCCCGTAACCAAGTCAAAGCCCTTCTCGCGACCGATTCACTCCCGAATCAACCTCTGGCCCTTTCGCCAGAGTCTAGCAACTGTCCAGAAAAAATGCCTCCCCCTAAATCCCCGCCATAAATCCCAAGGGGTTGGACGGCGGTTTTCATCCGCTTTGCGCGGCTCGGGTGGCGCAAACCTTGCCTTTCTTCCCGACGCTGCTATTGAGCGCCCAAACGCTGCAAACCAAGGAACATCACGGTGGATATCCAAGAGCTTCGCACCCGCAACCCGGAACACTGGATGCGCTCGACCGCGATCCGCGCGCTGGCGCTCGACGCCGTCGCTCAGGCCAACTCGGGCCACACCGGCATGCCCATCGGCATGGCCGACGTCGCCACCGTGCTGTTCTCCAAGCACCTCAAATTCGACGCCCAAAACCCCGAGTGGCACGACCGCGACCGTTTCATCCTGTCGGCGGGCCACGGCTCGATGCTGATCTACGCGCTCCTGCACCTGACCGGCGACCCCGAGGTGACGCTGGACGAGATCAAGAACTTCCGCCAGTGGGGCGCCAAGACCGCCGGCCACCCAGAGAACTTCCTCCTCAAGGGTGTCGAGATGACCACCGGCCCGCTGGGTCAGGGCATTGCGCATTCGGTCGGCTTCGCCATGGCCGAGGAAATGCTCCGCGCCCGCTTCGGCAAGAAGCTGGTCGACCACCACACCTATGTCATCGCCGGTGACGGCTGCCTGATGGAGGGCGTCTCCCAGGAGGCCATCGGCCTCGCCGGCCGCTACGAGCTCGGCCGCCTGATCGTGCTTTGGGACAACAACGACATCACCATCGACGGCAAGGTCTCCCTCTCGGACGTGACCAACCAGCCCGCCCGCTTCGCCGCCTCCCAGTGGCACGTGCAGGAAATCGACGGCCACGACCCGGAGGCCATCGACGCCGCCCTCACCGCCGCCAAGGCCGACCCGCGCCCCTCGCTGATCGCCTGCAAGACCCACATCGCCCTCGGCCACGCCGCGCAGGACACCTCCAAGGGCCACGGCGCGCTGACCAACGCTGACCAGAACATCGCGGCGAAGGAGAACTGGGGCTGGACCACCGGCCCGTTCGAAGTCCCCGCCGACATCAAGTCGTGGTGGGAAACCGTCGGCTCCCGCGGCGCCCAGGACCGCGAAGCATGGGAACAGCGCCTGTCCGAGCAATCCGCCGCCCGCCAGGCCGAATTCGCCCGCACCATGGCCGGTGACGCGCCGAAAAAACTCTCCGCCACCATCAAGGCGCTGAAGAAACAAATCTCCGAAACCGCCCCCAAGGTCGCCACCCGCAAGGCCTCGGAAATGGCGCTCGAAGTCATCAACCCGATCCTGCCCGAAACCTGCGGCGGCTCCGCCGACCTCACCGGCTCGAACAACACCCTCACCGGCGACATGGGCAAGTTCGACACCGACAACCGCAAGGGCCGCTACGTCTACTGGGGCATCCGCGAACACGGCATGTCCTCGGCGATGAACGGCATGGCGCTGCACGGCGGCATCCGCCCCTACGGCGGCACCTTCATGGCCTTCACCGACTACGCGCGGCCCGCGATGCGCCTCGCCGCCCTCCAGCACATCCCGACCGTGTTTGTCATGACCCATGACTCCATCGGCCTGGGCGAGGACGGCCCGACCCACCAGCCGGTCGAACACCTGGCCATCTCGCGCGCCACGCCGAACACGCTGGTCTTCCGCCCGGCCGACGCCGTGGAAACCGCCGAGGCCTGGGAAATCGCCCTGACGCAAAGCGCGACGCCTTCCGTGATCTCGCTCACCCGCCAGAACCTGAAAACCGTCCGGACCGAGCACAAGACCGCCAACCTCACCGAGAAAGGCGCCTATGTCCTCGCCGATGCCGAGGGCAAGCGCCAGGTCATCCTCATGGCTACCGGGTCGGAGGTCGAGATCGCCATGGCCGCCCGCGACGCGCTCCAGGCCGAAGGCATCGGCACCCGCGTCGTCTCCATGCCCTGCTGGGAACTCTTCGAGCAGCAGGACGAAGCCTACCGCCGCAAGGTCCTCCCCGCAGGCCCGGTCCGCGTCGCGGTCGAGGCCGCCTGCGGCATGGGCTGGGACAAGTGGCTGTTCAACGAGCGCGGCAAGCGCGACAAGGGCGCGTTTGTCGGCATGACCGGCTTCGGCGCCTCCGCCCCCTACGAAGTCCTCTACGAGCAGTTCGGCATCACCTCGGCCAAAGTCGCCGAGGCCGCCAAAGCCCTGCTGTAGTACGAGTATTGTGGCTTGCCCCGAAAAGGGGCAAGCCTAGTCCGATCTTAATTTGCGTTGGACAATACGGCTAAATATTTCCGAGCAGCTATCGCCGCCAGCGCTACGTCTGCCGCATGCTTGTAAGCACCGGAAGCGGCCTCGATATCATCGATAAACTTCAGCGCCTGAATAGTTAGCCTTGGGTTCGAGCAAACACAAAATGGAATTGCCTCCAATGCGTAAGAAACTGCGGTCCCTGCATCCTCTTCCCCCAACCAAGTTTTCACAAATGACTGACACATTTCGAAAGAAATGCGAGTATGTGAGCCTTGCCCATCAAAGTTGTGTAGCCTCAGATGCGCTTTAAAACGTTTAAGATTATCGAAAAAGACACTCATAATTTCAAAATCATCAAAATACTCTTTCGCTATCTCCCGCATAAGGCCAAATGTACTTGAGTTGGGCATAATGGAACAACATGCAATCGCTTCTTCGGGCCGGTGGCACGCTCTCATAGAAAGAGCATCCTGCACACCCAAAAGTCGATTTGGACCGAACAGGAATGGAAATTTTAAGTACCGGAGAACCCTGTCGTTCTCTTCAATTAGCTCAAACCTTATTTCCTTGAGCTTGACAGACTCAAGAATGGCATTTTCTCCACCAATCTCAGTTTTCGCGTCAACAACTACAGTCCTCCGATAACCATCCAACTCAGCGGATACCGAATTTGGCAAGAAGACAGACTCATCCTGAGACACAATGAAAACCTTGCAAAATGAACTGATAAAATCTGCGTTTGAAACAAGGAAATCTGTTAAAAGTCCCGTATTGCTTCCATCAAAAATCGCCACTCGGCGACCTGCTGCATCTGAAGTATAATTGCTTTGAACCCTTGTTACATTTCGAATGCTTAAATCGAATTCGGAATCATAAAATGCCTCAATAGGCACTTGAAGCCTGAAAGCCGCAATGCGAGCTTTTTCTGCCGTCAAGCGTTCGCAATAATTATAATAAGTGGACCTGCTCACCCCTAGGCGATCCGGCATAGACTTTGAGCCAAGAATTTTTCCGATTTCTCGTAACCTCGCACCCGCAAAGGCTTGGTCGAACTTGCCGTCATCACTCATACTTGGACTCTTCTTGGACAGTTTCCCCGCGAGATTTCGTACATAGTTTCCGTGTCGTCAACAGAGGAGACACTCAATGTCCGACCATCTCATCAGAAAGGCTGAGCAACTGGAGGCCAGCGCAAGAGAACTTCGCGCACAGGCGGATAATGCCGACGCTCGCGATTGTGGGTGTGAAGTAGCCAAGACCGTGGCTGGCGCTGTTGCACGAACCGCTGCTGTCGCCGTGGTGGCGGCAACGACCGGCATCGTACTTCCTACGGTCTAAACGCAAATGCAGTGGGCTGTAAAGGCCCACTGCGATTTCGGGAGAACCAAAATGCAAAGCAAGCAAAGCGCACTTCGTGCGAAGGCCGAAGAACTAGATCGACAAGCTAAACTTCTCCGTGACGAAAGCAGAAAGCAAAAAGCACCAGATGCAAGTGGTGATGGGGAGGCTGCATTCGTAATTATAGTTCTGGGCCTGTTGGCACTCGGCTATTTCTTTGGCTAAGCCGCGTTGCATAGCGAAGTCTATCACTTGAGTGCGTGCTCCGCACGCACCATCCCCTTCACCGCGCCCGACCACGCCCCCGCCGCGCCTTGGACCAATCCACCCAAACGCTCACATCCTCGCCCGCGTCAAACGCCTCGTCAAACTCCTGCGCCGTCATCACCGCCTCCTTGGCCCGCCTCTCGCCAACGTACCCCCAGGCCAATCCCCCCGTCCATCCCCGGCGCACTCCCCCTCCAAAACCTCTCTCTCCCCCAAACATTAACCTTAATGCCTGTTCACACTTTCAAACCTTACCAAGTGGCCGCGAATCCCCCCCAAAGCGGCCACTTCACCCCATAAAAAATCCTGAACGTGGCCCCCCGTTTCTTAACGACCCAAGGGCCCACCCGGGGCCCCACACCACATCTGGTAGGCGCACGCCGCGTTAACCGCGCGCGCACGGGTAACGAACGCAGCCGTTTCCGTTAAGATCAGAGTTTGTTAAGCACAGCGCGCGCCGCCCGCAGGCCCGGTTCTTCCCCATCCCGGCCCAGCCGCTCCATGGTCAGATCCATTGCCGCCTGCTGTCCTTCGGGGTGGTCGAGAACCGCCAGGACCCCCTCGCAAATCCTTGATGGCACGCAATTCTTTCCGATGAACTCCGGCACCGCCCGCGTCTCGGACACAAGGTTCACCAGCGTCACCGTATCCACCAGCAGCAGCCGTCCGATCACCTGCCGGCTCAACCAGGACATGTCATAAGCGATCACCATCGGACACCCGCTTGCCGCCAATTCCAACGACACCGTCCCCGACGCCGCCAGCGCCACATCCGCCGCCCGGAACGCCGCGCGCTTGCCGGGAACGTCCTTTGAATCAATCACTTGCACCGGCACGGGCCAGTCCGCCACGGCCTCGCGAACCAGCGTTTCCACCGCCCGTCCGGCGGGTAACACAAAGTGAATCCCGGGCCTGCGCGTTATCAATTCCGCAACCACTTCGCGGAAAATCGGCAGAAGTCTTAACACCTCCGACCGCCGCGATCCCGGCAGAACAAGGCACAGATCACCCTCGGCAAACCCCTGTTCCGCCCGCCATTCCTCAGCCTCTTCGACCGTCGCCACAGGCTCCAGAACCACCGGATGCCCGACGAAATCACAAGCGATCCCAACGGCTTCCATATAGGGCGGCTCAAACGGCAGCAGCGCCAGAACCTGGTCGACCACGCCGACCATCTTCTTCGCCCGCCCCGGACGCCACGCCCAGACGGTCGGCGCAACATAATGCACCACCCGGATATTCGAAGCCGCCTTTATCAACCCATTGACCCGCAACGAAAATTCCGGAAGGTCGATGGTGACGACCACATCGGGCCGCCACTCCAGCACATGATCCGCCGTCTGCCGAATACGTCGCCTCAACGCCTTGTATTCCTTGAGGATTTCCACGATCCCCATGATCGAGATCTCGTCCATCGGGAAGATGGACACCAACCCCTCGGCCTCCATCAACGGCCCACCGACGCCTTGGAACTCCACATCGGGGCACAAGGCCTTGAAACCCCTCATGAAAGCCGCGCCCAGCTTGTCGCCCGAAGCCTCCCCGGCGGTGACAAAGACCTTCATGATGCGCCTCTTTCCCGGATCCAGAGAAACATACCCTCCGCCTCGATCAACCGCCTCACCCGTGGCTGATCCAGCACCATGACCCCCTGATATTCAATAATAATTCCAAGCAATCCGACCTTGGCCGCGCCCGATACCGTGTCAGGTCCAATCACCGGTAAATCTGCACGCCGGTCCTGCCCAGGCTTCGGAGCCTTGTAGAGAACGCCGCCTTCACCATTCGTCAACCGCGCCAGCATAGCATCCGTGCCCATGTCGTCCTCACGTGCAACCACTTCCGACCGACGCAGCACACAGGCCTGACCGAGATCGTTAACCGCCTGTTGGGCGCTCACCCTATCGCCTATAGCGGCCTCCAAGGACACATCCGCCAGGAGCCGTCCCCACACGCCTTCCCCTGGCAACAATTCCGGTGCGGCCTCATGCGCCGCCAAAACGGTGAACCCCGCACCTTCAAAAATCCGGATCACGATCCGCAAGGCACCGTCGTCCCCACGGCCCAGAGCCCGCAAAACCCGCGGGACCAGTGGCCAGGTTCGCCAGTCCACCTTGCGCCAGTCCAATGACGGTCGGGTGATCGAACCGCACAGGCAGACCTCCCGAACACCCTCCGCGCGCAGCCAGCGCAGCAAAGTCCCGAGTGTCTCCAACCGAAATGTGTAATCGACCGACAGACGGTCCGGCGGGCAATGCTCCAACGCGCAGACCAAGGCCTGCCCACGGGCCGCCAGAACAGCCTCGGGCAATGCCCCCCGTCCCGCGATCAGCGCCAGCATCAGCCCGGCGTCAGGAACGAGCGATCGCTGTCGCCCAAGATAAAGTCAACGATTTCCCGCACATAGTCGCTCGACGTCTCTGCGCCCAGCCTGCGCGCGCGGTCCTGAAATGCGCCCTCGCCCTGCGCAAGCATCTGGAACGCGGCCCGCAATGCGGTGATGTCTTCGCGCGCAACGCCCCTCCGCTTCAGGCCCACGAGGTTCAGCCCGTCCAGCTTGCCGCGCGGAGCCTGCACCAACCCGTAAGGGATCACGTCGTTTGTCACCATGGTCACAGCGCCGATGATCGCACCGCGACCGATGCGCACCCACTGGTGCACGCCCGACAGCCCGCCAATGATGACGTCGTCTTCGATGATACAATGGCCGGCCAAGGCAGCGTTGTTCACGATGATGACGCGATTGCCGACCTGCGCGTCATGGGCAACATGGCAGCCCGCCATGAACAGACCGTCATCGCCGACGCGCGTGACACCGCCGCCGCCCTCGGTGCCGCTGTTCATCGTCACATGCTCGCGAATGCGATTGCGTTCACCGATGACCAGCCGGGTCTTTTCACCGTTGAACTTCAGGTCCTGCGGGATCTCTCCGATCACCGCGAAATTGAAGATCACCGTATCGGCGCCGACCTCGGTGTTGCCGGTCACGACGACATGGGATTTCAGCTCTACACGATCGCCAAGAACGACCTCGGGGCCCACGTGACAAAACGGACCGATGCGGACACCTTCGCCAAGACGCGCGCCCTCCTCGATCACCGCCGAAGGATGGATCAGATCGCTCATGCGCTCACCGGAGCAGGCAGGTCCATCATGGCTGTGAACTCGACCTCGGCAGCCATTTCGCCATCGACCTCGGCCACACCGCCGAACTTCCAGACCTTGCCACCGGGCTTGCCGCGCAGGGTCTGCAACTTCATCAGCAGCTGATCGCCCGGCACCACCTTGCGGCGGAACTTGCACTTGTCGATGGCCATGAAGTAGACCTTCATCTCCTTGTCGGCCATCTCCAGCGTCACGCCCACCATGACGGCAGCCGTCTGCGCCATGGCCTCGACAATCGTGACGCCCGGCATGATCGGCAGGCCGGGGAAATGGCCCTGGAAATGCGGTTCGTTCATGGTGACGTTCTTGATGCCCACCGCGCTCTGGGTGCCGTCGATGTCGACCACACGGTCCACCAGCAGGAACGGGTAACGGTGCGGGATGATCCGCTGGATCAGCTGGATATCGGCGGACTTCAGATCGTCACTCATCGGGCTTTGCCTTGTCTTTTGTGTCTGTCGCGTGACTACCAAGCCCCGTTCTCCGGGGCAAGCATGGCGGGACCTTCAGGGCTGGGTCGGCGCCGGTTGGCCGTCCTGAACGGGGCCATCATCACGCGTGGCCACCACGTCGTCGATGCGCGCGATGGCTTGCTCGGTGATGTCCACCGCGTCTGCGACCACCAGGACACCGCGCCGTTCCAGAACGACCGCAGCGTTGGATTCAACCATCAAGGCCTCCAGCACGGGACGCGCTGCCGCGAGAAAATCGATCCGGCTCTGGTCTCCCAGCTTGCCAAGCGCCTCGGCCTTGGCGTCCTGCTCGGCGCGCAGCTTCTGGACTTTCTCATCAAAGGCATCGGCAAGCGCGCGGAAATCCTCCGGCGCCATGGATGCGCGCTGCTGGGTCAGGCGCTGTTCTTCTTCGGTCAGTTCCGCCTCGATGCGACGGTTTTCGGCCACGATGGCGGCGCCTTCCCGCTCGACTTCAGCGTTCAGGCGTCGGCCAAAGGCGCTCTCGGAAAAAGCGCGCTCGAAGTCGATCACCAACACCGGGCTTTGTACCGTTCCCAGGTCCAACTGGTTGCCCTGTTGCGCAAAAACGCCCCCGGCCATAAGGCCGAGGGCGAGAGTCATGACAGATCCAATGCGTCGCATCAGCTTAGAATTGCGTCGACACGGTCAGGTTGAAGTTCTTGACCTCGTCGTACTTCTGCTTGGACAGCGGTTCGGCAAAGTCCAACCGCAGCGGCCCAAGGGCGCTGTCCCAGAAGACCGAGAAACCGACAACGTGGCGCAGCTCAAAGTCCTGCGACACGATGCTGTTCCCCGCCGCCGGCGAAGTCGTCGAGTTCACGCCCCAGACCGAACCCATGTCGTAGAACAGACCGCCGGAGATGCCGTATTCCTCCGGCAGACCCACCGGGAATTCGGCCTCGAACCGTGCCACGGCAAAGTAGTTGCCGCCCAGCGGATCGCTGTTGCCAGAGCCGTCGATCTCGCGCGGACCAATGCCCGCATAGTCGAAACCACGCATCAACGAGGGGCTTATCATGAAGCGGTCGGTCACGCGCGACTCGCCCTTGGAGTAGCTCAGCGCGCCGCCTTCCAGCGTGGCCCGCAGGGTGACTTCCTCGCTCATGATCTTGGTCTGCGCGACGGCCTTGACGCCCGTGCGGACAAAGGTCGTATCGCCACCGACACCGCCGAAGTCCTGGCTGAATTCCAGCAGGGTCCGCTTCGTCGGGCTAAGCCCCGCACGCTTGGTGTCAAAGCTGTAGGTGTAGCCAAACGAGCTGTCGATACGTTCGCCCAAAGCGGCCTCGGTTGCCACGACGCCACCCGCCAGCGCGCCGCCTGCGGCGATTTCCGACATCTGCGCCGTATAGCGCAACTGCAGGCGACCGTTGTCGGACACCGGGAAATCCAGGAAGGGCCGGAAGGTCCCGATCCGCGTATCGTAATCGCTGCCGAGGTTGTCCGTCTCGCTGTAATTGACCGCAAAGCCAAGGCCTAGATCCTGACCGAACAGGGCCGGTTCGACAAAGGTCAGCCCGTAGGATTTGGCCGAAGACGCGGTGTTGACCGAGAAGCTGAACGCCTGACCACGGCCAAGGAAGTTCTTCTCGGAGAACGAGATATTCGCCCCGAAACCGCTGGTCGACGAGAAGCTGGCACCAAAGGACAGCGAGCCCGTCGGCTGTTCCTCGACGTTCACATCAACGACGACCTGCTGCGGGCTGGAGCCCTCGCGGGCATCCACGGCCACATCGCCAAAGAAGCCAAGCGCGCGGATGCGTTCGGCACTCTCGCGGATGGCACGCGGGTTGAAGGGATCGCCCTCGACGGTGTCGAACTGGCGACGGATGACGCTGTCGACGGTTGTGGTGTTGCCCTCGATGTCGATGCGCTCGACAAAGATGCGCGGCCCACGAACCAGATTGAAGGTCACGTCCAGCGACAGGTCCCGATCATTGCGGTCGATGCGCGGATCGACACGGACAAAGCTCAGCCCTTCGCGAATCGCGAGTTTTTCCAGACGGGCGATCTCGTTCTCGACCCGCAGCGGCGAGTAGACCACGCCCGGACGCAGCTTCAGGGCGCGCTGGAATTTCTCGACGTCCACGTCCGGCAAATCGGAATTGACCGCGACCTGACCGACCTTGAACTGCTGACCTTCCTCGACGCTGAAAGTCATGAAGTAGCCGTCACGTTCCTGCGCCAGTTCGGCGTTCACGCCGGTGATGCGGAAATCGACATAGCCACGCGCCATGTAGAAGTCGTTCAGCAATTGTTTGTCGAACTCGACGCGGTCCTCGATGAAGGTGTCCTTCTTGATGATCGCGCGCAGGATACCGGCCTGCTTGGTATCAACGACACGGCGCAAACGGCGGTCCGTGTAGACCGTGTTGCCGACAAAGCCGATGCGCTCGACTTCGGAGACGCCACCTTCGAAAATCTCGAACACCAGATCGACGCGGTTGTCCGAGCGGCGAATGACCTTCGGCGTGACGCGCGCGGCCAGACGGCCCTGGGTCACATAGGCCTCGGAAATCTTCTGGGCGTCCTGCTCGGCCACGCGGGCGCTGAACACGCGGCGCGTCTGGCTCTGGACGATGGGCGCGAGGTCCTCGTCCTTGATGCGCTTGTTGCCCTCGAACACGATGCGGTTCACCGTCGGGTATTCCACGACGCGAATGACCAGTGTGTTCCCCTGCGGGACCATGTCCACGCTCTCGAACAGGCCGGAGGCAAGGATACGCTGATAGGCGTCATTTAGCTCACCGGCCGACAGACGCTGCCCGCGCGAGATGCGGGCGTAGGTCAGGATGGTTCCTGCCTCGACCCGCTGGTTGCCCTGCACGTCCACGCTGTTGAAGCTGTAGACCTGAGCGTAGGCCGCCTGCGGGATCACCGCGATGGCAGTCGCGGCTCCTGTCCCCAGTGCCATCGTCAGGCATACGGCTTGAACGAAATCGCCCAGACGGTTGGTATTGTTTTTCTGCGCACCCTGCGCGGAAATGACCTTTGCCATTTTCGCTTTCCACTTCGACATCCCTCGCCAAAGTGACTAGCCGCAATGCCCCCGCTTGTCAAAAGCCCAGCCGCGGTTTTTGCGCGTGGCGTCGCCGTGCAACACCGAAATATTGAAAAAGCCGGTGCGGCAGACACGAGACCTGCCGCGACCACCGTCAAACATCATCCCGATGTCAGTTGATGAAGGTGCCGAGGAACGCCCCAAAGAACAGTGCAAAGACAATGGTGAAGACATACAGCAACCGGTCGAAGTTGATGCTCACAAGCAGGCTCATGCTGCGGTATCCGGCGGAGATGGTCTGCATGGATTCGGTCCTTGGTTGTCGTCCAGGGGCATCATGCGCGAGAAATCGGGCGGGATTTGGGCGCAGACTCGAAATCCTGTGGCGGGACCGTCAACGCCGCCTGCCGCAACGCCCGGATTGTCCACGCAACAGCCAAGATGCAAGGCGCCGCCGCGAGACCTTCGCGACGGCGCCTGTATCCACGATCTCCCGACGATCAACAGAATATGTCGTTCGTCAGTCCAAAGATCATCATCGACAGCACGATCATCAGGCCGATGGACATCAACACCTTCAACGCGCCATCGCTCGGCGGCTTGCCCGCAACCGCCTCATAGCCGTAGAACACCAGATGCCCGCCATCCAGCACCGGGATCGGGAACAGGTTGATGAGCCCGATCGCCGTGGACAGCACACCGATCAGGTAGATGAAGTCGATCGCCCCCTGCTTGGCCACGTCGCCCGCCGTTTCGGCGATGCCCAGCGGGCCGGACAGGTTGCAGGTGCTGATCGCGCCCGTTGCCATGTGCCACAGGCCCGACACCGAGCCATACATGATGTCGCCCACCTGCCGCACGCTGCCCCAGACGGCGTCGAAGAACGACGGCGTCACCGTGGCTGGCTCGAACACCGGGCCGCTGCCAAGGCCAATGCGATACACGGTCTTGAAGGTCCCGTCTTCCTGCGGCTCGTCGATGCTGCGCGCCTGAAGCGTCTTCGTCAGCACCTCGCCGTCGCGCCAGATTTCCAGCTCGACCGGGGCACCGCCGGAATTCTCGATCACCTCGGGCAGTTGCGCGAAGGCAAAGACCTCCTGCCCGTTCAGCTTCGTGATGACGTCGCCCACCTGCAACCCGGCATCCATCGCCGGAGAGCGGGGCATCACCGTGCCCGCGATCGACGCGTGCAGATAGGGGCCCTGCACCGTCACCTCGGACCCGTCGCGCAGCACGCGGTAGTCCAGCAGCGGCTGCATCGGCAGCGTGTCCATGAAGGCACGATAGGCCGCGATGTCACCGGGTGCCGGCAGCGCCTCGCCATTGATGGCAAGGATCTGGTCGCCCTCGCGCAGTTCCTGCGTGTAGGGCGTGGGCTTCAGCGCCGACACGACCAGCGGGTCCGCCGTCACGCCGCGCATCATGAACACTGCCACGAAGATCACGATGGAGAGGGCAAAGTTGAACAGCGGTCCGGCGGCAACGGTGGCCGCCCGCGCCCAGAGCGGCGCGCCGATCATGGTCGACCGCTTCTCGGTCTCGGTCATGCCCTCCATCACGCCGTCCTCGGCTAACGCGCCAGAGGCATTGCCGTCCCCGCGGAATTTCACGTAACCGCCAAAGGGGATCGCGGCCAGCTGCCACTTCGTCCCGTCACCATCGACTCGCGAATACAGCACCGGACCGAAGCCCAGCGAAAAGACCTCCGGGAAGATGCCCGATTTCTTGCCGACGATGTAATGGCCATACTCGTGGATGGCGATGATGACCGACAGTGCAACGATGAAGAACACCGCATAGAAGAGAAAACCGCTGAAACTCGCCGTCAGTGTCGTCAGATCCAAAACGCGCCCCTTCTAGGAATCTTATGCTCAGGCCGTAGCCGCAATGATTTCACCCGCCCCTACCCGAGCGAGATGGTCGACCTCAACCACCATATCAAGGTCAAAGGCGTCATCAATGTGACGCACCTGCGACGAAAGCCGGGTGAGAACCTCCTCCACGACCCCCGCCATGCGGGTAAAGCTTATGCGTCCGTCAATGAAGGCATCCAGCGCCACTTCCTTGGCGGCGTTGAACACCGCGCCCGACAGGCCGCCCGCCTCCATCACCTCGCGCGCAAGGCGCAGCGCAGGCCAGCGGGTTTCACAGGCGGGCCGGAAGGTCAGCGCGCCCAGCTTCACAAGGTCCAGCCTTTCCACCGGCAGGGTCCGACGCTCCGGGTAATGCAGCGCAAACCCGATGGCGTGCCGCATGTCCGGCGGCCCGACATGCGCCATGAACGCCCCGTCATTGAACCCTACAAGCGCGTGGATCATGCTTTCGGGATGGACCACCGTCTCGATCTTCGCCGGGTCGAGGCCAAAGAACTCGCGCGTCTCGATCAGCTCCAGCGCCTTGTTGAACATCGACGCCGAGTCGATGGTGATGCGCTGCCCCATGTCCCAGTTCGGATGCGTCGCCGCCTGCGCGGGCGTCGCCTTGTGCAGGTCCTCCAGAGGCCAGTCGCGGAACGCACCGCCCGAGGCCGTGATGATGACCCGCTCGACGGCGGCCATGTCCTCGCCGATCAGCGCCTGAAAGACGGCGGAATGCTCGGAATCCACCGGCAGGACGCGCCCGCCATGGGCCTCGGCGGTGCGCATCATCAGGCGACCGGCGCAAACCATGCTTTCCTTGTTGGCCAGCGCAAGGGCCGCGCCCTGCTGCAAGGCGCGCAAGCCCGGCTCCAGCCCCGCCGCGCCGACGATGGCCGACATGACCCAATCCGCCGGGCGATCCGCCGCCTCGACCAAAGCCTGACGCCCTGCCTGCGCCTCAATGCCGGACCCGGCAAGCCGCTCGCGCAATTCGGGCAACAGCGGCTCATCCGCCGCGACCGCCACCTCGGCACGCAGACGCCGCGCGTCCTCCGCCAGTTGCGCCACGTTGCGGCCCCCCGTCAGGGCGACGACGCGGTATTCCTCCGGCGCGCGTGCGATCAGGTCGATGGTGTTCTGACCAATGGACCCGGTCGCGCCGAAAATGCTGACCCTGCGCATGACGCCTTACAGCCCCGCCGGGAAATCGACGATCTGCGAGGCGAACACCAGGAACACCGAAGCCCCCAGCATCCCGTCGAACCGGTCCAGCAAGCCGCCGTGCCCCGGAATCAGGTTCGAGGAATCCTTCACCCCCGCCTTCCGCTTCAACGCGCTCTCGGCGATGTCGCCGATCTGGCTGGCCATGCTCACGGCGATGGAAATGCCGATCAGGCCGCTGCCCGCCCCGGTCCAGCCCATGAACAGCCAGCCGACCACAGCCGCCCCCAGCCAGCCCGCCGCCGTGCCGGACCACGTCTTTTTCGGCGACACCTTGGGCCAGAACTTCGGCCCGCCGATGGCGCGCCCCGCGAAGTAGCCAAACACATCCGTCACCACCACGGTCGTGATGAGCCACAGCATCCAGACCACGCCCAGATCGTCGCGCAGGTCCATCATCCCGTAGCCCGCAAAGACGATCAGCGTGGCAAAGACAGCGTAGCGCGTGCCGCCCTGCTCCATCCGGGCAAAGCCGAGCATGGCAGGCGCCATCATCAGCGGCAGGGCAAAGCCCGGCGACAAGCGGATCGCCACCACCGCCACCAGGAACGTCGCCGCCCCAAGGATGTATTGCGATTTCGTCCGCCCGGTATCCAGCAGGCAGACCAGTTCCCAGACCATCACACCCGAGGCCAGCGCGATCAGCAGGTGAAACACCACGCCCCCGGCCCAGACCCCCAGAACGCCCACCGCGATCATCACCACGGCCGAAGCCAGCCGGACCTTCAGGTCATCCCAACGATGTGCGCTCATGCGTTCTTTCCGTCCTTAAACCTTCACCGCGCCGAAACGCCGGTCGCGCTTGCCATAGGCTGCGCAGAGTCGCCCGAATTCCTCGGGCGCAAAATCCGGCCAGAGCGTGTCGACGAATTCGTATTCCGAATAGGCCGACTGCCACAGCAGGAAGTTCGAGATCCGCGCCTCGCCGCTCGTGCGGATCACCAGATCCGGGTCCGGCAGCACGCAGGTGTCGAGGTAGCGCGGCAGCGTCTCCTCGCAAACATCTTCGGGCTTCAGCTTGCCATCCGCCACGTCCTGCGCGAGCCGCTGCGTCGCCCGCGCGACCTCGTCCCGGCCACCGTAATTCAGCGCGATGGTCAGGTTCGTGCCGGTGCAATGCTCGGTCATCTTCTCGGCCTCGTCCATCAGGCCGCGCAGCTTGGCGTCCAGCCGGGGACGATCCCCGATGAAACGCACCCGGACGTTTTCCTTCACGAAGGCCTGCATCTCCTTCATGATGTAGCGCCGGAAGAGGCTCATCAGCCCGGCCACCTCGACCTGCGTGCGCTTCCAGTTCTCGGTCGAGAAAGCAAAGATCGTCAGGTATTTGACGCCGTAGTCCGGGCAGCTTTCCACGATCTCGCGCACCCGCCGCGCGCCCGCGTGATGCCCGAACAGGCGCGGACGCCCCCGCATGGTGGCCCAGCGGCCATTGCCATCCATGATGATCGCGACGTGACGCGGGCCACCCTCTTCGGGGCTGGTCGGACGGGTCATGGAAGCTCCTTCAGGGGGCAAGTGCTCGTTCATTGGACGTCATAGACGAAAGGCCGGGGCTTGCCAAAGGGATAGTCGCGCAGAGATCGTGCAGGAACCGTGCATGCCCACTTCATCCCCACGAGGCCCCCGCGCCAGCGCACGAAAAAGGGGCGGTCGCCCGCCCCCGTCCACTGCACTCCGACCCATGCGGCTCAGACCTGCATGATTTCTTCCTGCTTGTGCTCAAGCGCCTCGTCGACCTTCTTGATGTAGGTGTCGGTAAGGTCCTGAACCTCGCCTTCCCACAGCTTTGCGTCGTCTTCGGACATGGAATCCTTGCCCTTCTTGATCTGCTCCATTCCGTCGCGGCGCACGTTGCGGATCGCGACGCGGGCGTGCTCGGCGTATTGCCCGGCGACCTTGGTCAGCTCGCGGCGGCGTTCCTCGTTCAGCTCGGGGATCGGCAGCATGATGATGGTGCCGTTGAGCTGCGGGTTGATGCCCAGACCCGACTCGCGGATCGCCTTTTCCACCTTGCCCACCAGCGACCTGTCCCAGACGTTGATGGTGACCATGCGCGGTTCCGGCACGTTTACGGTGCCCACCTGGTTGATCGGCGTCATCGACCCGTAGGCGTCCACCTGGATCGGTTCCAGCATCGAACCCGACGCGCGCCCGGTCCGCAACGAGGCGAATTCCGTCTTGAGGTTCCCCATCGCGCCTTCCATGCGGCGCTTGAGATCATCTGTGTCGAGTTCGAATTCGTCGGACATGAGCGTCAGCCTCTGCGGTAACCTTCGTCGGTGGCGAGGCTTAGCCCGTCCCGCCCTCCATTTCAATCACTCTTGGACGACGTCGTTTTCCATAAGCCTTCGTTAATGCCTGATGTGCGAAACATGGGTAACGGGCGTGGCTGATGCCCGAAACACCCTGAACCATACCTGAACGACCGTATCGGACACCTCATGCACGTCTGCCTTATCCTCTTTCCCGGCTTTCCAATGCTGGGCTACGTCCTCATCCGCGAGGCGTTGCGCATCGCCAACCTCTGCGCCGGTCAGACGCTGTTCACCTGCCGGATCCGCACCGTGACAGGCGATCCCGTGACCGCGTCCGACGGCACGGTGATCGCGGCCGACGCGCAGGATTGGGAGGGCGCGCAGGGCTTTGACCTGATCGTGCTGTGCGCCGGACCGGACCCGTTGGGGCACCTGCCGATGGGTCTGCGCGGCTTCCTGACACGGGCGTCGAACGCCGGGACAACGCTCGCGGGCCTCGATCAGGGCGCGCTGATCCTCGCCCGCCTCGGCCTGCTCGACGGGCGCGAAGCCGTGCTGCCGCCCGATCCCGAACGCAGCTATCCCGCCGTCGCCCTGTCCCGGCGCACGCATGTATTCGACCGTCAGCGCCTGACCTCCACGGGTGGCCTCGCCGCCGCCGAGGCGCTTCTGGACTGGATCGCCCGCGCCCACGGGCCCTCGCTCGCGTCAAAGACCGGACAGGCCATGGCGCTCGGGCGTGTCGCGGACAATTCCAGCCGCCAAAGCCTGCCGAACAGCGCCGATCCGGTGATGGCGCGGATGCAATCCATCATGGCCGCGCACCTGCAGGACCCCTTGCCCTTGCCACGCATTGCCGCCGAACTCGACCTGTCGATGAAACAACTCCGCCTGCGCTGCGACAAGGCTCTGGGCAAGACGCCCATGCAGGTCTACCTCGACCTTCGCCTGAGGCGCGCCGCGCAACTCGTTGAGGAAACGGCACTTTCCGTGTCCGAGATCGCCTCCGCCACCGGCTTCGCCTCAGCCTCCGCCTTCACGCGGAGCTATCGAGGCCACTTCGGCCAACCGCCGCGTGCTGAACGTGCAGGACGCAAACGCGCGGCGGAACGCGCCGCGCCGCCGGCCAACATCCCACCCCAGATCCCGGCAAGGACCTGGGCCGAGGACAGCGAGGCCACGCGCCCCTCGTCCAGCTCTGCGCCGCCTCCGCAGACCGGCACCGCCTGAAACAAGAACGCCCCGGAGCATGATCCGGGGCGTTAAATCGCTCAATCGTCCAGAAAAGACCCGGAACCGTTCAGGGAATCACGCGGGTACAGGTGCCCGTGCCAGCGAGGATGCCTTTGAACCCGCCCGGTTCGTTCAGCGAGAACACCAGAAGCGGCATCTTGTTGTCGCGGGTCAGTGCAATGGCCGAAGCGTCCATGACCTTCAGGTTCTTGGTCAGGACATCGTCGTAAGTGATTTCATCGAAACGCTTTGCGTCCGGGTTGATCTTCGGATCGCTGTCATAGATCCCGTCGACATTCTTGCCCATCAGGATCGCTTCGCAGGCCATCTCGGAGGCGCGCAGCGCCGCCGCCGTATCCGTGGTGAAATACGGGTTGCCCGTCCCGGCGGCGAAAATGCAGACGCGCTTTTTCTCGAGGTGCCGCACGGCGCGGCGGCGGATGTAGGGTTCTGCAACCTCGTCCATGCGGATCGCCGAAATGACCCGGACAAAGACCCCCAGCCCTTCCAGCGCCGACTGCATCGCCAGCGCGTTCATCACCGTGGCCAGCATCCCCATGTAATCCGCCGTGGTGCGCTCCATCCCCTGCGCCGACCCGGCCAGCCCGCGAAAGATGTTGCCGCCGCCGATCACCATGCAGATCTCGACGCCAAGGTCGTGGACCGCCTTGATCTCGCGCGCGACGCGCTCGACGGTGGGCGGGTGCAGGCCAAAGCCCTGATCGCCCATCAGCGCCTCCCCCGAGATTTTCAGCATGACGCGTTTATAGGTGGGGGCGGGCGTGGTTTCGCTCTCGCTCATGTTGCGCTCCATCTTTATCGGGGGGTAGGTTCCCGGCATATCTGGCGGAAAACCCGCCGTTGTGCAATGGCGCTGCGGTGCGGAAATTCCCCAAGACGTCAGCGGACCCCTGCCCATGCCCATCCCCGATGCACTGAAGACCCGGATCGACGCGCTCGACCCCGCGCGCCCGGTGTTGATCGCCGGACCGACCGCCAGCGGCAAGTCCGCGCTGGCGCTGGCCATCGCCGAACGGCAGGGCGGCGTGGTGGTGAACGCCGATGCGATACAGGTCTTCGACGACTGGCGGGTGCTGACCGCCCGGCCCTCCGCCGAGGACGAAGCCCGCGCGCGACACCTGTTGTACGGTCACGTCCCCGGCACCCGGGCCTATTCCGTCGGCGACTGGCTGCGCGACCTCGCGCCGCTGATGGACGGTCCGCGCCAGATCATCACCGGCGGCACGGGCCTGTATTTCACCGCCCTGACCGAAGGTCTGGCCGAGGTGCCTCAGATCCCACCAGAAATCCGCGAAGAGGCCGACAGTTTGCGCACGAAACACGGCCTTTCCCGCATGATCGCCGACCTCGACCCCGAGACCGCCGCAGGCATCGACCTGCAAAACCCCATGCGCGTCCAGCGCGCGTGGGAGGTCTTGCGCGCCACAGGACGCGGGTTGCGCGCCTGGCAGGACGCCACGCCGCCGCCGCTATTGCCGCTGGATCATGCACAACCTTTCCTGTTCGATGCACCAAAGGACTGGCTGACACCGCGCATCGAGCGCCGTTTTGACCTGATGTTGAAACAGGGCGCTCTGGACGAGGCCCGCCGCAACGAAGCGACATGGTCGCCCGCCCTGCCCTCTGCCAAGGCCATTGGCGCTGCCGAACTGATCGCCCACCTGCGCGGCGAACTGACCCTTGCAGAAGCGTCACAGCGCGCCACGATCCTCACCCGGCAGTTTGCCAAGCGTCAGCGGACGTGGTTCAAATCCCGCATGGCAACCTGGCCGCGCATCACTCCAGAGGACCTCGCCTAGATGGCAAGACCCGGCTTCCTGAAGAACCCCATGCCCCCCGCGCCGTCGAAACCGCGCGGACCGATCCGGGCCGGGTCCTTCATGCTGGAATTCCAAAGCGCCCCATGGCGTTACAACCTTGCGCATGACCGCGAGGACACCACGCTGTTGTGGATCACAAAGGGCCAGGGCCGCGTCATGATCGGTGGGGTGCTGCGGGGCGTGTCGATGCACCACGCGCTCTGGCTGCCCGCCGGGACGCTGTTCAGCGTCGATCTTCAGCCCGGCACGCAAGCGCTTTTCGTCCATGCCGCCCCCGGACTTGGCCCGCGCGAGCCGCATGAACCGACCGTCCTGCGCATCCGCGACAGCTTTGCCCAGGCCGAACTGACCGCCGAAATCGACGCCATGCACCGGGAACTGCAACAGAAACGCGCCCTCATGCAGGACGCGCTGGAGGCCCGCGTGCGCCTGATGGGCATCTGGCTGGCGCGCCAGATCGACAATGGCGCGTCGGAGCCGCCCAAGGAGACCGCCGCGCAACGCCTCGCCCGACGCTTTGCCACCGCGCTCACCCGCGACTTTCGCACCGCGCAGACCATGGGCGACTACGCCGAGGCGCTGGACGTCACGCCCACGCATCTGTCGCGCACCTGCAAGGCGACCTGCGGCAAGACCGCCGCCGACCTGCTGACCGAACGCAAGCTGCACGCCGCCCGCATGGCGCTGGACAGCCCGAAACCGCCCGTTCAGGACGTGGCGAAATCGCTGGGCTTCTCTTCGGCGGCGTACTTCACCCGCTTCGTGCAGACCCACACCGGCAAGACCCCCTCGGCCCTGCGCAACGGCGCGCGCAAGGCCCCCGTCCGCGCCTGACCCCGCGCACCGAACCTATCCCAACGATCTCTTGCGCCGCGCAAGTGTCGCTTTCAAACTAGCGACATGTCGGTTTCGAACCCAAAAACGCCGATCCAGAGCGTTGACGCAGCGCCTCGCTTCGTGCGCAATGGTCCAAATACGGGGCGCAACAGTTCCGCGCGATGCGTGAAGCGGCTGTTACACAGACCTCCGACAATACAAAACGTGTCACAGGGAGAACACGATGACCAAGCTTGACCAGCCGCGTCGGATCCATCCGGCTGCGGAAATGTATGCACGCGAGTTCAAGCAGGGCCTGCTCGACCGCCGTGAATTCCTTGCCCGTACCACCGGCCTCGGTGTGTCGGTGGCGGCGGCCTATGCGCTTGGCGGTCTCGGCGCGCCGGCGCAGGCGGCGGCCCACGCCCAGCAAGGCGGCACCCTGCGCATCCAGACCGACGTACGCGCGCTCAAGGACCCGCGCACCTATGACTGGTCGCAGATCGCCAACTTCAGCCGCGGGTGGCTGGAATACATGGTGGAATACAACCGCGACGGCTCCGTCCGCGGCATGCTGCTGGAATCCTGGGACGCCAATGACGACGCCACCGAATACACGCTGCACGTCCGCCCCGGCGTGACATGGAACAACGGCGATGCCTTCACCGCCGATGACGTGGTGCGGATGATCGAATACTGGTGCGACAAGACCGTCGACGGCAACTCGATGGCCGGCCGCATGGCGGTTCTGGTGGACGAAAGCACGTCCAAGCTGATGGAAGGCGCCGTGACCAAGGTCGACGATCTGACCGTCACGGTGAAACTGCCGACCCCCGACATCGCGCTGATCGTCGGCATGGCGGACTACCCGGCGGCGGTGGTCCATTCCAGCCACGACCCCGACAACATGCTCGGCAACCCCGTCGGCACCGGCCCCTACCTGCCGGAAAGCCTCGAGGTCGGCGTAAAGGGCGTCGTGGTCAAGAACACCGAGCACACGTGGTGGGGCGCCGAGGCCGAAGGCTACGGCGGCGCAACGCTCGACCGCGTGGAATACATCGACTACGGCACCGACCCGGCGTCCTGGATCGCGGCGATCGAATCCGAAGAAGTCGACATGCTCTATCAGAACGTGAACGAGTACATCGACATCGCCGACGCCATCGGCTGGGAGAAATCAGAGGTCGTCACCGGCTCCACCGTCGTTCTGCGCATGAACCAGCAGACCCCCGTGGGTGACAGCGCCCCCTACGCCAATGCCAAGCTGCGCGAAGCGGTGGTGAAGGCCGTGGACAACGCCGTCCTTCTTGAACTGGGCTACTCGGGCCTTGGCACCGTGGCCGAAAACCACCACGTCGCGCCGGTGCACCCGGAATACGCCGACATCGGCCCGGCCCCGCTGGACCCTGCGGCGTCCAAGGCGCTGCTCGACGAGATCGGCATGGCGGATTTCGAGCACGAGATCATCTCGCTCGACGATGGTTTTACCAAGAACACCGCCGACGCCTGTGCCGCGCAGATGCGCGACGCCGGGATGAACGTCAAACGCACCGTCCTGCCCGGTTCGACCTTCTGGAACGACTGGACGAAATACCCCTTCTCGATCACCGAGTGGAACCACCGCCCGCTGGGCGTGCAGGTGCTGTCACTGGCCTACCGCACGGGCGAGGCATGGAACGAGGCGGGCTATTCCAACCCCGAGTTCGACGCCAAGCTGGGGGAGGCCATGTCCATCGCCGACGCCGACGCGCGCCGCGAGGTGATGAAGGACGTCGAGGGCATCCTGCGGGGCGACTCGGTCTTCATCCAGCCCTACTGGCGCTCGCTGTATCGCCATTACAAGCCGGGCGTCGTCGGCGCGGAAATGCACCCCTCGTTCGAGATCCACGTCTACAAGCTGGGCCTCGCCGCCTGACCTGACAGACCACGGGCCGTTCCCAGATGGGGGCGGCCCACCTTGTCGGACAGGCATCCGCCAGCCCGAAGGGGCTGACGCATCCCTGACCGGCCCCCAAGTACAGGGAGGCGCCCTTGGGACTGTTCATCCTCAGACGTGTGGCCGTGATGATCCTCACCGCCCTGTGTCTGACCTTCGTCGTGTTCACCATGACGAACCTCTATCCCAACCTCGAAAAGCTGGCGAAGTCCGAAGGCAACTTCCGGATGACCGATATCGAGGTCGCCTCGTGGCTGGCCAACAACGGCTACCGCTCGCCGGTGGACCCCGAGATGCTGGCCGCCTACCGCTCGGGCCAGATCACCGCCGAAGAGGCCGCCACGCAGATCAATACCGGCTTTGACCTGCGCCTCGTGCGCAACTACGCCGAATGGCTGGGCGTCGCCCCCGGCTACCGCATCGAAACCCCGGACGGAGAGGTCAACGCCCGCTGCCAGCTTCCCGGCACCGCGCTGGAAGACGCGCCGCGCTTTTGCGGCATCCTGCAAGGGCACTGGGGCTTTTCCACCCGGTTCAAGGAGCCGGTGGGCGGCGTGATCGGCACGCGCCTCGGCCTGACCGGGAAACTCATGTTCTGGGTCATGGTGCTGATGGTGCCCTCGGCGCTGATCCTCGGCATCCTCGCCGGGATGCGCGAAGGCTCGGCGCTGGATCGTTCGCTGTCGACCGTGTCCATCACCACCACCGCCACGCCGGAATACGTCTCGGGCGTGATCCTGATCGCAGTGTTCACCTCGTCGGCCGTGGGCCTGAAATGGTTCAAGGGCTCCGCCGCCTCCGCGATGGAGGACGCGAATTTCGAGAACTTCTTCCTGCCCGTCCTGACCATCGCGCTCTACGGCATGGGCTACATCGCCCGCATGACCCGCGCGTCGATGGCCGAGGTCATGAGCGCGCAGTACATCCGCACCGCCCGGCTGAAGGGCGTTTCCTTCCGCAACATCGTCCTGAGGCACGCACTCAGGAACGCGCTCATCGCCCCCTTCACCGTCATCATGCTGCAATTCCCGTGGCTGCTGAACGGCGTGGTCATCGTCGAAACCCTGTTCAACTACAAGGGCTTCGGCTGGGCGGTGGTCGAAGCGGCGGGCAACAACGACATCGAACTGCTGCTCGGCGTGTCGGTCGTGGCGGTGTTTGTCGTGCTCATCACGCAGCTGATCTCCGACATCGGCTACGTCTACCTGAACCCGCGCATCAGCGTGACCTGAGGAGAGGACCATGGACCCTTTGACCTGGACCGGCAGCCTCGGCACCGTTCTCGACCCGATCCTCTATATCCTCGTGCCGCTCTTTGCGCTGGTGGTGGTGCTGCGCGTGTTGCTGTCGTTCTTCGAACCCGACACCGGGATGAAGGCCAACCCCGATGGCACCCTCGTCGCCACGGGCGGCATCTGGGGCGGGCTGCGCATGGCGTCGAACCTGCTGGGGCTGGCGCTGATCGCCCTGCTCGCCGCCTACCTGCTGGGCGGCATCCTGCTGGGCGCCTCCGGCGGCATCGTCGGCGGCATGATCCGCCGTTTCCTGCCCGTCTGGATCGCGCTTGCCGCGACCTTCGCGCTGTCAATCCACTACAAACGGCGGCTTGGCCTCTATGGCAAGCTCTTCGACTCCACCATCGGCATGATCGGCTTTGCGCTCGTGATGTTCTGGGTCTTCACAGCGCTCTTTGCCGGGGTATTCGACCTGATCGCCACCCACGACCCCGTGGCGCAGCTGTCGGGGATGAAAAACAAGGTCCCCGGCACCCCGACGCCCACCGCCGAGGCAGGCTTTGGCTGGTATCTGCTTGGCGGCGATAACCTCGCCCGCGACGTGTTCTCGCGCATGGTCAAGGGATCGACCATCGTCATGGCCATCGCGCCATTGGCGACGCTCTTTGCCTTCATGGTCGGCATCACGCTGGGCCTGCCCGCGGGCTACTACGGCGGCAAGCTGGACACGGTGCTCAGCTTCCTCGCCAACCTGATCCTCGCCTTCCCGGTGATCCTGCTGTTCTACCTGCTGGTCACGCCCGAGATCATCGCCACCGGCCTGCCGCAGTTCATGGCCGTCTTCCTCTTCATCTTTCCGCTGATCTTCGTCGCCGTGCTGATACACTCCCGGTTCCGCACGCAGCCGCGCAAGAACATCACCTACCTGGTAGTGCTGCTGGTCCCCATGGCGCTGGCCTACCTCTCGCTCATCAACGAACCGCTGTCGAAAATCGACTTCTGGCCGCTCGACCTGTTCGACGTGCCGGGGGGGATCCTCGTGGTTTTCGTCTCGGTGGTCTTCGTGAACTCGCCCACGGTGTTCCGCATCGTGCGGGGCCTGACCATGGACATCAAGACCCGCGATTACGTCGCTGCCGCACAGACCCGCGGCGAAGGCCCGTGGTACGTCATGCTGTGGGAAATCCTGCCCAACGCCCGTGGCCCGCTGATCGTCGATTTCTGCCTGCGCATCGGCTACACGACGATCCTTCTGGGCACGCTGGGGTTCTTTGGCCTTGGCCTGCCGCCGGAAAGCCCGGACTGGGGCACGACCATCAACGAGGGCCGCCGCCTGCTGGCCGTCTACATGCACCCGGCCCTGCCGCCGGCGCTGGCGCTCTTGTCGCTGGTGCTGGGGCTGAACCTGCTGGCAGACGGGCTGCGCGAGGAATCGTTGCGGGATTGACGACGGCGGACCGAGGCTCTGCCCCGGACCCCGAGGGTATTTGGAAAACCAAAGAAGCAGGGGCGCGCGCTCTTGTTCTGGAGGCTAAGACATGACCGAGCGCTTTGACGGGCCGATCCTGGAAATCGAGGACCTCTCGATTTCCTTCTTCACGCGGCTGCGGGAAATCCCTGCCGTGATGGATTTTTCGGTGCGGGTCATGCCGGGCGAGGCCGTGGGGCTGGTGGGCGAAAGCGGCTGTGGCAAATCCACCGTGGCGCTGGGGATCATGCAGGACCTCGGCAAGAACGGCCGCATCGTCGGCGGGTCGATCAAGTTCAAGGGCCGCGACCTCAACACCATGTCGCTGGAGGAGTTGCGGCGCATTCGCGGCTCCGAGATTGCCATGATCTACCAGGAGCCCATGGCCTCGCTCAACCCGGCGATGAAGATCGGGCGCCAGCTGATGGAAGTGCCGATGATCCACAAGGGCGCGTCCGAGAAAGAGGCCTACGACCGCGCGCTTCAGGTGGTGACGGACGTCAAGCTGCCCGACCCGAAGCGCATCCTCGACAGCTATCCGCACCAGCTGTCCGGCGGCCAGCAGCAGCGCATCGTCATTGCCATGGCGCTCATGGCCGAACCCTCGCTGCTGATCCTCGACGAACCCACCACCGCGCTGGACGTGACGGTCGAGGCCGCCGTGGTGGAACTGGTCAAGGAGCTTGGCGCCAAATACGGAACGTCGATGCTGTTCATCTCACACAACCTCGGGCTGGTGCTGGAGACCTGTGACCGTCTTTGCGTGATGTATTCCGGCGAGGCGGTGGAGACCGGCTCCATCGCCGACGTCTTTGACCAGATGCAGCACCCCTACACGCAGGCTCTGTTCCGCTCGATCCCTCTGCCCGGCGCGGACAAGAACGCCCGCCCGCTGGTGGCGATCCCCGGCAACTTCCCCCTGCCCCACGAGCGCCCGCCCGGTTGCAACTTTGGCCCGCGCTGCGATTATTTCGAGGCCGGGCGCTGTGACGCCGTGGACCGCGTACCGATGTCGCCGGTGCCGGGCGATGAAAGGCATCGCTCGCGCTGCCTGAAATTCGCGGAAATCGACTGGACCGCTCCGCCTGCCAACGTCGTGGCCAAGGAGAAATCCGAACCGGGCCGCGTGATCCTGAAGATGGACCACCTCAAGAAATATTACGAGGTGGCGGCCAACAAGCTGTTCGGCGGCTCTGCCGGGACGAAGGTGGTCAAGGCCAACGAGACCCTGACCTTCGAGGCGCGTGAAAGCGAGACCCTCGCCATCGTCGGTGAATCCGGCTGTGGCAAGTCGACCTTTGCCAAGGTGCTCATGGGGTTGGAGACCGCGACCGACGGCCAGATCCTGCTGGACAACCGCAACATCGAAAGCACCCCCATCGAGGCGCGTGACACCCAGACCATCGCCGATGTGCAGATGGTGTTCCAGAACCCCTTCGACACGCTCAATCCGTCGATGACGGTCGGGCGGCAGATCATGCGCGCGCTGGAGATCTTTGGCAAAGGCGCATCGGATGCCGAGCGGCGCGACGAGATGTTGCGCCTGCTGGACCTCGTGAAACTGCCGCGCGAGTTTGCCGGACGGATGCCGCGCCAGTTGTCCGGCGGGCAAAAGCAGCGCGTCGGCATTGCCCGCGCCTTTGCCGGGGGCGCGCGGATCGTGGTGGCGGATGAACCGGTATCGGCGCTGGACGTCTCGGTACAGGCCGCCGTCAGCGACCTGTTGATGGAGATCCAGCGCGAGCAGAAGACCACGCTTTTGTTCATCTCGCACGACCTGTCGATCGTGCGTTACCTCAGCGACCGGGTCATGGTCATGTACCTTGGCCACGTGGTCGAACTGGGGACCACCGAACAGGTCTTCTCTCCCCCCTATCACCCTTATACCGAGGCGCTTTTGTCAGCGGTGCCCATCGCGGATACCTCGGTCGAGAAGACGCATATCGTCCTCGAAGGCGACATTCCTTCTGCCATGAACCCGCCCCCCGGATGCCCGTTCCAGACGCGCTGCCGCTGGAAATCGCAGGTGCCCGGCGGCCTGTGTGAGCGCGAAGTGCCGCCGGTCCGGATGCTGGCCGAGGGCCATCAGGTCAAATGTCACCTCTCCGACGCAGACCTTGCCGGCATGGAACCGGTCATCAAGATCGCGGCGGAGTAGCGCGGGCCACGCCGCTCCCTAGCATGTCGCGCTGTTCCGCGGCCTGCTCGGACGCGGCGGGGACCACCAGCGTGATGACCTCCGCCTCTCCGCCATCGCGGGACTTGCGGATGAAATACGGCGAGATCGTCGACTGCGCGAGAATGTCGTTCTGGCCCTTCACCGACAGGGCATCGGTCAGTCGGAAGTCCGCCACAGCCTCGTGCAGGCGGCTCAGCTCCGCCTGAAGCGGGACGGCCGCCTCGACGTGCAGGACAACGCTGGCCCCTTCGGCCAGGGTCAAATCGGCCATGTCATAGGGATGGAACCGAAAGCCCCCCCGGCCCAGCGTCAGGACAAGGCCGGGAACAGCGGTTCCGTTCACGTCCATCGTCGCGGGCACACGGCAGGCGCGACGGTTGTAAACCAGCGCCCAGGCCCATCGCACCACCAAATCCGCCCCGAACAACAGTCCGATCACCAGGATCAGAAGACCGACCACCGCACCACCGCTGACCACCTTGTTGTCGCGCAGCAACCGGTCGACCTCGTC
Organism: Sagittula sp. S175; assembly: GCF_049800975.1. Lineage (NCBI taxonomy): Bacteria > Pseudomonadati > Pseudomonadota > Alphaproteobacteria > Rhodobacterales > Roseobacteraceae > Sagittula > Sagittula sp. S175. The sequence continues at coordinate 57,761 of NZ_JBNAGB010000002.1, forward strand.
CCAGTCGACGCGCCCCTCGGTAAAGACACCGGCCAGCTCTTCGGGGGTGCTGGTCATGGCGTTCTCCGCCTGCTGGCAGGCCAGCGTCGCCTGTTGGTCGAATTCCCGCAGCATCAGGCGCACATGGCGCCCGTCGAACTCTGCCCCGGGGTGTGACAAGCGCGCCGCTTCTGACATGATTTCCAGCGCAATCCCGCTGAGCACCTGCATGCGGTGCTCCTCCAGCGCGCGCAGCATGGACACCTCGCTCAGCGTACCGATCCTTGTCGACAGCCGGTCGGCAAAGGCGGGCGATATCGCACCACCGTTTGGCGGCAGAACGGACATCAGCCGCACCAGTCCCACGAGGTCGCCGGGCGCCTGGCATGGCTCCGCCCGCGCCCCGGAGGACGCCATTACGCATAGCGCCAACCCAAGCATCGCCACCAGCCGATGCCATGTCGCCGTCAACCGTTCTTGCCGTCCGTCACCCGCCATCACCCTCGGATCCTGCAACATCCGCGTTGGATGTAAGGATCGCGCAAAAGCCTCAACAGCGCGCTAAACTTTTCAATTGTCGGGAAATTTGCCCGCTGACCGAAGCCCGGCAGAGGCACGCCAGTGGCAACCCGGACAGGGAAAAGGCAGCCTCAGCTGCCCCAGATCACCTTCACGTAGTTCTTCGTCTCGCGGTAGGGCGGCACACCATTGTGCTTTTCCACCGCCCCCGGCCCCGCGTTGTAGGCCGCCAGAGCCAGTCGCCAGTCCCCGAACTTGCGGTACTGGATCTTCAGGTACTTGGCCCCGCCTTCGAGGTTCTGCTGAGGATCATGCGGATCGACTCCCAGCGCCTTGGCCGTGCCCGGCATCAACTGCGCCAGCCCGATGGCGCCCTTGTGCGACAGCGCTTTTGGATTGAACCGCGATTCCTGCATCACGAGGCGCAGGAACAGGTCCTCTGGCACGCCATGCTTCTGCGCGGCGACCCGCGCCATAACGGCATAGGGACCGTTATAACGTCCCCGGTACTTCGGCACCGGCCCGCCAGCCGCGGCATCATCCCCGGTGCCCCATTTCGTCGGCGTGACCACCTTTGGCGGCTGCAACCGTATGGAATTGTTGTATTGCTGGGATGCACGGTTATCCAGAACACTGGTCTGAGAGGAAAACAGCAGCGCGCGGTTCTTGGTCGAAATGGTCTCGGCCACAGTCGCACCGGCCACGAGGCTCAGCCCCACGGCCAAACCGATCCCAAAGCGTGACACCGCCATTCGCTATCCCTCACCGCTACTCTTCTTTTGCGCGAGACACTAACCGAAATGAACGAGACCGGGAACCCCGAACCACCCTACGCGTTTGTCCCCTCTGGGCCGCTGGTATAGAAACGGCAGACATTCGCCGACGCGATTCTCCCGCATCGGCCCCAATCCTGTTTCGAGAGGGAGTTACATGGCCGGTTCAGTGAACAAGGTGATCCTGGTGGGCAACCTCGGGCGCGATCCCGAAGTCCGCAGCTTTCAGAATGGCGGCAAGGTCTGCAACCTGCGCATCGCGACCTCCGAGACCTGGAAGGATCGCAACACCGGCGAGCGCCGCGAAAAGACCGAGTGGCACTCGGTGGCCATCTTCCAGGAAGGCCTCGTCCGCGTGGCCGAGCAGTACCTGCGCAAGGGCTCCAAGGTCTATATCGAAGGCCAGCTTCAGACACGCAAGTGGCAGGACCAGTCCGGTCAGGACCGCTATTCGACCGAAGTCGTCCTGCAAGGATTCGGCGGTCAGCTGGTGATGCTCGACGGCCCGGGTGGCGGTGGCGGTGGCGGCGGGGATCGCGGCGGCTACGGCGGCGGCTCCTCCGGTGGCGGCTACGATGACCGGGGCGGTTATGACGACGGCGGCTACGGTGGTGGTTCGGGCGGCGGCTACGGCGGCGGCTCCGGTGGCGGCTCTAGCCCATCGCGAGCACCCGCGCGCGACATCGACGACGAAATCCCGTTTTAAGGGACACGCAAGGGGGCCAATCGGCCCCCTTCTTCTTACGCAGCCGCCGCTGCGACAAAGGCGGCAACAACCGGATGCCGCCGCCCGACCAGCGCTGCGCGCTCGGGCCGGAACGCCGTCCCCAGAAAGAACCGCCGTCCCTCCAGCGCCATGGCCCGCACCGCGCCGTCCCTGTCGCGCGCCGCCACCCGCAACCCGCTGCCGTCGAAAATCCCCGCGTACTTCGGGTTCAGCCCGAAACTGCAACGATAGCTTTCGTCTTGCTGAGCCTCCCCGCACAGCCGCGCAACCAGCCCACCCGGCTCCGGCAGAACCGGCTCCGACACCTCGACCAGCGCACAGGTCAGCGCCGACACCAGCGGCATCCCGCACGTCGGATCAATCTCGGTGATCCCGGCCGCCGGATAGCCCAGCACGTTGCGCGCATATTCCACCAGCATATGCTGGTAGCCGCCACAGGTCCCGAGGAAGGGCATGTCCGCTTCGCGCAGGTATCGAATGGCGGCGAGGGCATTGTCGAAGTCGGCGTAGGGACTGGCCGGGACGACCCAGCCCGCATCATATTCCGCCAGGACCGATGGATCATCCAGCCGCGCGGTCCCGAGCCATGCGAAGGAGACCTCCAGTCCCAGCGCCGCAGCCTCCATATCCAAGGCCACGGGGATGGCGCGATGCGCCGTCACCTCCTCGGAATGATCCCCGATCAACGCGATCCGCATATCACACTCCCCAGCAAACCTCGTCACATGACCCCTCTCCGTCCCATCTGTCCAGCCCCGGGACACCACGTCCCCTTTACCCTTTGCGCGCGCCATGCTCCTATCGGGCGCAACCACGCGGAGCCGCCATGACCTGGTCCTTTCCCATCGGCCGCCTTCTCGGATCCGAGCTGCGCGTCCACGCGACGTTCTTCCTGCTGCTCGCCTGGATCGGCATCTCCGCCTGGACAACGGGTGGCCCCGCCGCCGCGCTCGACAACGTGCTGTTCGTGGTGCTGCTGTTCACCTGCGTCGTGGCGCATGAATACGGCCACGCCCTCATGGCCCGCCGCTTCGGGGTGAAAACCCCGGACATCACCCTCCTGCCCATCGGCGGCCTCGCCCGCCTGGAACGCATCCCCGAACGCCCCGGCCAGGAAATCGCCGTCGCCCTCGCCGGTCCTGCGGTCAACGTGGTGATCTGGGCCGTGCTGATCGCGCTTGGCGCCGACACCAGCGTCGAGGCCCTGTCCGACCCCACCGCCACCGGCAACCTCGCGGGCCGCATCGCCGCCGTGAACCTCGCACTGGCGCTGTTCAACATGCTCCCGGCCTTCCCCATGGACGGAGGCCGCGTGCTCCGCGCCGCCCTCGCCATGGGCACGAACCGCGTCCGCGCCACCCGCATCGCCGCCGCCGCCGGACAAGTGGTGGCCTTCGCCTTCGCCTTCTACGGGCTATACTCCGGCAACCTCATGCTGATCCTGATCGCCCTCTTCGTCTGGATCGCCGCCGAGGGCGAAGCGCAGGACGTCTCCATGCGCGACGTGGCCAAGGGCCTCTTCCTGCGCGACGCCATCATCACCAGCTTCGAACCCCTCGCCCCCGAGGACAGCCTGCACACCGCCGGCCAGACCCTGATCCGCACCACGCAACACGAATTCCCCGTCCTCGATCCTGATGGCCGCCTGCAAGGCTTCCTCACCCGGCAGGCCCTCTTCACCGCCATGGCCCAGGGCGAAACCGGCCTGCACGTCGGCGACGTCATGACCCACGACGTCCCGGCCCTGCCGCTGGCAACACCCCTGCTCAAGGTCCTCGAAGCCCTGCAATCCGCTCCCGCCGTCGCCGCAGTGGACCCGTCCGGCCACGTGCTGGGCTATGTCACGTCGGAAAACGTCGGCGAACTCATGGTGCTCCGCCGTCCACGCTGACCGCAGCGCCGTCAGAGCCAATCCTCGTGTTGGCCGTCGATATTCTCCCACGTGCGGGCGATGGCGCGCCGTGCTTCCAGAACGTAGTACCCGATGGGCTGACCATCGCCGCCTGTGATCTTTCCGATCCCCAGCGCCCAAGGCGTGCCATCGGTCGTGTACATTCCCCAGGCTTCCTTCGACGTGAAATCGTCGCCAGCGGGCGTGCTGCCCGGCAATGTCCCCACGTTGACGTATTCCGAGGGGCTGAACCCCATCACCGTGCCCGGCCGCAACCCCCTCACGTGGTTGCGAAACGCGGTCTTGACCGCAACGTTCATCCCCGCGGCCCAGGCGCCGGAACCTGTCCCCACATGCACCACTTGCCGATCACGGATGTTGAACAGCCAGCAGCCGCTGAACGGTCCGCTTATCACCGGACGCCAAAGGGTCGCCGTCGTGGCCACCCCCGCCTGCCACAACAGGAACCGAAGGTTATGGGCGACGGGCGCGTCCGAGTATCCAAGAATATGATAGACCGTGGACATGACCAACCCGGGTTCGGGCTTGCGTTGCATGACCTCGTCCAGATCCGCCACCGTCCAGGTGGCATCCCGGAAATAGTCGGCCACCGCGCCTTCGTTCGGGGCATCGGGGGCACCAAAATACGGGTTTGGTCCGACAAGCACCTTGCCGACAAGCTCACTGGGTCGCATCCATCGAACCTTTCACAAGACCGGGGCGCGCGACGCGGACCTGCCACCAGAGCAGCCGACGCGCACCTCTTCCGTCTCGATCTTGGGATGCGATCCGAGTCGCGGCAATGGATAAATTCCGCTAGGTAAAGTATACCATACCGTGTGTGACGCACGTCGGCCCGAAGGGGGTCAACGCCCGGCCAACTGCTCTGCCAGCAAGGCGCGCACGGTCTCGCGCGGCACGTCCGAGGTGACAAAGGCCTCCCCGATCCGGCGCGCCAGAATGAATCGCAACTGGCCGTCGATGACCTTCTTGTCCTGTCCCATCAGGTCCAGCAGGTGCTCCGCATCCGGCAGATCGCCGGGAATGTCCTTCAGGTCGCAGCGCATCCCCGCGTCTTTCAGAAGCGCCCGAACCCGGCTCGGGTCCTCCTGCGGGCACAGCCCCAGCCGCGAGGACAACTCGAAGGCCAGCGCGCAGCCGATCGCCACGCCTTCGCCATGCAGCAGCCGGTCGCCGTATCCCGTCGCCTTTTCAAAGGCGTGACAAAACGTGTGCCCGAGGTTCAGCAGCGCGCGGTCGCCCTGCTCCGTCTCGTCCCGCAGCACGATCTCCGCCTTCATCTCGACCGAGCGTTTCACCGCGTATTGCCGCGCCGCCACGTCGCCGCCGATCACCGCCGCCGCGTTCTGTTCCAGCCAGTCAAAGAACCCCGCGTCGCCCAGCATCCCGTATTTCACCACCTCGCCCATCCCGGCGCGGAAGTCGCGCGGCGTCAGCGTGCCCAGCACGCCAATGTCCGCCAGCACCCGCGCGGGTTGGTGGAAACTGCCCACGAGGTTCTTGCCCTGCGCCGTGTTGATCCCGGTCTTGCCACCGACAGACGAATCCACCTGCGCCAGCAGCGAGGTCGGGATCTGCACGAACCGCACACCCCGCCGCAGCACCGCCGCAGCAAAACCGACCAGATCGCCGATCACGCCGCCGCCAAGTGCGATCACCACGTCGCGCCGCTCGACCTTGGCCTCCAGCAGCCATTCCACCGTCTGCGAAAAATACGGCCAGCTTTTCGTCCCCTCGCCCGCAGGCAGGGTCATGGCAACGCTCTCGATCCCCTCGGATTTCAGCGCCGCCTGCAAGGTCGCCAGATGCGCCGCCGCCACCGTTTCATCCGAGACGATGGCCACGCGAGACCGCTTCAACAGCGGTGCGATCTCGGCCCCGGCCCGCTCCAGCAGGCCCTCGCCGATGCGCACCTCGTACTCACGACCTTCCAGCGGGACAGAGACGGTTTCGATCATGTCAGTCTTTCCAATACATCCGGGCGCGTGCTCAGCAGCGCCTCTTCCACCCGGCGCGCCATGGCGTCCAGCGACAGCCCCGGCTCGGAGCGCACGACCACATCCGCCTGCGCATAGACCGGCACGCGCTGCTCGTAGAGCGCGCGCAACGTGCCCTTCGGGTCGGGCGTCTTCAGCAGCGGTCGCGTATCCTTGTGCCGCACCCGCTCCCACAACAGGTCGAGGTCCGCGTTCAGCCAGATGGACACGCCCTTCTGCGTCATGATCTGCCGGTTGCGCTCCGCCATGAAGGCGCCGCCCCCAGTCGACAGAACGCCGGGCGCGCCGTCCAGCAGCCGTTCGATGATCTGGGTTTCCTTGCGGCGAAAGAACGCCTCGCCGTCGCGGGCAAAGATCTCGGCGATGGTGCGCTGCGCCGCTTCCTCGATCTCGTGATCCGAATCGCGGAAGACCACGCCCAGATGCGCCGCAAGCGTCCGGCCCACCGCCGTCTTGCCCGCGCCCATCATCCCCACGAAGACGATGGTCTTGTGCAGGACCAACCCCCTGCCGGACGCCTCGTCCGCCGCATTGGTCAATTCCCGGTGATCCGTCGCTTCGGCCATTCCTTGCCCATCTCTTGCCTGTTGCGTGAATGACGTGAACCGGACAAAAAGGCTAGGTATAAAGCGAAAAAACCTGAGGCAGGGGGTGCCCACATGGGGCGACTTATCAAATGGCTATTCTATCTCCTCATCCTGGGGCTGCTGGTGCTGATCGCTTACGTCTACGTCGGCCCGTACTTCGGCGCCGACTTCGGCCCGGCCCAGGATGAAATCCGCGTGCCCGTGCAACTGGACGGGAACTGACGTGACCATGGCGGCATGGAAACGACGTCTGGGAGTCGCATTGATCGCGCTGGCCCCCGCGCAGGTGCTGGCACAGACCGACCCCGTGACCTCCAGCGCCCTGCCGCCCGCCGTGGACAGCGCACCGCTGTCCGCCGCGAATGTCGGCGCGGCGGGGCTTCTGGGAACGGCGACGACCGGCCTGCCGCCGACGCTCTGGCGCGCCTCCGATCCACGCAGCCTTGCGACCCTGATCGCCGCCGTGGACCTGCCCGTGCCCGCCATGACCAGCCTGATGCACACGCTGATCCTGGCCGAGGCCGCGCCGCCTGCCGGGGACAACCGGCTCGACTTTCTCGCATCGCGGCTCGACTGGCTGATGGCGCAAGGCGCCGTCGAAGAGGCCCTGGCCCTGCTCGACATCACCGGCACCGAGGACCCGCGCCTCTTTGACCACTGGGTCGATCTGTCGCTGCTTCTGGGCCGCAGCGAACCCGTCTGCGCCAAGCTCGGAGCCCAGCCGCGCCTGTCCAACGACCTCTCGCTGCGCATCTTCTGCACCGCCCGCGCCGGTGACTGGCAACGCGCAGCCCTGATCCTGCAAAGCGCCGAGACGCTGGGCGAGATCACCGGCCGCCGCGCCGAACTGCTGCGCCGCTTTCTTGACCCCGACATGGGGGACGATCGCGTCCTGCTGCCGCCCGTGCGCCCGACGCCGCTGGAATTCCGCCTGTTCGAAGCCCTTGGCGAACCGCTGCCCACCGCGCCCCTGCCCTTGCCCTACGCCGTGCTCGACCTCTCTGGCGACAACGGCTGGCGCGCGCAGATCGAAGCCGCCGAACGGCTGGCCCGCGCAGGCAGCTTTGCGCCGAACCGCCTGCTGGGCATCTACACACTGCGACAGCCCGCCGCCTCCGGAGGGATCTGGGACCGCGTCGAGGCCCTTCAGGACTTCGAGACCGCACTGGACCGCAACAACGATGCCGCCATCTCACGCGCGCTGATCCGCGTCTGGCCGCAGATGGCCCACGCCCGCATGCTGACTCCTTTCGCCGACCTTTTTGCGCCGCGCCTCGCAGGCCGCAAGCTGGACGGACGCGCCATCAGCATGGCACGCCGTGCGATGTTCCTCAGCCCGCAATACGAGGAACTCTCGGTCCAGCTGGGCGACAGCGGAACGGAGGCCCGGTTCCTGACCGCCGTGGCGCGCGGCCTCCCGCCCGAAGACATCCCCAACCTGCCCCATGCCGATGCCGTCGCGCAGGCCTTCCGCAACGCGGCGATGCCCTCGGTCCTGCAAAACCAACTGGACGAAGGCCGCCTCGGCGAAGTCATCCTGCGCGCCATCGCCCTCTTTGGCTCGGGCGCCGCCGGGAACGGGCAGGACCTGACCGATGCCCTGGCCACCCTGCGCGCCGTGGGGCTCGAGGACACGGCCCGCCGCGCGGCGCTGGAACTGATGATCCTCGACGCCGAACGGGCCCTGCAATGAGGTCCGGGCGATGACCATCCCCCCCTCCCGCTGGCTTCCCCTGTTCCTCGAAGCCATGGCCGCCGAACGCGGCGCCGCCGCCAACACGCTGGCCGCCTACGAACGCGACCTCACCCATGTGGCCGACTGGCTGGCGGACAAGGGCCGCGATTTCGCCACGGCCTCGCGCGATGACGTCGAAAGCTATCTGGTGGATTGCGATACGCTGGGCCTGAGCCGCGCGACACGGGCGCGCCGGCTGTCCGCGATCAAGCAACTCTACCGCTTCGCCTTCGAAGAAGACCTGCGCGAAGACAACCCCGCCGTGCAGATCTCCGGCCCGGGCCGCGACAAGCGCCTGCCCAAGACGCTCTCCGTCGAAGAGGTCGACCGCCTTCTGACCGCCGCCGAAGCCCATGGCCGCACCCCCGCCGACCGCGCCCGCAACGCCTGCCTGATGCAGGTGCTCTATGCGACGGGCATGCGTGTCACGGAACTGGTCTCACTGCCCGTGTCCTCGGCGCGCGGCGATCCCCGGATGCTTCTGATCCGCGGCAAGGGCGGCAAGGAACGCATGGTGCCGCTGTCTCCGCCTGCGCGCGAGGCCCTGGCCACCTGGCTCGCCATCCGCGACGCCGCCGAGGACGAGGCGCGCAGCAAGGGCCACGCCCCCTCCGCCTTCCTCTTCCCCAGCCACGGCAAGGCCGGTCACCTGACCCGCCACGCCTTCTACATACTCATCAAGGACTTCGCCGTCGAAGCCGGCGTATCTCCGTCCAAGGTCACCCCCCACACCCTGCGCCACGCCTTCGCCACTCACCTTCTGGCGAACGGCGCGGACCTAAGGGCGATCCAAACCCTGCTCGGCCACGCTGACGTGGCCACGACCGAGATCTACACCCACGTCCTCGAAGAACGCCTGCGCGAACTGGTGCTGGACCACCACCCGCTCGCCAAGGACTGATAAGCCGCGTTTCCCGCCATGTTTCACATGGGCTTTCAGGTGTCACTTTCAATCAGATTTCGCTTGCTGACGCAGGCGACACTCTAAACGGGATTTCGCCTGCTGACGTAGGCGGCACTCTAAACGGGATTTCGCCTGCTGACGCAGGCGACCGGGGGGGGGGGGGGGCCCCGGGGGGGCCCCCCGGGGCCCGCGGGGGGGGGGCCGCCCCCCCCCCCCGTTTTTCGCTGGCAGACGCCGGCGACCGGCGCGCCGCTCCGCGGCGCGGGACCAGTAATTGCCAGTCGGATCTTCGCCAGACCGCACCGTCGAGGGGGCGCTGCCCCCGGCCGCTGCGCGGCCCCCCGAGGGTATTTGGATCAAGATGAAGGCACAGGACGGCCCTCCCCTTCATCTTGATGAAAATACCCTCGGGGTGTGGGGCAGAGCCCCACGATGCCGCAGGCATCTCACCGGACCTCCACCGGGCGGCGAAGTTGTTTGGGCAGAATGTCCTGCGACGGCCAGACCCCGGTTTCCAGACAGCGGTCGTAGCCCTGCGTCAATCCCACCGCCCGCATCCGCTCGCGCGCTCCCTGCCAATTGTACTCCAGCCGGTGCAACGACACCTGCCCGCTGTCCAGCACTGCATAGCAGGTGTGAGGCCGCCCATCGTTCGGCGGCAATCCAAGGGAGCCGGTGTTGATCCATTCCGTCTCGCCCACTTCGCGCCGAAACGGCAGCCCGCAATGGCCGGCAAAGATGCGACGTGGCGTGCCCTGCCCCGTCAGCGCCGACCGCCTTGCCAGTTCCTCGGCGAACGCTGCCTCCGCAGTGACCGGCCACAGGAACTGCGCGATATCCGTATAGCCGCCATGGATCGCCGCGCAGTCGTTGAAGGTGATCTCGTCGGGCAAACCCGCCATCCAGGCCCGCGCGTCCTCGTCGATCTTCCCCCGCGCGAAGCCGTACTACCCCACCGACAACACATCGCAGGTCGAGCCTTCGTCGAACCCGCAGCCACAGTCCTCGGCGTTCTCCGCCAATTGCCGCTCGCAGTTTCCGGCCAGGACGTGACAGCCCCAGTCGCGCACCTCGGCCACCGTCGCCGCCGGATCGCCGCAATAGGCGACAACGTCCCCGGTACACACAACCCGCTCCGCCGGGATGCCCCGGGCGGCGGCCTCTGCCCTCAGCGCCTGCACCGCCTGCAGGTTCGACACCGGCCCGCCAAAGACCATCACCGGCGCGTCGTCGTCAAACGCGTGCACAGTGCGAAAGCTCATTCTGCTGCCCCTTGAACCATGGGCGCACGCGCCCCATAACCCCTCCATACATCAAGGAAAGCGCGCCCACATGGAACCTCAAACCGACCTGGACACGGCCTTCTGGATCACTTCCGGGGCCATCCTCGCATTGATTACCATGTCCGCCTTCTTCTCTGGCTCGGAAACCGCGCTGACCGCTGCCTCGCGCGGGAAACTGCGGGCCGCCGCGGACAAGGGCGCATCCGGTGCCGAAAAGGCACTGAAGATCACAGAGGACAACGAGCGCCTGATCGGCTCCGTCCTTCTGGGCAACAACCTGGTGAACATCCTGGCCACCTCGCTTGCCACCGCCCTGTTCACCAACCTCTTCGGCGACAGCGGCGTGGCGCTGGCCACCATGGTGATGACCGTGGTCGTCCTCGTCTTTGCCGAGGTCCTGCCCAAGACCTACGCCATCACCAACCCCGAAACCGCCGCCGCCCGCGTCGCCACGCCGATTGCCGTGATCGTGCGGTTGTTCTCTCCGGTGGTCTCCGCCGTCCGCCTGCTGGTGCGCGGCGTGCTGCGCGTGTTCGGCGTGCAGACCGACCCGGACAGCCACATCCTCGCCGTCCGCGAGGAGATCGCCGGTGCCCTGCAACTCGGCCACTCCGAGGGCGTGGTCGAGAAGGAAGACCGCGACCGCATCCTTGGCGCGCTCGACCTTGGGGATCGGACCGTCGAAGAGATCATGCTCCACCGCTCCAACATCGAGATGATCGATGCCGAGACCCCGCCGCAGGACATCCTGCAACAGTGCCTCGAATCCTCCCACACGCGCCTGCCGGTCTACCGCAACGACCCCGAGAACATCATCGGCGTGGTCCACGCCAAGGACCTGCTGCGCGCCATGTACAAGCTGACCACCGGCGAGGAGCCGCTCTCCGAGGCGCTGAAGGGCTTCAAGGTCACCGACGTGATGATGAAGCCCTATTTCGTCCCCGACACGACCTGGCTGGACGACCAGATGCGCCAGTTCCTGCGCCGCCGCACCCATTTTGCGCTGGTGGTGGACGAATACGGCTCGCTGAAGGGGCTCATCACCCTCGAAGACATCCTCGAGGAAATCGTCGGCGAGATCACCGATGAATTCGACCCGCAGGCCGAGCACCAGATCACCCGCACCGAGGACGGACAGTTGCTGGTCGACGGGGCCATGACGATCCGCGACTTCAACCGCGCCACCGATTTCGCCCTGCCGGACGACGAGGCCAACACCGTGGCGGGCGTGGTGATCTACGAAAGCCAGATGATCCCCACAGTGGGTCAGGTCTTCAGCTTCCACGGCTTCCGCTTCGAGGTGCTGGCGCGCGAGAACAACCGCATCACCAAACTGAAGATCATGCCGCTCTGACCACCTGTGACAGCCTCCGGCGTTAACCCGTCGCATCTGATTAGAACTGTCATAACACCGGCGGCGCGGGGCAAGGGTTTGTCAACGAAGCTCTGGCCTGATGGCGGGTGACCCGGTCGCAGAACCGGCCCTTCGATCAGGCAGAGCAGCCATGAGCCCAGAGGCAATCCTCAACATCCTGCGCATGCGCGCGCAGGCCCTCGACGACAAAAGCGGCGCAGTCATGCACTGGCACATCCCGCGCCCGCTGAACGGTGTCACGCCGAAACCCCGGATGCACTGGGGAGTCCTTCCGTCCGAACGGCGCCCCTCCGCCGGCACGCCGCCTGTTCCGTCGCCCCGGCCCCGGCGCGGGACCAACTGACCTCAGCCGTCGCAGGCGCAGCCCACGCCCTTATGGCACTGGTAGCTGCGCGAAATGCAGCTGTTGCCACAGGCCTTGCCCTTGCTGCACCGCTTGCAGCAAGTGGCCGACCAGACAACACCGTCGTCGAGGTTCAGCAGCCGCTCCATGACGCCATTGGGATCGACCAACGTTTCCGGCGCGGTGGACTGCACGCCCACGTCCTGCGCCAAAGCGACTTGGGCCGTTGCTGTCACCACGACGGCGAAAAGACATGACATAAAACTGCGCAGCATCTAAATTCTCCCTGCCCCGCCAGCAGGTTACGCGCAGGTTAATGCATCGCCAACACGTTTACCGTTTATTAACCGTTAGCGGGTCTCGGAGAGTATCATCCGTTCGCCCGGTCATGGGCCGCCTTGGCCGCCGCCTCCAGCCGCTTGCGGTCCGGCTCCCAGTCCAGCGCCCCCATCGCCCGTTCGAGGTATTCCTCCGACCGCACCCGCGCCGCCTCGCTCAAGCCCTCGTCCGGGTGGCGCGTCAGACCGGCCAGCACCTTCTGCAACCGCTCCTGCACTTCGCGCGTGCCCGCCCCGTCGCGCGAAATCGCGTCAAAGGCATCGCCCACCAGCGCCTCGGCATCCAGCGGCCGCACGTACAGCCGCGGATTGCGCGCCTCTCCGTCGCCCTCGGTCTCGTCGCGGTATTCCGACAGGATCCGCCCCGACCGGTTGATGATGTCGATCGCCGTGCCGCCATCGTTGATCCCCGGCGACAAGGCCTTGGACGCGATCTGCGCCATGGTCATCAGGCCAAAGCGCGGGTCCTGGTCATACGTCCGTTCATCGCCCATCACCACGTTGGCATGGATTGTCTCGCGCAGCCGCCGCCGCGTGTCCTCGTCCGCCTCCGCCAGCCCGCAGACCTTCGCCACGGGCGCCCGGACAAAGACGAAATCCCCGATCTCCGCCAGCATGTAGACCTCGCAGCCCAGTTCCTCTGCCATCTCCTGCAAGGGCTCGGGGTGAATGATCTGCACGTACCCCGTCTCGGGCGCGACCACGGTCAGCCCGTCCTCCGGCACGTCACCGGTCAGGGGCGTCGCCCCAAGGCAGGGGTTCTCCAGCCGGTCGCGGAACTGCTGGTCGGTGATTTCCTCCACCTGCCGGGCCGAGTTGATGAGCGATCCCAGCGACTGCAGATGCATCATCCAGCGGATCAGCGACCAGACGATCAGCACCAGCACCGCCACCGTCAGGACAAACATCACCAGCGCCTTTTCGTCGCCGATGTAACTCACCTCGCGCAGCACGATGGCCGTCAGCGCATAGACATAGGACCCGATGAAGGTCGCCAGCGTGTTCTGCGTCACCGAATCCCGCCGGATCAACTGTTGCAGGCGCGGCGTGAACTGGCTCGCCGTGGCATGGTTGGTCGACACCATGACCGTCAGCGAAAAGGTCGTGACCGTCAGCATGGCCGCCGCGATGATGTCCAGCAGCCGGTCGACCGAGGTCCCCGCCACCCAGGCCTGCATCGCTTCGGGCAGCAGCCGCTCGATGATCTGGCTCAGCGGGATGACCGCCATGGCCATCAGGCCAAAGATCGCCACCCGCACCCAAAGCATGCGGGAGTATCCGCGCAGGATGCGCAGGGCTTTGCGGGGCAAGGAGAAAATACTGTCCATGCCGCGCAATCTAATGCGCCCGCAGGCCGTGCCAATCCCAACAAACACGACACCAAAGGTCGCATTCGGGCAAGGAACCGTCTCATCCGCCGCTAGGCTGAAATCAAAACCGCAGGGAGCCCACCATGAAAACCACCACCCGAGTCGTCGTGATCGGCGGCGGAGTCGTAGGCTGTTCCGTCCTTCATCACCTCACCAAACTCGGCTGGTCCGACGTCATGCTGCTGGAACGCTCCGAACTCACCTCCGGCTCCACATGGCACGCGGCGGGCGGCTTTCACACGCTGAACGGCGACACCAACATGGCGGCGCTTCAGGGCTACACCATCCGCCTCTACCGCGAGCTGGAGGAGCTCACCGGCATGTCCTGCGGGCTGCACCACGTCGGCGGCATCACCCTCGCCGACAACCGCGACCGCTTTGACATGCTGCTGGCCGAGCGCGCCAAGCACCGCTACATGGGCCTCGAGACCGAGATCGTCGGCCCCGAAGAGATCGCCAAGATGACCGATCTCATTAACCTCGACGGCATCGTCGGCGCGCTTTACGACCCCCTCGACGGCCACCTCGACCCCTCCGGCACGACCCATGCCTACGCCAAGGCCGCGCGCATGGGCGGCGCGGAAATCCACCTGCACACAAAGGTCATCGCCACCACCCAGCGCCCCGACGGCACATGGGACGTGGTGACCGACAAGGGCACCGTCCACACCGAACACGTCGTCAACGCGGGCGGTCTCTGGGCGCGCGAGGTCGGTGCCATGGCGGGCGTCTACCTGCCGCTGCACCCGATGGAACACCAGTACCTCGTGACCGAGGAAACCCCGGAGATCTACGAGCGCGCCGAGGAACACCCCCACGTCATGGACCCCGCCGGCGAGTCCTACCTGCGGCAGGAGGGCCGCGGCCTCTGCATCGGTTTTTACGAACAGCCCTGCCGTCCATGGGCCGTCGACGGCACGCCGTGGGAGTTTGGCCACGAACTGCTCCCCGACGACTTCGACAAGATCGAACAGTCCATCGAATTCGCCTATCGCCGTTTCCCGGTTCTGGAACGCGCGGGCATCAAATCGGTCATTCACGGCCCCTTCACCTTTGCCCCCGACGGCAACCCGCTGGTCGGCCCCATTCCCGGCCTGCGCGGCTACTGGTCGGCCTGCGGCGTCATGGCGGGCTTCTCCCAGGGCGGCGGCGTCGGCCTGATGCTCGCGCAATGGATGATCGAGGGCGAATGCGAACGCGACACCCGCGCGCTGGACGTGGCGCGGTTTGGCGACTGGATCAGCCCCGGCTACACGCTGCCCAAGGTGATCGAGAACTACCAGACGCGCTTCTCCGTCTCCTACCCGAACGAGGAAAAACCCGCCGCCCGTCCCCTCGCCACCACGCCGATGTACGACATCTTCGACGACATGGGCGCGGTCTGGGGCGCGCAATACGGCCTCGAAGTGCCGAACTACTTCGCCGCCGAAGGAGAGCCGCGATATGAAACGCCGTCCTTCCGCCGCTCCAACGCCTTTGACGCCACCGCCCGCGAGGTCCGCGCCGTCCGCGAAGCCGCAGGCATCAACGAGGTGCAGAACTTCGGCAAATACCGCGTCACCGGCGAAAACGCGCGGGCTTGGCTGAACCGCATCATGGCAGGCCGCATCCCGAAACCGGGCCGCATCGCGCTGAACCCGATGCTGTCCCACGCGGGCCGCATCATCGGCGATTTCACCGTCGCCTGCCTGTCGGACACGGACTTCCGCCTGACCGCCTCCTACGGCGCGCAGGCTTATCACATGCGCTGGTTCCTCCAGAACGCCGAACCGGGCGTCACGATCGAGAACATCTCGGACCGCTCCACCGGCTTCCAGATCGCAGGTCCCAAGGCCCGCGAGATCCTGCAATCCTGCACCCGCTCCGACATTTCGGACATGAAGTTTCTCGACGTGCGCCCCCTGACCGTCGGCATGGTCGACTGCCTCGTGCAGCGCGTCAGCTACACCGGCGACTTGGGGTTCGAGATCTACTGCGATCCGATGCAGCAACGCGCGCTCTGGTCCGTGCTGTGGGCCGCTGGCGAACCGCACCGCATGAAACCCTTCGGCATGCGCGCCATGATGAGCCTGCGCCTCGACCGCTTCTTCGGCTCCTGGGGGCGCGAGTTTTCGCCCGACTACACCGCCGCCGAAACCGGGCTGGATCGCTTCATCCAGTGGGACAAGGACTTCATCGGCAAAGCCAGGGCCGAGGCCGAACACGCCACGCCGCCCGACCGCACCCTCGTGCATTTCATCGTCGCGGTCGAGGACGCCGACGTTCAGGCCTACGAGCCGGTCTGGATCGACGGGAAGGTGCAGGGCTTCTGCACCTCTGGCGGGTATTCGCATCACACCGGCCAGTCGGTTGCATATGCATTGATTCCCCGCGCCTGCGACGCCCCCGACCTGTCCGCCGAGATCGAAATCCTAGGGAAACGCTGCCCGGCGCGAAAAATTTCCACGGATCTTTTCGACACGGACGGCAGCCGGATGCGCGGCTGACCGATACGGTTTGCCCTGCAAAACAAGGGCCAAATCACTACCGCAAAGGTTGCATTCGCCGCGTCGCGGCGGTGTCGCCTTCGCAGCCGCAGCGAATAATTTTCTGTCTTTTCAGGATATTCCTCGGTATAGAAATGACCATGCGAGACATTGCCATTTTGATCCCTGCCGCCGGTGCCAGCTCCCGGATGCGCGGTAAAGACAAGCTGCTAGAAACCGTCTGCGGCGTGCCACTCCTGCGCCGCATGGCTCAAACCGCCATTGCCACCGGTGCCCATGTCGCCGTGACGCTGCCAGACTACGACCACCCCCGCGCCCGCGCCCTAGCGGGTCTGCCGGTGCAAATCGTGGCCGTGCCCGATGCCTGCGACGGAATGTCCTCGTCGCTGCGGCGCGGCGTCGGCATGTTGCCCCGTGGCATGAGCGCCGTGGTGATCCTGCCCGCCGACATGCCGGAGCTGGAGGCCAACGACATTCGTCACCTGATGGAGGCGTTCAAGTCGATCCCCCATCCCATGCTGCAACAGGCCACGGCAGAGGACGGCACGCCGGGTCACCCGGTGCTCTTCCCCGCCGATTGCTTCTCGGCCATGGCGCAACTGACGGGCGATCACGGCGCACGAGAGATCCTGCGCGCCAACCAGCACCGCCTGCGCCGCGTGACCCTTCCGGGCAACCGCGCGCTTGTCGACCTCGACACGCCCGAAGCCTGGGCCAGCTGGCGTGGAAACTGCGACGACATGATCGTCGAAAACATGAAGGTGCCGGCGGAATAACCGCCGGTCCACCAGTCCCGACAGATCGGGGCCCCGCTCATGGGGTCCCCGTCCAAGGAACACTGACAGACGGGCACTTCCCGGAAAATTCGATGGAAACGTCAGGACGCCACGGCGTAGCGCTGCATGACGCGCCGCACCGACGGCCCCAGGAAATCGCGTTTCGACCAGACCTCCCGCACATTGGCGGCCTGCGCCTTGGCATACATGAAGGGCGTCGGGAAATCGCTGACGATCACCACCGGCACGCGCCTGAACTGTTCGCTCGCCGCCAGCTCGCGCACGAAATCCACGCCCATCCCGTCGGGCAAGGCATTGTCCAGAAACACCATCGTCACATTGCGATCGTTCAGCCGGGCGCGGGCCTCCTTCAGGTCCTTGGCGACCAGCAACGGGATATTCGGGAACTCCTTGGCCAACACCCGGCGCATCATCCGCCGGTCAAACTCCTGATCGTCGACGATCAGGCACAGCTGTTCTGTCTTGCCCATGGCCTTTCATCCTTCCCAAACGTCGACCGAGACTGACCGGGAAAGATTAACAAACCCACAACCTATTGAATTACATCAAATTAAACGCAAACAGGGCGGCCTCCCCCAAGGCCGCCCTGTTCGTTTGTCCGCCCCCGCGAAATGCGCGTTCAGGGGACAGGCTGCATATGTCAGGGCACCAGCAGTGCGGCCTCGTGCTTCTTCAGCGAGCGGCGCGCCGAAGCGTAGGCCTTCAGGCCCTCGGCCTCTGCCAGCTCCGGGAACAGTTCCAGGATTTCCTGGCGCTGCGCGTTCCCGATGCCCTTAAGCGAGTAGTCGCCGGGCTGGAAGCTCTCGGTCCATGCACCGTTCGACAGAACCACCTCGTGCTGGTCGAACATGATGTGGATGTAGGACACCGACCCGGTTTCCACTTCCTCGACACCGTCCAGACCCAGCAGGTGCTTCGCGGCCACCAGAACTTCGCGCTCTTCGAAGTACAGGGCGGTCTTGTCGTTGGCCACCAGCACGCGGTGGTTCGGCGACACCAGCATGTCGTGCTCGGGCAGGTTGTTGCCCAGGGCACCCTGACGGATCAGCACCGGGTTCAGGTGCGGCTTGCGGGCCAGATCGTGGCCGGTCAGGTCCTTGCGGCCGACCCACTTGATCTCCTGGATGCCGTTGTCGCGGGTGATGACCCGGTCACCGACTTCCAGATCCTCGACCAGCTTTTCACCGGCCGGGGTGGCGATCAGCGTGCCGGGGGTGAAGCAGGGCACCACTTCCTCGATCTCGAAGAAGTTCATGGTCCCGGTCACGTTGCCCGCGCCGTCGAGGTATTCCACGGTGCCGTCGATGCCGTTGCCGTTCGAGTCCGTCACGGTGTTGACGATGCGCCAGTCGACGTCCCGCACACCCGCACCGGTCAGGTCCAGAATGTCGTAGTCGCCGTTTGCCGGGTCGGACACGTCGGGCGTGTCCACGAAGCCCTCGGAGCCACCGTCGACCACGTCACCGGTGCCTTCGGCTGCCGAGGACACCACGATCACGTCGCGGCCTTCGCCACCCGAGATCGAGTCCACACCGGCGCCGCCGTTCAGCGTATCCGCGCCCTGACCACCGATCAGCGTGTCGTTGTCGTCACCGCCAAAGATCAGGTCTTCGTCGATGCCACCGTCGAGGTAGTCGTCGCCCGAGCCACCGCGCAGCGTGTCGTCGTCGTCGCCGCCAAAGATCGTGTCGTTGCCGAGGAAGCCCTCGAGCAGGTCACGGTCGTTCTCGGTGTTGACGTCGATGGCGTCGATCTGCTCCAGCGCGGCGATGTTCGACCCGTCGATGTAGTCATTGCCCTGGCCACCGTCGATGGTGTCGGAACCGTGACCGCCGATCAGGCTGTCGTCGTCGTTGTTGCCGCGGATCAGGTCGTCGTCGATGCCGCCGATCAGCGTGTCGTTGCCTGCGCCACCGGTGATGGTGTCACGGTCGTCGCCGGTCTCGATGTAGTCGTTGCCGCCTTCACCGTCGACCGAGTCACGGCCGTCTTCCTGGTTCGGGTCACGGGTGAAACCGAAGGTGTCGTTCAGGAACGACCCCGGCAGGAAGGCCGCGTCGTCACCCTCGTAATCCGAGAAGGTGTCGGTGCCCGCGATGATCGTGTCGTTGCCCTGACCGCCGGTGATGGTGTCGGCACCCTGCACGTCGTACAGGTAGTCGTCGCCACCCGCCAGGTCGACGAGGTCGTCGTCGATGCCCGGCAGAACGGTGTCATCGCCAGCGCCCGCCAGGATGGTGTCGGCATCGTCGCCCGTCGAGATCACGTCCGCACCGCTGGTGCCAACGACGCTGTCCAGATCATCCGACGGATCGGCGTCTTCGTCAAAGCCGTCCAGCGGGTCCAGCGGCTGCAGCGCCGGGTCGACCGGGAACACATCGGTGTCGATGCGCCCCAAGGCCGGGTTGTTGATGCCCACGCCCACGGTGATCGTACCGGTGTCGGTGCCGCCCTGACCGTCGGAAACGGTGTACTCCAGCGTCTCCAGGCCCAGGAAGCCCGCGTCCGGCGTGTAGGTCACTTCGCCCGTGGTCGGGTCAAAGGTCACGGTGCCGTTGGCCGGAGTGGTTACACCGGTCAGCGTCAGCGGGTCGCCATCGGCATCGGTGTCATTCACCAGCGGCAGGATGGTGACCGGAGTGCCCGGCGCGGTCTCGACCGCGTCGTCTACCGCCACCGGCGGGGTGTTCTCGGCCACGGTCACGGTGATGGTGCCGGTGTCGGTGCCGCCGTTGCCGTCGTCGATGGTGTACTCAATGGTGTCGGTGCCTTCGAAGCCGGGGTTCGGCGTGTAGGTCACTTCGCCCGTGGTCGGGTCCAGCGTCGCCGTGCCGTTGGTCGGCGTGGTGATCGAGGTCACGGTCAGCGGGTCGCCGTTCGGATCGGTGTCGTTCGACGCCGGGGTGATGACCACCGGGGTATCGACCGGGGTCGATGCCGTGTCATCCACCGCTGTCGGGGCTTCGTTGCCGGTGCCCACGGTGATCTCGATCACGGCGGTGTCGGTGTTGCCGTTGCCGTCGGTGATCGTGTACTCGATCCGGTCGATGCCGTTGAAGCCCGCATCGGGGTTATAGGTCACTTCGCCGGTACGCTCGTCGAACACGGCCACGCCGTTGGTCGGCTGGGTGATAGCGGTGATCGTCAGCGGATCGCCATCCGGATCGGTGTCGTTGTCCAGCGGAGTCATCACCAGGTTGACGTCCTCCGGCGTGGAGTACGCGTCATCCGCAGCGACCGGCGGGTTGTCGCCCGGCTCGGTCACGGTGAAGGTCACGGTGCCGGTGTCGGTGCCGCCATTGCCGTCGTCGACGGTGTAGAACAGCGTGTCGGTGCCGATGAAGCCGGCGTTCGGCGTGTAGGTCAGCTCGCCGGTTGCATCGTCCAGCACCACGGAACCGTTCAGCGGCGAGGTGATCGACAGGCCGGTCACGGTCAGCGTGTCGCCATCCGCATCGGTGTCATTGGCCAGCAGCGACACGGTCACCGGAGTGTCCAGCGAAGTCGTCGCGGAGTCATCCACGGCCACCGGCGGGGTGTTCGGATCGGTCGGATCGGTCACCGTCACGGTGATCAGGCCGGTATCGGTGCCGCCATTGCCGTCGGATACCGTGTATTCGATCGTCGCCTCACCGACGAAATCCGTATCCGGAATGAAATTGACAGCGCCAGAGCCCGGATCGACCTCGGCGAAACCGTTGGTCACTGTACCAATGGAGGTCACGGTCAACGTGTCGCCATCGGCGTCGGTGTCGTTCGCGGTGGCACTGATGGCCACACCCTCGTTGATCGTCGTGGTCGCGATGTCGTCCACGGCCACCGGCGGCGTGTTCGGATCGGTCGGGTCGGTCACGGTGAAGGTGATCGTCGCCGTGTCGGTGCCGCCGTTGCCGTCGGTGATGGTGTAGTCCACGGTGTCGGTGCCGACGAAACCCGCGTTCGGCGTGTAGGTCACTTCACCCGTGGTCGGGTCCAGCGTCGCGGTGCCGTTGGTGGCGGTGCCGATGGTGGTGACGGTCAGCGTGTCGCCGTCCGGGTCGGTGTCGTTCGACAGCGGGTTCACGATCACCGCGGTGTCCAGCGTGGTCGAGAAAGCATCGTCCACGGCATCCGGGTCCATGTTCGCGTCTGCCACGTCCACGGTCGAGAACTCGATGTCGGACACGTTCACGCGCTGCTCGGACACACCGCCGTTGGCATAGTTGATGACGATCTGTGCGACCGGACCCGCGATCTCGACGAGGACAGAGCCGTCCGCGTCGGTCAGACCGGTGGTGGTCTCGCCGTCCAGCGTGTTGCCGGTCACGTTGACCGAACCCGCCGGGGTGAAGGTCACGGGAACTTCGTTGCCCGCCGCGTCATAGGCGGTCACGGACAGGATGTCCTCGAAGGCGCCTGCGCTGCCGTCGATGTCGCCCACGGTGTCGGTGTCGATGTCGTTCAGACGGAAGGACACGTTCTGCACCTGGTCGGTGTACAGCGCGCTGTCGGTCGACCGGAAATCCAGCGTGGTGGTCGAGGTCGGCCCGGCCACGCCGTCAGCCTCACCGAACAGCTTCAGCCAGGACTGCGGGTCGTAGGTCTCGCCATCGGCCACGTAGCCCGGTGCGTTGAAGGTGAACGCCTGAGAGCCCACTTCCAGCCCGTCAAAGGTGATGTCCACGGCAACGCCGCCGGTGTCCACGGTTGCCGACGGTGCGCCCGCCAGTTCGTCGGTGTCGGTCAGAACGGTGCCGTATGCGCCCAGTGCACCCCAATCCAGAACCAAATCAGCCATCTCAAGACCCTCATTTTCCTGTCGGGGGCAGGCCCCAGCCGCAGATCATCGCGGCGACAATGCCCGCGGCACTGCCCATTTCCTCATTTCGCTCTGCTCTGATGGTCTCGACGTTTTCGCCGTGCCTCATGCCCACGTCTTTACGCGGACTGAAGAACGCCTGGCGGCTTGGACGAATCTCGTCCTCGCATCACGTCGGATCAACAAACCCGAGCCGTTCAGCGGCCGCCCCCGTGGCCTTAAATCTTCACCCCCCAGTTGGGCTTGAGAGATTAATACGGCATCGGACCGCCTCCCCGGAAGTGAAAAGTGGCGCAAACCGGGCAGCCGAGGTCCGCTTTGCGCCCCAATCTGGGCGGTCTGTACATATGGCGACAGAGGAAAATCGGGCGATTGTTCACGCTTGCGAAACGGAAAAATCGCCATTTCCTCAGGATTTAGCGGTTATCCACAATCGCCTTCGCCTCAGGCAGCGGTTTCGTCCCGCCGTTAACCAATATTTAAGAAACAATAATGCCTGCCCAAATTGTGGCCCGATTGCGCGCGGTCTTTAGTGACAGGCTCGCGATGTTTGTCCCAGCCCACGAACCAATCCCCAAGACTTGCGGAAATTGACCACCCAAGCCGCCGTCCAGAGGTAAAAGCAGCCCGAATCATTTGAGGAAAATCGGTCAGAACCGCCGCAATTCAGATCGCCACATTGGGACACCCCTGCCCCAATTCCGCCCGCTTTGCCGCCAAACCGCTACAAATCGTCCTGCCCCGCCGCACGGATCGACGCTGTTTCGGGCGCATTCCCCCCGCCAGACCGCCAATCCGGCGCAGATTGTGGCGGATGTCACCCACGCCCGGCCCCCCGAAGCCCGCGGCAAAGGGCAAATGCGGCAAGCTCGCCCCAATCAATGCCAAAGGCCCCCGGCATCGCACCGGGGGCCTCCTCGCTGCACCGCAACGAAGCCTCACTCCACGTAGATCATCTTCCGCGTCATACCGCCGTCGACCGTCACCACCTGCCCGGTCACAAATCCCGCGCCGGCCAGATACAGCACCGCCCCGGCGATATCCGCCACGCGCCCCGCGCGCCCCACCGGATGCTGCGCGTGATCCTCGTCCGACAGCGCGTCCCACTCACCGGTGACGATCCAGCCCGGCGCGATGGCATTCACCCGCACCTCTGGCCCCAGCGACACCGCCAAGGCCTGCGTCAGCCCCTCGACCCCGCCTTTCGACGCGCAATAAGCCTCGGTGTCAGGCTCGGCCATCCGCGCGCGCGTCGAGCTCAGGTTCACAACCGCCCCCCTGGCCCGCCGCAAATACGGCACCGCCGCGCGCACCATCAGGAAACTCCCGGTCAGGTTCACCCCGATCCAGCGGTTCCAATCCGCCAGCGACAGGTTCTCCACCGGCCCGCTGACCGGCCCGGCCACCCCGGCATTGTTCACCAGCAGGTCCAGTCCCCCGGACAGCGCATCCCGGCACGCATCAAAGGCCCGCGCCACCGCGCGCTCATCGGACACGTCGCAGACCACCTGCCGTCCCCCTCCACCCGCGTCAAAAGACAGGTCGAGCGCCAGAACCGTCCAGCCCTCCGCCTCCAGCCGCTCGCAGATGCCGCGCCCGATCCCGCGCGCGGCCCCTGTCACCATGGCAACCGGCAAGGCTCAGCCCGCCAGCGGCATCCGCCGCTCGACGATCTCCGCCCACCAGCTGCATCCCGCCGGGATGGCCTCGTCGTTGAAGTTGTACAAAGGGTGATGCACGTTCGCCGTGTCGCCGTTGCCCATCAGGATGTAGGCGCCCGGACGCTCCTCCAGCATAAAGGCGAAATCCTCGCCCCCCATCACCAGCGGCGCCTCGTTGCAGTCACCCGACACGGCCCGCGCGACCTCGGCGGCGAATTCGGTCTGCTCGTCGTGGTTCGCCATGACCGGGTAGTTGCGCTTGTAATGCACCTCGGCCTTGGCGCCAAAGCCCGTGGCGATGCCCTCGGCAATCTCGGCGATCCGCTTTTCCGCAAGGTCGCGGTTCTCGTTCGACATGGTCCGCACCGTGCCCATCATGTGCACCGAGGTCGGGATCACGTTGAACGACTTCGACGAGGTCTGGAACGAGCAGATCGACACCACGATCTGGCTGATCGGATCGGCATTGCGGCTGGCAATGGTCTGCAACGCCGTCAGGATCTGCGCCGCGCAGACGGTCGGGTCGATGGTCTCATGCGGTTTCGCCGCATGGCCACCCTTGCCGGTCACCGTGATCTCGATGTGATCGGCGGCGGCAAAAAACGCCCCCGACCGGATCGAGAACGCGCCCACCGGCTGCCCCGGCCAGTTGTGCATGCCATAGATCTCCTGCACGCCCCAACGCTCCATCAGCCCGTCGTCGCACATCTCCTTGCCACCGCCGCCACCTTCCTCGGCGGGCTGAAAGATCACCACGACGGTGCCGTCGAAATTGCGCGTCTCGGCCAGGTACTTGGCCGCGCCCAGCAGCATGGCGGTGTGGCCGTCATGACCACAGGCATGCATCGCCCCCGGCGTCTTCGAGGCATACTCGACGCCAGTCTGCTCCTCGATCGGCAAAGCATCCATGTCGGCGCGCAGACCAATCACCTTGCCCCCCTGCCCGCGCCCCTTGATGACGCCCACGACCCCGGTGCGCCCGATGCCGGTGACCACTTCGTCACAGCCGAAATCCTTCAGCTTCTCTGCCACCAGAGCACTGGTGCGGTGGGTTTCGAAAAGGATCTCGGGATGTTCATGAATATCGCGGCGCCAGGCGGTGATCTCGTCGTGCAACTCGGCGAAACGGTTCTTCACGGGCATTTGGGTCTCCTGTCGGGATGAGTCTCTGGGCCGGGGATGGCCTTCGCGCAGGAGCCTAATAAGATACATGCCGAGCGCAAGCATCTGGGCGGATATTTTTGATCAAACGGTCAGAGCCGCCGGTTCCCCGTGCAGTCCACCGCAACTTCCGCGCCACCCACACCTACTTTTCGCCCTCGCGTCGCTCGGGCGACCGGTCCTGAGTGTATAACCCTCGCGTCGCTCGGGCGACCGGCCCTCGGCTGACGCCTCGCGCCGTCGGAGGCTCTGCCTCCGAACCTCCGCGGTATTTTTATCAAGATGAAGGAGAAGAGCCCCCGGTTCCCTTCATCTTGATAAAAATACCTTGGGGGTTAGGGGGCAAAGCCCCCTTTCGCGCGCAGCGCGACAAACTGCGGTCGGAGATGAGGCAACGCGCTCCGACGACTTGACGCGCATCGGCCGGACGAAACCGGTCCTGTCTCAGGCGTTTCCATACAAAACTCTCGCGTCGATGCCCCGTGCGCCACAAACATCATCGGCGCACCCCACCTCAGATGTTCGGCCCCGGCACCAGCGGGCTGCCGTCGCTGAACCGCCCCAGCCGGAACCGCTCCAGCGAGACACCCGGATCACGCCCCAGCGCCAGGTCGGCCGTCACCCGGCCAAAGCCCGGTCCCGCGCCGAAGCCATGCCCGCACATCCCCGTGCAGACCACCAGCCCCGGCAATGTCTCGACCTCGTCGACCACCGGCACCACGTCCGGCAGCACGTCGATCATCCCGCCCCAGGCCGCCTGCGCCGCCACCTTGCCCACCTGGGGATACAGCATCGGGAATCGCTCAAGCAGGTCCGTCACCCGCGCCCGGTTCGGTCCGGGGTCAAGGATACGGCACCTCTCGAAGGGACTTTCCTCCGCCCCGCTCCAATGGCGCGGCGTGCCAAAGGCATCGGGCCAATGCGCGGGCTGGGGCTCCCTGAGCCGTACATCGAACGCGTCCGACAGCGCCAGCTTCAGGTACACCGGCAGATGCCGCAAGGCATCCGGCCCGGCGTACAACTCCGCGAACCCCGCAGGGGCGAGCGTATAGCCGCCATCCGCGCGCCGCCGGAAGGCGATTTCGCCATCCACGGACGCCGGAACCCCGAGGTCTGCCACCCGCCCCGTCGCACAGACCGTCGAGCGCACGGACAGCTGCGGAATATCCACCCCGTGCCGCCGCAGGAACAGCGACGACCAAGCGCCGCCCGCCAGCACGACCCGGTCGCAGCGCACCCGGCCCGCTTCGGTCACGACGCCGGCAACCTTGCCGCCCACCACATCCAGCCCCCGCACTGCGCAGCGCTCGCGCACCGTGACGCCCTCGGACACCGCCAGTCGCGCCAGCTCCGGCACGGCGACCCAAGGCTCGCCCTTCATATCCGTGGGCGTCAGCAGCCCGCCGCACCAGCCCGCATGGGGATAGCGCATCTCCCGCGCCATCTCGGCCCGGCCCATCAGGCGCGAGGACACGCCCGTCCCGCGCGCCGCCTCCAGCCAGCCCTCGAACCCGGCCATCTCCGCCTCGGAGCCCGCCAGATAGGCCACCCCCAGCTGCGCCAATCCCAACCGTCCGTGACACTCCGTATCTAGCGCCGTCCACAAGCCCTGCGCCTCCAGCGCCACGGGGATCTCGGCCAGATCGCGCCCCTGAACGCGGATCCAGCCCCAGTTCCGGGAGGACTGCTCGGCGGCCACCCGCCCCTTCTCCAGCAGCAAGACCGACGCCCCGCCCCGCGCCGAATAAAGCGCGGTGCAGACACCGATGACCCCGCCGCCGATCACCACCAGATCGACCGCCTCCGGCAGATCCGCGGCAAACTCCGGCGCCACCGGCAACAGAAACGGAAACCTCACGCGCATACCTCGACCAGTCGCGCCATGAAGCGCTGCCCCTCCTCCAGCTGCGCCACAGCCAGCGACTCATCGGGCTGATGCGCCACGGAAATCGACCCCGGCCCGCAGACGACGACCTTGTAGCCCGCCATCTGGAAATGGCTCGCCTCCGTGGCGTAACTCACGAAATTCTCGCTGTTATCGCCCGTCAGCCGCCGCACCAGCGCCTCGGCCCCGTTGTCCTCCACCGGCACGAAGGGCGGCAGCGAGAACCGCTCCGTCACTTCCACCCGCGTGCTGGGCACCACCGCCTGCATCTTCGCCTCCAGCGCCGCCACCTCGCGCACAAAGACCTCGCGCCACATGTCCAGCGTCTCCCCGGGCACCACCCGGAACCCCAACCCAAAGGAACAGTCCTTCGCCGTGATGTTATGCGCCGTCCCGCCCGAGATCGGCGCCACGTGCACATTGGTGTAGGGCGGATCGAACAGCGCCGCCATGCCCTGCGGCGCGACACCCGCCGCCGCCGCGTTCACGGCATTGGCCCACGAGATCAGTTCCGCGCCATACATGATCGCCGATACGCCGGTGTGCAGGATCGACGAATGCACCTCGTGACCATGCACATGCACCCAGTACGACAGCCCGCCCTTGTGACCCGTCACCGCCTTCATCATCGTAGGCTCCCCCACGATGACATCCGAGGCACGCGGCAACGCCCCCATCGCCTCGATCAGGTCCGGCACGCCGACGACCCCGATCTCCTCGTCATAGCTCAACGCCAGCTGGATCGGCCGCGAGACACCGCGATACCGCGCCTCCACCATGGCCCAGATCGACAGCGCCACGAATCCCTTCATGTCGCAGGCGCCGCGGCCATACAGACGCCCGTCCTTCTCGGTCAGCACAAAGGGATCAGTCGACCAGTCCTGCCCGTCCACCGGCACCACGTCCGTATGTCCCGACAGCACCACGCCGCCTTCGACCATCGGCCCGACATGGGCATACAGCCCCTTCCAGCCGGGATGCCCCGGCTTGTCGAACACGCCCGCCTCGATCCCATGCGAGGCCAGATACTCCGCCACCCAATCAATCAGCGGCCCGTTCGGATCACGCGATACGGTGGGAAACGCCACCAATCGCTCCAGCAGCGCCCGCGGCGTCAGCCTTTCAGCCATGTCTTTCCCCTTTACGGCACATGATGTCAGCCACCACGCCCGCCCTTCATCTTGATCCAAATACCCTCGGGGGAGTCGCGTCAGCGACGGGGGCAGCGCCCCCATCCCGCGATTTTTCCCCGAAAAAATCGCACCCGCCCCGTAACGGTTAATACCCCGACTCAGAGGTCAGCACGAAATGCCCCGGGTTCACCTCCGCGTAGACCGACGGCCCCGGCTCATGACCTGCGGGATGGATCGGCGAGGGGATCGGCTTGAAGTTCAGGTCCTTCTCCGATTTCCGCTGACGCGGGTCGGCGATCGGCACCGCCTTCATCAAGGCCTGCGTATAGGGATGGCGCGGGTCCTCGAAGACGGCGCGACGCGGTCCCAGTTCGACGATCCGGCCCAGGTACATCACCCCCACCTGGTGCGAGACCCGCTCCACCACCGCCATGTCATGCGAGATGAACACATAGCCCAGCCCCAGTTCCGCCTGCAGTTCCATCATCAGGTTCACCACCTGCGCCTGCACGCTGACGTCCAGCGCCGACACCGCCTCGTCCGCCACGATCAGCTTGGGGTTCAGCGCAAGCGCCCGCGCGATGGCGATCCGCTGGCGCTGGCCGCCGGACAGCTCGTGCGGATAGCGCATCATGAAGGACCGAGGCAGTTCCACCCGGTCGAACAGCATCGCCACGCGGTCCTGCCGCTCGGACTTCGAGCCCACACCGTAATTCACCAGCGGCTCCGCCACCTGGTCGGCCAGCTGCAACTGCGGGTTCAACGAGGCAAACGGGTCCTGAAAGATCATCTGCATCTCGCGCCGCGCCTCGCGCAGCTCCGCCTGCGACAGCGCCATCACATCCGTGCCGTCCAGATCGACCTTCCCGGCCATCGGCTCCACCAGCCGCAGGATCGACCGTCCCGCCGTGGACTTCCCGCACCCCGATTCCCCAACCAAAGACAGCGTCTGCCCCTTATTCAGAGTGAACGACAGGTCCTCCACCGCGTGCACATTCGCCACCGTGGTGCGAAAGAACCCGCCCTTCACCGGAAAGCGCGTGGTCAGCCCCTCGACCTTCAGCAGCACTTCGTCGGTGCCCGCAATCGGCGCAGTGGAATGCCCCTCCTGCCCCACCAGTTTCATCGGCGAAGGCAGGTCCGTGCCCTCCATCTCGCCCAGCTTCGGCACGGCCGCCAGCAGCGCCTTGGTATAAGGGTGCTGCGGGTTCTCGAAGATCTCCTGAACCGTGCCTTCCTCGACCTTGTTGCCCCGGAACATGACCACGACCCGGTCGGCCATCTGCGCGACCACCGCCATGTCATGCGTGATGAACATCACCGCCGTGCCGGTCTCGCGCTTCAGCCGGTCCATCAGGGCGAGGATCTCTGCCTGGATGGTCACGTCCAGCGCCGTCGTGGGTTCGTCCGCGATCAAGAGGCGCGGCTTGCAGGCCAGCGCCATGGCGATCACGATCCGCTGCCGCATCCCGCCCGACAACTCGTGCGGGTATTGCTTCAACCGCCGCTCGGGCTCCGGGATGCGCACCTGTTTCAGCAGGCTCAGCGCCTCCGCCTCGGCCTCGGCCTTGGACATGCCGCGATGCACCCGCAACCCTTCCGTCAGCTGCCGCCCCACGGTGAACACCGGGTTCAGCGCCGTCATCGGCTCTTGGAAGATCATGCCGATCTCGTTGCCGCGAATGTCGCGCATGGCGCGCTGGTCCTCGGTGGCAAGGTCCACGACCCCGCCGTCCTTGCGGTCGAACAGCAGCCGGCCCCCGGCAATCTCGCCGCCGCCGTATTCGATCAGCCGCATGAGCGACAGCGACGACACCGATTTACCCGATCCCGATTCGCCCACCACGCAGACGGTCTCGCCCGGGCCGATGTCGAAACTGACATTCTCGACCCCCGCGACCCTGCCGTTCTTGGTCTGGAATTCCACCCGCAGATTCTCGATCCGCGCGATGGGGCCCTTTGCCGTGGTGTCATCAAGCATGTCGTCTTTCCCCTGTCCGTCCCGAAGGCTAGTGGCGGCCCGCGCCCGGTGTAAAGCCCGCTTCTCGTGACGCCGCCCGCCGTCCGGCCCTGCGCCTCAATTTTCACCGCACCCCGAGTGTGCCCATTTTCGCATCACATGGAAACGGGCCTTAACCCCCGGAAATCCCCCCGCGAAGCGCGTCCCACCTGACCTTTCGGACAGGTTATTGACCAGATGGTCAAGAAAGCGAAGCCCTGACCCGAGGCAACGCTTGCAATTTAGGCGCGCTCGGTTTTCGATATGACCACGCGTGGGGATGTTTTGTGTCTGGGGGTCAAATACGGGTTGCAACACCCGTTGCCCCCTTGCAGCCTTTCCCACACAAACGACGCGGGCCGGAGGATACCGGCCCCGACCAACATGGAGATAGTCATGACTGTGAAGTCCTTGATGCTGGGTGCCGCGGCCGCCTTGGCCCTTGCCCCCGCTGCGTTCGCCGAACGCGGTGCGGACGGCGAAGTGAAAATCATCTACTGGCAGGCGCCCTCGATCCTGAACCCGTTCCTCTCGGGCGGCACCAAGGACGTCGAATCCGCCTCGATGATCATCGAGCCGCTGGCCCGCTTCGACCAGGACGGCAACCTCGTGCCCTGGCTCGTGACCGAGATCCCGACCGTCGAGAACGGCGGCGTGACCGAAGACCTGATGCAGATCACCTGGAAGATCACCCCGGGGCTCAAGTGGTCCGACGGCACCGACTTCACCTCCGAGGACGTGGCCTTCACCTATGAATACTGCACCCACCCCGAAGGCGGCTGCGCCCAGTTGACGAAGTTCGAACCCGTCGCCTCCGTCGAAACGCCGGACGAACTGACCGTCGTGGTCAAGTTCAAGGAAGCGACCCCCTATCCCTACACCGCCTTCGTCGGCGGCGAGAGCCCGATCCTGCAGAAGGCGCAATTCGCCAACTGCCTCGGCGCCGCGGCCTCGACCTGCACCGAGCAGAACTTCAACCCGATCGGCACCGGCCCCTTCGTGGTCGATGAATTCAAGCCGAACGACACCATCTCCATGTCGGCCAACCCGAACTACCGCGACCCGGCCAAACCGGCCTTCGCCAAGGTCACCTTCAAGGGTGGCGGCGACGCGGCAGCAGCCGGCACGGCGGTCATGGAAACCGGCGAATACGACTACGCCTGGAACCTCCAGCTTGCCCCCGATGTCATCGCCAAGATGGAAGCAGGCGGCAAGGGCGTGACCGTGGCAGGCTTCGGCCCGCTTATGGAGCGGATCGAACTCAACCACACCAACCCCAGCCCGGACCTCGGCCCGGACGAACGCTCGGTGATCCGTCCCCACCCGTTCCTGCAGGACCCGGCGGTCTACAAGGCCATGTCCATGGCCATCGACCGCCCGCTGCTGGTCGAAGTGGGCTACGGCAAGGCCGGCAAGCCGACCTGCTCCTACGTCCCCGCCCCCGAGGCCTACGCCAACGACCCCGAGGATTGCGCGGTCCAGGACATTGAAGGCGCCAAGAAGCTGCTGGATGATGCGGGCATCGTCGACACCGACGGCGACGGCATCCGCGAAAAGGACGGCGTGCCGCTGAGCATCCTCTACCAGACCTCCACCAACGCCGTCCGCCAGGACTTCCAGGCGCTCATCAAGGACTGGTGGGAGCAGATCGGCATGTCGGTCGAGCTGCGCAACATCGACGGGTCGGTCTTCTTCGGCGGGGATGCGGGTTCGCCCGACACCTTCCAGAAGTTCTACGCCGACGTGGAAATGTACGCCAACACCTTCAACGGCACCGACCCGCAGGCGTATCTCGCGAACAACCTCTGCGACAAGGCGCCGACCCCGGCGACCCAGTGGCAGGGCGAGAACATCACCCGCTTCTGCGACGAGGAATACGACGCGCTCTGGCTGGAACTGTCCAAGACCTCCGACATCGCCAAGCGCGAGGAAATCGGCAAGCAGATGGTCGGCATCATCTACGAAAAAGGCATGCAGATCCCGATCGTGCACCGTGGCCGCCTGTCCGCGCATTCCAACACCCTCGGCGGTGTGGTCCTGAACGTCTGGGACTCGGAACTGTGGAACGTGGCCGACTGGTATCGCGTGAAGTAACCTGATCGCCTCGCGGCGACCAGCGACCCAGGGCGGGGCCCCCTCTGCCCTGGGTTCACCAACAAAAAAAACAACAAGAACAATAAGACACGGGGACAGGGGCGCGCACGAATGCTTACCTACGCCACGCGACGGTTGATCCTATCCATCCCGACGCTGCTCTTCATCAGTTTCGTCATCTTCATGCTGCTGCAACTCGCCCCCGGCGATCCGATGGCACAAGTCCCGCTGACCGTCCCGCCCGAGGTCAAACAGAAGATGCGCGAGGCGCTCGGCCTCGGCGCGCCGCCTCTGGTGCAATACTGGAAATGGCTGGTGCAGGTCTTCTGGATCGAACCGCAGGTGTTCATCGACTGGTTGTTCGGCACCTCTCTTGCCGAAGGCAAGCTGCGCGTGATCTCCTGGCAGACCCGTTCGCCGGTGATGGACATCGTGCTCCAGCGCATTCCGCAGACGCTCTGGGTGGTGGGCCTGTCCTACGTGGTGGCGATCCTCATCGCCATTCCCATCGGCATCTACTCCGCCTACCGGCAATATTCGATCTTCGACCAGGCGGGCACCTTCGTGACCATGGTCGGCTTCTCGATCCCGCCCTTCTTCACCGGCCCGCTTCTGATCGTGGTTTTCTCCGTCCAGCTGGGCTGGTTCCCCTCGATCTACGACACCACGCTGGTGGTGGACGACTGGGCCAGCTTCAAGACGCAGCTGCAACAGATGATCATGCCCGTCATGGTGCTGGCGCTGCAGACCACCGCACAGCTCAGCCGCTACATGCGCGCCTCCATGCTCGACAACCTGGGCCAGGACTACGTCCGCACCGCCCGCGCCAAGGGCCTGTCCGAGGCGGTCGTCGTCGGCGTCCACGTCCTGCGCAACTCGATGATCCCGGTCGTCACGGTCATCGCCCTCGGCGTGCCCTCGATCTTTGGCGGCGCCATCATCACCGAAAGCGTCTTCAAGGTGAACGGCATCGGCCAGCTTCTCCTGACCGCGCTCTTTGCCAATGACCTGCCGATGGTCATGACACTCACCTTCATCTTTGCCGTGCTGATCGTCCTCTTCAACCTGGTGGCCGACGTCCTGTATGGCCTGCTCGACCCGAGGATCCGCTATGACTGACGGCCAGATTCCGCACCAGACTCCGGACCAGATCGCCACAGCCGCCGGCACGCCCGCCACCGCAACCGCCATCGGAGCGCTCAGGGACACCGGCCCCACCGCGCCGCCCACCTCGCGGGCGCGGGACATCTGGCAGCAGCTGCGCAAGCACAAGGGCGCCATGTTCGGCCTCACCTTCCTTATGCTGATAACCTTCGCGGTGCTCTTCGGCTCGCTGATCTGGACCGTCGATCCGCAAAAGCTCGACATCCGCAACAAGGACATGCGCCCGATCTACACCGCGCTCTGGGACGCCTCGGCAAAGGTCTCGTGGGAGAAGCCCCTCGGCTCCGACCAGCTGGGCCGTGACAACCTCGCGCAGCTTCTGGCGGGCGGGCGCACCTCCATGGCCGTCGGCTGGTCGGCCATGCTGCTGTCGCTTTTCATCGGCACGCTCATCGGGACGCTGGCGGGCTACTTCCGCCGTCTCGACGGGCCGCTCATGCGCATGACGGACCTGTTCCTCGCCCTGCCGATCCTGCCCCTGCTGCTGCTCGCCGTGACCCTGTTCCGGCAACCTCTGCGGGTGGCTTTCGGCCCCGAAGGCGGCATGTTCGTCCTCATCGTCGGCATCATCGCCCTGACCTCCTGGATGCCCACCGCCCGCATCGTGCGCGGCGACGTGCTGGCGATCAAGGAACGCGACTTCGTGCTCGCCGCCCGTTCCATCGGCTCGACCCCGGCGAAACTGATCCGCCGGCATATCCTGCCGAACATCCTCTCGCCCATCATGGTCTCGGCGGCGCTCGGCCTTGCCCGCGCCATCATCGAGGAATCCGCCCTCTCCTTCCTCGGCGTGGGCTTCCCCTCGGACTTCCCGACCTGGGGCAAGATGCTGGCCGACGCCGTTGTCCGCATGGAGGATTTCCCCGAACGCGTCCTGCTGCCCGGCATCGCCATCTCGCTGACCGTGCTCAGCGTGAACTACCTGGGCGACGGGTTGCGCGATGCGCTCGACCCGCGTATCCGGGGGCGGTAATTCAACCAGCGCGGCAGCCCTCCCGCTGCCGCGCGCCACTGGACGAGGTCATGCGCCATTACGCCGTCTTCCTTCGCGCCGTGAATGTCGGTGGCACCGGCAAGCTTCGCATGGACGACCTGCTCAAGATGGCCTCCGCGATCGGTGGCACTGCGCCCAAGACCCATGGCGTCTCGGGCAACCTCGTGCTGTCGACCGACGACAGTGCCGAACAGGTCCAGATGACCCTTGAGGAGCAGCTCCTCGCCTATGCCCGCAAACCCGTCGGCGTCCTCGTCCGCACCCTCCCGCAGCTGGACGCACTGATCGCGGCCAATCCCTTCCCCGAGGCGAACCCCTCCTTCCTCATCTGCCTGCTCACCGACGAAGACATCCCGGATCCGCTCCTGCCGGAGGCCCGCCACCACAGGACCGAGCTGATCGCCCCCGGTCCCGGAGCGATCTACCTGCACTACCCTGACGGGCAGGGCCGCTCCCGCCTGATCCTGCCACAGATGAAATCCGGCACCGCGCGCAACATGAACACGATCCGCAAGATGCGTGACCTGCTCGCCGTGCGCCGATGACCGCCGCTGCACGCAAATAAGAACACCCGTGCCCGGCCCCGCAGGACCCTGCGTCCCGCCGTTCCCCCAAGGCCGCGGCCCGCAAGGTCCACGTTTCCCGGCACGCCCGGTCAATCGGGAAATCGTTCCGCTTTTACGGCGGAAGCGCCCGGCCACCACCATTGAAACACGCCAAAACCTGCTTCAAATGGAACGATCATTCCATCGGAGACAGACCATGTACGAATCCCTCGGCTTCGAAGAGCTGACCGCGCCGCAGGCCGCCGTCTACTTCGCCGCGCTGATCGGCCTTGCCTACGGCATCCTCGCCGAGCGCACGAAGTTCTGTTTCCGCCGCGCACTGGTCGGCGAGGACCGCCGCTCCGCTGCGGGCGTCTGGTTCACCGCGCTGGCCTTCGCGCTGCTGGGCACGCAGGCCGCCGTGGCCGCCGGGCTCATCACCTTCGACGACCACCGCTTCCTGTCCTCCGACCTGCCGCTCGCCGCGATCCTCGTCGGCGGCGCGCTGTTTGGCGCGGGTATGGTGCTGACCCGAGGCTGCGCCTCGCGCCTGACCGTGCTGGCGGGCACCGGCAACCTGCGCGCCGTCACCGTTCTGGTGGTCTTCGCCATCACCGCCCACGCGCTGCTCAAGGGCGTGGCCGCACCGCTGCGCACCAGCCTCGGCGCGCTCACCGTGGATCTGGGCGACACCACCTCGCTGGCCGCGCTGCCCGGCGGCGCGCTGGTCTGGACCGCGCTGCTGATCGTCACCGCGCTGGCCATCGCCGCCCGCTCCGGCGCACGGCCGCTGACCCTGCTGGGCGCCGCCCTTCTCGGCCTGCTGGTCCCCGCCGCCTGGGTCGGCACCGGCTTCGTGCTTTACGACGACTTCGACCCGATCGCCCTCGAAAGCCTCGCCTTCACCTCCACCTGGGCCGACACGCTGTTCTGGACCATCGCCGCCAGCTCGATCCCCGCAGGCTTCGGCGTGGGCCTGATCGGAGGCGTCCTGACCGGCGGCTTCCTCTCTGCCGCCGCCGCGCGCCGCCTGCAGTGGCAAAGCTTCTCCACCCCGCGCGAAACCGGCCGCTACCTGAGCGGCGCCGTGCTGATGGGTGCGGGCGGTGTGCTTGCGGGCGGCTGCACCGTCGGCGCAGGCCTCGCAGGGGTCCCGACACTGGGCTTCGCCGCGCTTCTCGCGCTGGCCGCCATCGCCGCAGGCGCCCTGGCCACCAACGCGGTCCTCTCGCCCTCGGTCCGCCCTGTCCTGCAGCCCGCCGAATAACGGCCCCCCCCCCGGACAGCCCCGCAGACAGCCCCAAACAACACGAAAGCCCGCGGCATCCACCGCGGGCTTTTCGCATGTCGTCCCGGCAACCGGGTGTAAACAAAGCATAAGCGTGCTGGTACCCGAGGCCGGACTCGAACCGGCATGACCGTTAGGTCGGCGGATTTTGAATCCGCTGCGTCTACCATTCCGCCACTCGGGCACGCACGTCCATGTAGCCATACCCTCCGGGCAGGTAAAGAGGCATTGCGCATCCTTGACGCCCGTTTCACCACATGGTCTCTCCGCCGCAGGACACAGGAGACGCAGATGCGCAGGCTATACGACTGGACCATGGCACAGGCGC
This sequence comes from Sagittula sp. S175, assembly GCF_049800975.1. Lineage (NCBI taxonomy): Bacteria > Pseudomonadati > Pseudomonadota > Alphaproteobacteria > Rhodobacterales > Roseobacteraceae > Sagittula > Sagittula sp. S175. The sequence continues at coordinate 93,936 of NZ_JBNAGB010000002.1, forward strand.
AGGGACGCAACGCGCTCTGGGTGCTGGCCTTCATTTCCTTCATCGAGGCCTCGGTCTTTCCGATCCCGCCCGACGTGCTGATGATCCCCCTCGTCCTCGCCGCGCCCCACCGCGCCTGGCTGATCGCGCTGGTCGCCACCACGGCCTCCGTCGCGGGCGGCCTCTTCGGCTACGGCATCGGCTTCTTCGCCTTCGAAGCCATCGGCCAGCCGATCCTCGAATTCTTCGGCAAGGCCGACAAGATGGCCGAGTTCAACCAGACCTTCAACGACGCAGGTTTCTGGGCGGTGCTGATCGCGGGCGTCACGCCCTTCCCGTTCAAGGTCATCACCATCATGTCGGGCTGGACCGCCATGCCGCTGGCCACCTTCATCACCACCGCCATCGTCGCCCGCGCGCTGCGCTTCTTCGTGGTCTGCGGGCTGCTGCGAGTCTTCGGCACACCCATTCGTGATTTCATCGAACGCTACCTCGGGCTTGTCTTCACCGCCTTCATCGCGCTTCTTGTCGGTGGCTTTTTCCTGCTGAGGTACATCTGATGCCCGACCTGACCACGGCGCTGAACCGCAAGACCCTGACCCTTCTCGCCACACTCGGCTCGGCGGCGCTTATACTCGGGGCCTGGGGCTTCCAGTACATCGGCGGCATGGCGCCCTGCAAACTCTGCTACTGGCAGCGCTACGGCCATTTCGGAGCGATTCTCTTCGGCCTTCTCGCCCTGTTCCTCCCCAACCGCCTCCTCCTTTGGTTGGGAGCCGCCGCAGCAGCCTCCTCCTCGGCCATCGCCATCTATCACACCGGTGTCGAACGCAAATGGTGGCTCGGCCCGCAAAGCTGCACCGGCTCCATGCCCCCCGGCCTGTCACCCGACGAGATGGTCGACTGGCTGAACAACCGCCCCGTGGTGGTCTGCGACGTGATCCCGTGGGAAATGTTCGGCCTGTCGATGGCAAATTACAACATCGCCGCCTCCGCCGTGATCGCCATCCTCTTTATCTGGGCATCGCGCAGCCGCGCCTGACCCAGACTCACCTGCATCTGGCCCACCTGCGTCCGGCCTACCCGCATCCCGCCCACCTGCGTAAGGCCCACTTGCATCCGGCCAAACCATTCCCCACCAAACAGGCCCGGCGCCCCGCCACGCGCGCCGCCACGCAACCAGCGTAGCACCCGAACCCAACCCCCAGCGTATCCTCACCGCCGCGCCCCCCTGAACGGGCGCGGCGCGCCGCCCATGCCAACCACCGTCCCCCGCCGCCCCACCACGCCCGACGGCGCAGACCCTTGCGCCACGCCCTGCCTTCATCTTGATCCAAATACCCGCGGGGGAGTCGCGTCAGCGACGGGGGCAGCGCCCCCACGCGGGCACGGCCCGCGCCACCCGATGCGGCTCCGCCAGATCGAAACCACACCTCCAACCCGATTGGCGCGCCCCTCCGACCGATCCGGCACAGCCATCGAAACCCTTCGAAAACCGCCCCTAAACCCCGGTTTCAAGCCCCTAAACCAAAGTCCAATGCCCCGGAACACCGCCTCCAGTCCAGTTTTCGGGGGCCGTCACAGCTGCCAGGTGTTCGTCATCGACAGGCCACGCTGCCTGCCGCGTCACTCAAGACAGACACAACACATACCGGAGCTTACCCAATGACCCGCATCCTCCTCTCCACCGCCCTCGTCACCCTGCTGGCCGCGCCGGTCTTCGCCGAAGAAGGCAGCCTGCTGCTGGACGAAGGCATCAAGGCCCGCATCACCGCGCAGCTGACCGCGCAAGGCTACGAAGTCCGCAAGATCCAGATCGAAGACGGCGAATACGAAGCCTACGCCATGAAAGACGGCCAGAAGTACGAAGTCTTCATGGACAAGGACCTGAACATCCTGCGCACCAAGGACTGATCGGGAACAGCTACGGCAGCCGCCTTCATCGGGACGGATCCAAAGACCTGTCCCGACCGGATCCCAGCCCTGATCCGGAGCCTGTCCCGCAGCGGCATGTCGTCAGACCGGGGGTTCCCCAACCCCCGGTCCCCCTCTCCCCCGTCCTCGCACCCGTCCTCGCCCCCGCCCTCTCCCATGCAACCGGACGTCCAGTCCCTCCCTTTTCCAACCCGCCCATTCAACCCGAGGTTTCCGCAATGACCCATCACCGCGTCTGGGACCCGCTCGTGCGGCTGTTCCACTGGAGCACGGTCCTGCTCTTCGCCGCCAACGCCTTTGTCACCGACCCCGAAAGCGACCTGCATCTCTACCTCGGCTATACCGTGGCCGCCCTGCTGGCGATCCGCATCGTCTGGGGCTTCGTTGGCCCGGCCACCGCCCGCTTCCTGCACTTCCTGCCGACTCCGGCCGGAGTCACGCAGCAGCTCTCCGACATGGTCACCGGCCGCAAGCGCGCGCATCTCGGCCACACACCGCTGGGCGCGCTGATGATCTTCAACCTGCTGCTGTCCCTGGCAGGCATCGCCCTGACCGGCTACATGATGGGCACCGACACCTTCTTTGGCATCGAATGGGTGGAAGAAGCCCATGAGCTGCTCGTCACCTGGGCCGAGATCTCGGTCGTCCTGCACGTCGCCGCCGTGATCTGGGAAAGCCGCCGCACCGGCGTCAACCTGACGCGCGCCATGGTGACAGGTGTCAAGGACGTGCCGAATGGTCTACAGATCGAACCATGACCAAGAACGCCCCCCTCGGCTTGCTGGCCCTGATCGTTGCCCAGACGCTCTGCGCGTTGTTCTTCTTCTCCGACGTCTTTGCTGACGCGCTCGAGAAGTGGCCGAACTTCGTCACCGTGCACATCGTCGTCGAAGCCATCGCATCGGTCGTCCTGCTGATCGGGGTGGCTTTCGAGAGCCGCATGCTCATCAACCTGCTCCGCCGCGAGGCCCATCTGAAGGAACAGCTCAGCCTCGCCGCCGGAGCCTTCCACGACATCGTCACCCAGCGGTTCCACGAATGGGGCCTGACCCCCTCGGAACAGGACGTGGCGCTGTTCACCCTCAAGGGCCTCGCCATCCCAGAGATCGCCGCGGTCCGCGGCAGCGCCGAGGGCACGATCAAGGCGCACCTCGGCGCCATCTACCGCAAGGCCGGCGTCAACGGACGCGGCGCCTTCCTCGCCCTGTTCATCGAGGAACTCATGGTCGGCCCCGCCCAGCCGGAACAGGCCGCCGCCTGACGCAGCGCGTTCAGCAACCCACCGCCCGCGCCGCCGAAAGACCGGCACGGCGACGTGGCGCAGGCGTCCGTCCTGCGGCGTGGCCTTGCCCGCCACGCAAAGCCCGCCACGCACGACCGCCTGCGCGTCAGGGCGTGACAGCGCCCCCCGTCTCTGGCATCACCAACCGGCACGACCGGAGCCCGCGCCATGAACAACACCCTCGCCCTCGTCCTCGGCGCGATGATCGCAGTCTTTCTCGCGGTTGATTTCATGGTCTTCGACTGGGCAAACACCATCTTCCTGGGACGCAAACTGTTTTGGCTGATTGACTACATCGCCTTCTGGCGGTGACACTGGTGCCGGGTTGACTCTTTGGCCCCCAAATGCATGTTAGCGCTAAAGTTCCGGGCGAAGCCCCGGGGCGAATTGGCCGGAACCTCCTCCCCCCGGCAAGACACCAGCGAAAAGGGGTTTGTCCCATGACTGTCACCGTCGCCATCAACGGCTTTGGCCGCATCGGCCGCAACGTGCTGCGCGCCATCATCGAATCCGGCCGCACCGATATCGAAGTGGTCGCGATCAACGACCTTGGCCCGGTGGAAACCAACGCCCACCTGCTGCAATACGACAGCGTGCATGGCCGCTTTCCGGTCGAGGTGAAGCACACCGACGACACGATCGACGTGGGCCGTGGCCCGATCAAGGTCACCGCGATCCGTGACCCGCGCGACCTGCCCTGGGGCAATGTCGACATCGCGCTGGAATGCACCGGCATCTTCACCGCCCGCGACAAGGCGGCAATCCACCTGGAAAACGGCTCCAAGCGCGTGCTGATCTCCGCCCCCGGCGACGGCGCGGACAAGACCATCGTCTACGGCGTCAACGACTCCGTGCTGACTGCCGAGGACATCGTCGTGTCCAACGCCTCCTGCACCACCAACTGCCTCTCGCCGGTGGCCAAGGTGCTGAACGACACGGTGGGCATCGTGAAGGGCTTCATGACCACCGTGCACAGCTACACCGGCGACCAGCCGACGCTGGACACCATGCACAAGGACCTCTACCGCGCCCGCGCGGCGGCCCTGTCGATGATCCCCACCTCCACCGGCGCGGCCAAGGCCGTGGGCCTCGTGCTCCCGGAACTCAAGGGCAAGCTGGACGGCGTCGCCATCCGCGTCCCGACGCCGAACGTGTCCGTGGTGGACCTGACCTTCGAGGCCGCCCGCGCCACCACCGTCGAGGAAATCAACGACGCCATCCGCGCCGCCGCCAACGGCCCGCTGAAGGGCGTTCTGGGCTACACGGACAAGAAGCTCGTCTCCAGCGACTTCAACCACGACCCGCATTCCTCGATCTTCCACTGCGACCAGACCAAGGTCATGGAAGGCACCATGGTCCGCATCCTGACCTGGTACGACAACGAATGGGGCTTCTCCAACCGCATGGCGGACACCGCCGTGGCGATGGGCAAGTTGATCTGATCCACCACGGAATCGAGCAACACGGCACGGGGCCCCACGCGGGCCCCGATTTCTTTGCAAGAAATCGTTCCGGAAACTTTTCAAGTTTCCGCCCCAGGCTCAGGCCACGGCGTGCCTGTTCAGCGGCGCCGCTGTCGGTGCTGTCGGATGCGAGGGGCCAGCCCCTCGCGCTCCCCGAGGGTATTTGGATCAAGATGAAGGGGAAAGCGTGGCGCGCCCTCAGTCCCGGCGCGCGAGGGCCAGCTCCGGCAGGGCGATGGCCGCCAGCAGGACACCCGTTGCTGTGAACAGCCAGTGTCCGACGATGGCATAGGCCAGCGTGCCCAGCACGCCCCCCACCGCGAAACAGGCCAGCGTCAGGCTGTGCAGCACCAGTTTGGGTCGGGCGTCGTCGCGCAGCCGCGGGCTGCCCAGCAGCGCCGCCAGCTCGATGCCGATATCCGTCGCCATGCCCGAGACATGCGTCGTGCGCACCCGTGCGCGCGAGATCACCGTTGTGACCGCATTCTGCAATCCCATGACAAAGCTCAGGACGATGACCACATGGGTCTCGGCCGGCCCTCCGGTGGCGGCCAGCAGCGCGCCCAGTCCCAGCAGGATGGCCGCCTCGGCCGCCACGGCCAGCGCATAGGTCTCGCGCACGCCCAGACGTTCGCCCCACTGGATCCCCAGCGCCGCCAGCGCCGCCCCGGTAATGAAGGCCAGCACCAGCCCCGCAAAGGACAACGCCAGCAGCACCTGCCCCTGCACCAGCGTTTCCGACACCATCGACAGGTTCCCCGTCTGGTTCGCCGTGAAGGAGCCCGCCACCACGAACCCCGCCGCGTTCAGCGCCCCGGCCACCAGAGACAGCAGCCCCGCCAGACCAAGGTCCATCCTCTGGGTCCGCGCCTCTCCGGTCCGTATCAGCATGCCTGTCGCGTCTCTCTCGTCGCTCTCACCGGAACGCTACGCCCGGTGTACCGCCGCGCCTAGTCCCCCAGGTTCCCCGGCGATGAAAAAAGGCGCCATCCTGATGGGGTGGCGCCTTTTCGGTTCGCGAGTGGTGTTTGTGGGGTGGCATCAGCCACCGTAGACCGCCTGATACGCGATGCGCGGCAGGTCGGCGCGGGACATGTTCAGGTCGCGCATGTCGGCTTCGGTCATGGTCTCGAGTTCGGTCAGGGTGCGGCGGTACTGCGCGTTCTTGGCCATGCGGTCGCGGAGGTTGGAAATCAGGGTCATCGTCGTGCCTCGTGTCGAGCGTTTCTGTTACCGCCAACATGGGGCTTGCTGCACCGCAGCACAATTGCCGTGATTTTCTACGCGCCATGCGTTTTGCGCATGGCTTTATTGAGCATTTCTTAAGGTTTCAGCAATGCTGCCATGCAGCAATCGCATGACAGCATCGCTTTACTCCCCGCGTCAGCCGAACTTCAGGAACAGGATCGAATAGGGCTTCTTCAGCCCGGCGATCGCGGTCTTCACCGCCTCGGCATCGCCGCTGTCCACCGCCGCGCGGAAGGCCGCGACCGAGCCCATGAAGTCCGTCATCAGCTTGGTGTATTCGGGGTTTTCGGTGTCCTGCACCTCGACCGGCGGCAACAACGCGACCTGCGCGGCGAGGTACTCCAGCACCGCCGCCTTGCCCGCCAGATCGGCGGCGCTGGCGGTGGCCGGGTCCATGTCCAGCACGTGCTCCATCTCGGCATGGTAGGCGTTCATCCGGTCGGAATACAGCTGCACGCCGTTGCGCAGGTGCAGCGCGCCAAAGACCTCGCGCACGCCCTCCAGCGTCTCATGCGCCTCACCCAGCGCGCCCGAGGCCACCTCGCCCTGCGCCTTCGCCAGCATCTCGTCCACCAGCTCCATCTGCACGGCCCAGTCCGGGTCGTCCATGTACTGCGGCGGCGGGGCCGCGCGGTAGGTGGCCATCAGGGCCTCCCACTTGTCCGAGAAGGCCTTCATGCTGCCCGCCGACTTCTCGGCGCTGCCCGAGTTCGTCATGAACAGCGCGGCGCGGTAGCTGCCGTACATGCCGCGATAGGCCTCTTCGAAATCGCGCACAGGCCCGGCCATGGCGGCACCGGCCAACAGGGCAACCCCCAGCGTCGTGCCCAAAAGGATGCGTTTCATGCGCGGAACTCCTTATTCCTGTACCATGGACGCACCTTAGACGGCGCAGACCACGCCTCACATGACACACATCAAATTTCGAATGTGACTAACGTCCCAGACCGTCGATGAACCGGTCGATGCTGTCGAGATACGGTGCCTTGCCCATCAGGTCGTCATGCCCGCCCGCCGGGATCGGCACCAGTTCCGCCCGCAGCGCCTCGGCCATGCGCTGCCCGTGTCCGAAGGGGATCAGGTCGTCCTCCACCCCATGCAGCACCATCGCGGGCTCCGTCACCCGCCCTGCGTCACGCAGGCTCTGCCACTTCTGCACCCCCGGCATCTGGCAGGCGGGCAACCAGGAGCGCGGCACCATCAGCTCGCACATCCGCGCATAAGGGGCCGACAGCACCAGCCCGTCCAGCCCCCGCTCCGCCGCCACATATGTCGCGATCCCGGTGCCCAGCGAATAGCCATGCGCCACCACCGGCCCGTGCCCCGGCACCAGCCGGTCCACCGCGTCATACAGCACCAGGGCATCCGCCTTCAGCCGCGCCTCCGACGGCTCTCCCGGCAGGCCACCGCCGCCGCGATAGCCCATCGCCAGCACGCTGCGCCCGGCCTCCGCGTGATGCTCCAGCATCGGCGCAAAGGCGGTCAGCGCGCCCACATTGCCCATGAAATACAGCACCACCGGCGCGCCCTCGGCGCCGCGATGCACATAGGCCGTCATCGGCCCCTCGTCCGTGTCCAGCACTTCGGGCACGAAATCGGGCAGATCCAGCACGCTTTGATCGTAGAACGGATAGACCAGCGCCCAATGCGCCTGCACCATCAGCATGCCGTACGCGACATACAGCAGCGCCGCGCCACCCAGCACAAAGCCAAGCACGCGGCCCATCCTCAGCGCAGCCGCTCGTCGAGGGCGGCCTTCACCGCCGGGGTCACGAACTTCGACACGTCGCCATCCAGCCGCGCGATCTCCTTTACCAGCTTCGAGGCAATCGCCTGATGCTGCGCCTCCGCCATCAGGAACACCGTCTCCACCGACTTATCGAGCGCGCGGTTCATGCCAACCATTTGGTATTCATACTCGAAATCCGCGACAGCCCGCAGCCCGCGCACGATTACCGACGCGCCCACATCGCGGGCGCAGTTGATCAGCAGGTTCTCGAAGGGATGCGCCACGATCTCTGTCCCGGTCTGCTCCGCAATGACGGCGCATTCCGCCTCCACCATGGCCACGCGCTCTTCGAGCGTGAACAGCGGCCCCTTGTCGCGGTTGATCGCCACGCCAATCACGAGCCGGTCGACCAGCGTCGCCCCCCGCCGGATGATGTCGAGATGCCCCAGCGTGATGGGATCGAAGGTGCCGGGGTAGAGGCCGATGCGCATGGAAGGCTCCCTTGCCTTTCAGAATGTTGCGCAACCACGCAACAATATTGCGCCCGGGAATGCAAGGCGAGAATCCATTTCCCGAAAGTCAGCCCAAGATGCGCGCGACGCGGCAGGGTGGCCCACCCACCCAAGGCCCCGCCGCGCGCGACCATGGGCCGCTCAGTGACCCATGATCATTCCTTCGAGGGCGTCACGCTCCATGGCCAGTTCCGACAGCCGCGCCTTCACCGCGTCACCGATCGTGATGAGCCCGACCATCATGCCGTCCTCGACCACCGGCATGTGGCGGAACCGGCCTTCGGTCATCTTGGACAGCACATCGTCGGCGCGATCCGCCAGCTGGCAGGTGACCAGCTTCACGGTCATATGCTCCTCCACCGCGTCGTCCAGCCCGGCCCCGCCCTTGCGCGCCAGCACCCGGACGATGTCGCGCTCCGACAGGATGCCGTCAGCGGTGCTGCCGTCCTTGGACACGACCACCGTACCGATCCGTTTCTCCGCCAGCATCTTTGCCGCCTCGGACACCTTGGTCCCCGGCGTCACGGTGTAAACCTCGTCGATGCCCTTGCTCTTCAGGATGTGCTGGACCTGCATGGCGCTCCTCCTCCTATACAGTTGTATAAGCTAGCCTTGTTCAGGTGCGACATTCTGTCAAGTAAACCCTAAGGAGGGGTTACCGGTTCTGGTCAGCCAGGCTTTCCAGCCGTTGCAATTCCTCGCGCATCCCCGCGACCAGCGCCTCGGCAAAGCGGTTCTGCCGTTCCAGCCGCCGGTCGTCCTCGTGCCGGACAAGGTGGAACGTCCGCGTCAGCGACACCTCCTCCACCAGCACCCGCCGCAGTCCGGGGGCCAGAGGCAGGCTGAAATCATGCACGATTCCCAGGCCCGCGCCCTGCCGCAGCCACTGGAACTGCACCGCGACGGAATTGGATGCGAGCGGCACCTGCGTCAGCCCGAGATCGCTGAGGTAATCCAGTTCCTTGTCGAAAATCATGTCCTGGATATAGCCCACCACCCGGTGCCCGCGCAGGTTCTCGCGCCGCGTGATCGGGGCATTTTGTGCAAGGTATTCGTCACTCGCCGCCAGATGCAGCCGATAATCGGTCACCTTCTGCACGACGAACCGCCCCGCCGTGGGCCGCGACACGGTGACCGCCATATCCGCCTCGCGGCGGCTTAGGTTCACCAGACGCGGCAGCGCGACGATCTGCACCTCCAGATCGGGGTTTTCTGCGGCGATCCTCGCGCAGACCTGCGGCAGCAGGAAGTTCGCGCAGCCATCGGGCGCGCCGATCCTGATCTGCCCCGACAGCCCCTCGGACCGCCCCTGCACCGCCTCGGCGGCCATCAGCGCCGCCTGTTCCGCCCGCTCCGCATGATCCACCAGCCGCGCGCCCGCTTCGGTCAGCGCGTAGCCTTGCGGCGATTTCACGAACAGCGGCGTCCCCAGCCCCTGCTCCAGCCGCGCGATCCTCCGCCCCACCGTCGCCGGGTCCATCTTCAGCACCTTGCCCGCCGCCGACAGGCTCTCGCCCCGCGCCACCCCAAGAAACACCCGCAGATCGTCCCAGTCCATCGCCGCCACCCTTTGCAAAAACGCAAAACCTCTTTGCCGGATTTTGCCTGTGCGGCGCAAATTTGCAAGGATACAGTCCGCGCAAACATCCCATGAAACCGGAGGAGTCCCCATGACCACCCTGACCAACTGGATCAACGGCGCGCATGTCGCATCGGCCAGCGCCCGCACCACCGACGTCTTCAACCCCGCCACCGGCGAAGTGCAGTCCAAGACGCCGCTCTCGACCGTCGAGGAACTCAACGACGCCGTGGCCAAGGCCAAAGAAGCGCAGGTCAAGTGGGGCGCCACCAACCCGCAGCGCCGCGCCCGCGTCATGATGAAGTTCGGCCAGCTCATCAACGAGCACATGGACGAACTGGCAGAGCTGGTCTCCCGCGAGCACGGCAAGACCCTCCCCGACGCGCGCGGCGACGTGCAGCGCGGCCTTGAGGTCGTCGAGGTCTGCATGGGCGCGCCGAACATGCTGAAGGGTGAGTTCACCGACGACGGCGGCCCGGGCATCGACCTCTACTCCATGCGTCAGCCGCTGGGTGTCGTGGCAGGCATCACGCCCTTCAACTTCCCCGCCATGATCCCGCTGTGGAAGATGGCCCCGGCACTGGCCTGCGGCAACGCCATGATCCTCAAGCCGTCCGAGCGCGTGCCCTCCACCGCCCTGCGCCTGGCCGAACTCATCAAGGAAGCAGGGCTTCCCGATGGCGTCCTGCAAGTCGTCAACGGTGACAAGGAAGTCGTCGACGCGATCCTCGACAACGAGGACATCGCCGCCGTGGGCTTCGTCGGCTCCACCCCCATCGCGCAGTACATCTATGGCCGCGCCGCCGCGAGCGGCAAGCGCGCCCAGTGCTTTGGCGGTGCCAAGAACCACATGATCATCATGCCCGACGCCGACATCGACAAGGCCGCCGACGCGCTGGTCGGTGCCGGTTACGGTGCCGCCGGTGAACGCTGCATGGCGATCTCCGTCGCCGTCCCCGTGGGCAAGGAGACCGCCGACAAGCTGATCGACGCCCTGATCCCCCGCGTCGAAAAGCTGAAGGTCGGCCCCTACACCTCCGAGGAAGACGTGGACTTCGGCCCCGTCATCACCGCCGCCTCGCAGGCGCGCATCAACTCGCTCATCACCTCCGGCGTGGACCAGGGCGCGAAACTGCTGATCGATGGCCGCAACTTCAAACTGCAGGGCTACGAGAACGGCTTCTTCTGCGGCCCGTCGCTGTTCGATGACGTGACCCCGGAGATGGACATCTACAAGGAAGAAATCTTCGGCCCGGTGCTGTCCACCGTCCGCGCCGACACCTACGAGGACGCGCTGAACCTCGTGATCGACAACCCCTACGGCAACGGCACCGCGATCTACACCGCCGACGGCGACACCGCGCGTGACTTCGCCCACCGGGTGAACGTCGGCATGGTCGGGATCAACTTCCCGATCCCGGTGCCGCTGTCCTACCACACCTTCGGCGGCTGGAAGAAATCTGCCTTCGGTGACCTCAACCAGTACGGCCCCGACGCCTTCCGCTTCTACACGAAGACAAAGACCGTCACCGCCCGCTGGTTCTCCGGCATCAAGGATGGCGCGGCGCTGAACTTCAAGCCGATGGACTGACCCACCGGCCCGACACATCAGGGGGAGCGTCCAAAAGGCCGCTCCCTTTTTTCATGGCCGCCGCCGAATCGTTGCATTCGTCTTAAATATTTATTTTGCCTACATAATATACACCGGCACACGCTCAAAGGCGGCAAACGGAAAACCACACACGCAATGGCGGAAAAACATCGAATCTGACGCTGGTTAGCACTATCATTTCCGCCAGTTGGCGTCAGCTTTGGCTTTTCAGAAATCTTCCCATGCGCAACACTGATAACCAGAGCAATCAAAGGACAGGGGGCGGGTCACACGCCCCGGGACGGGACTGACAATGCCCATAACCCTTGCAGTGCATAACGATCACGCCCTTGCCTACTTCCGAATGACCGGCATCACCACGGTGACAGAGGCCGCCAACAGCCTCCGGGCCTGGGTCTCGCACCCCTCCTTCAACCCGGACTTCACCATGCTGGTGAACATGGGCTCCGCCGAAAAGGTCGAGGCGACATTCCTCGGCACCGTCTTTGCCGCCGAACGGCTTACCACGGCCTTGCGTGCCTTTCGGCCACGCGGCCACTGCATCCTCTACGCGCCGGACGACATTGCCTTTGGCACCGCCCGCATGGTCCAGCAAATCGTCGAACCGATGTCCTCCATCTGCTTCGACCTCCACCGCACCGAACGCAAAAGCCTCGCGGTGGCGGGCCTCTCCTTCACCAGCTTCTCGCAACTCGACAGCGCGCTCGGCGTCCTCGCGCCCGCGGCATAACCGGGACTTGTCCCACAGGCCCCGACCTGCTTTCCTGCCCTGAAAACGGGGGGAAAGATGGACACACCGGACTTCACCATCGGCATCGAGGAGGAATACCTCCTCGTGGACCGCGACAGCTGCGCCCTTGTCGAGGCCCCCGAAGGCCTGCTTTCGGCCCTGACCGACGAGCTTGGCAGCCAAGTCAGCCCCGAGTTCCTGCAATGTCAGGTCGAGATCGGCACAAAACCCTGCCGCACCGTGGCCGAGGCCCGCGACGACCTCAAACGCCTGCGCGCCGCCGTGTCAAAGCAGGCCGCCAAACACAACCTCTCGCCCATCGCCGCCTCCTGCCATCCGCTCGCGGACTGGAAGGCACAGCACCACACCGACAAGGACCGCTACAACCAGCTGGACCGCGACTTGGGGTCGGTGGTGCGGCGGATGCTGATCTGCGGCATGCACGTGCATGTCGGCCTGCCCGACGATGCGACCCGCGCCGACCTCATGCGGCAGGCCTCCTACTTCCTGCCGCACCTGCTGGCGCTCTCCACCTCCTCGCCTTTCTGGCAGGGCGAGGACACCGGCCTCGCCTCCTACCGCATCTCGATCTTCGACAACCTGCCGCGCACCGGCCTGCCGCCGCAATTCGCCTCGTGGCAGGATTACGAACGCTCCGTCGCGCTGCTCTGCGACCTCGGCGTGATCGAGGATTCGTCCAAGATCTGGTGGGATCTGCGGCCCTCCGCGCGCTTTCCGACGCTGGAAACCCGCATCATGGACGTGCAGCCCCGGCTGGAACACGCCCTGACGCTGGCGGCGCTGAACCAATGCCTCATGCGGATGCTCTGGCGGCTGCGGGTGAAAAACCAGCGCTGGCGGCTCTATGACGCCTTCCTCATCGGCGAAAACCGCTGGCGCGCGCAGCGCTACGGCACCACCGAAGGCCTGATCGACTTTGGCCGCGCCGAAATCGTCCCCTTCGCCGAACTGGTCGAGGAACTGATCGACCTGCTGGAGGAAGACGCAGGCATCCTGCAAGCGACCGAGGCCCTTCACACCGCGCGCGACATGGCGAAGGCGACCTCCGCCACCCGCCAGCGCGCCGCTTTTGCCGCCGCCGCCGACGCTGGGGCCGATCACGACGGCCAGATGCGCGCCGTGGTGACCCATCTGATCGAAGAATATCACGCCGATCTCTGAAATTACGCCGGATTTCGCCCACCCGATTCTGTATACAAGAGCGGGTTAACAACCGGCCGGAAAACACCGGAAAAACGGCCGGTTCTGCCCTTAACGCTGGTGTTCCGGCGTTCACCTCCCGTTAAATCGCGGTGGTTTTGCGCCCATCCGCACCCATATCTTGCGCCCGCCCCGGCCCGCACGGCCCGCGCGGACGCTCTCCGTGCGACATTCCCACAGCCTGCGGTTGACCGTTCGACCAGCGTACGCCGCGCAACACCGTCCCGGCCTTGTTTCACACGGCCCAAGCCGCTATCCGGGCGGCACCATCGAAGGGAAACACCATGAAAGTCGCCATCGCCACCTCCGACTATTTCGTGCAGGGCGAGACCTTCATCAACCGCCATATCGAACACATGTTCGGCGGCCAGACCTGCGTCGTCTGCGGACGGCATAACGGTTTGAATCCCTACGACAAACCGCTGTTCGAGCGGCGCGCGAAACTCTCCGTCCCGGACCTGATCCGCACCCCCTTCGCCATGGGTCTCGGCGCGGCTCGACACGGCACCTCCCGCGTGCCCTACGGCGACAACGCCCGCGCCCTGACCGCCTTCCTGCGCGACCAGCAAGCAGATGTTATCCTTTCTGAATTCGGCACGCAGGCCATCGTTCTGGCCCCCCTCGCCAACGCTTTGGGAATCCCGATCTTCACCTATTGGCGCGGCACCGACGCGTCCAAGATGTTGCGGGTAAAACAACGGGTTAGGTCGTACCGCCTGATGATGCCGCGCCTCGCGGGCATGTTCTCCGTCAGCCAGTTCCTGCTCGACAACCTGGCCGCGCATGGCATTTCACACCCCAACGCCCATGTCGTCCCCTCCGGTGTCGACATCCGCCGCTTCACGCCGGGCGAAAAGACCCCCGGCAGCTTCCTTGCGGTGGGCCGCATGGTCGAGAAAAAAGCCCCCGAGATCACCCTGCGCGCCTTCGCCGAAGCCGCCCGTGGCCGCGACGCCCACCTGACCTTCATCGGTGACGGCCCGCTGCTGGACCCCTGCAAGACCCTCGCGCAAACCCTTGGCGTCGCTGAACAAATCACCTTCACTGGCGCGCAGCCGCATGACATCGTGCGCCAACACTTGCACCGCACCGAGGTCTTCCTCCAGCACTCCATCACCGCCAAGGACGGCAACACCGAAGGCCTGCCCACCGCCATCCAGGAGGCCCTCGCCTCCGGCTGCATCACCCTCTCGACCCGCCACGCAGGCATCCCCGAAGCGGTCGAGGACGGCGTCAACGGCCTCTTGGTGGACGAATGGGACGAATCCGGTTTTTCTCGCAAGATCAGTGACATACTGGACATGCCTGACCGTTCCGCCATGGCAACGGCCGCCCGCGCCACCGCCGAAGCCAAGTTCGACAACGCCAAGGGCCTCGCCCGCGTCGAACAGGTCATTTCCCGCACGATCCAACCCGCCTGACCTCGACGCCTGATCCGGGCAATCGGTAAAAATCTGCACGAAACCGGGAACATCCCGTCAGTTTCCTCGTTGTACAGCCAGAAGCCGGCTCTCTCCGGCACAACGCTCACAACGCTCCCGAAGGAGACACACAATGACCGGACTCGGTTGGCTCGCAGCTATCATCGTCGGCGGTATCGCTGGCTGGTTGGCAGAACATTTCATGCGCTCGAACATGGGCATCATCATGAACATCATCCTCGGCATCGTCGGCGCGATCATCCTGAACGCCGTGCTGGTCGCCGTGGTCGGTGGCACCCTTGGCGGCTGGATCGGCCAGCTCATCATCGGCTTCATCGGCGCCTCGCTGCTGATCTGGATCGCCCGAGCCGTTCGCGGCCACGCCTGATACATACCCGATTTCAAACACTTGCGCGCCGATCCTCCGGGTCGGCGCGCATTGCTTTTCAGCCTCACCTTAGGCATCGCGCAAACGCTCAATCCGCTTGCATTCCCCCGCCCCGCGCCTAAACTGAACAAGCGTTCATTTAGACCGTTCCGCGATACGGTCAGGCAAGGAGGAGGCCACAAATGGATTTCGCGCTGACCGAGGAACAGACAGCAATCTTCGACATGGCCCATGCCTTCGGGCAGGAACATATTGCCCCCCACGCCCGCCAGTGGGAGGCCGACGGCACCATCCCGAAAACCCTCTGGCCACAACTGGCCGACCTCGGGTTCGGCGGCCTCTACGTCTCCGAGGACAGCGGCGGCTCCGGCCTCTCCCGCCTCGACGCGACACTGGTTTTCGAAGCGCTTTCAATGGCCTGCCCCTCGGTGGCGGCCTTCCTGTCGATCCACAACATGTGCGCGAAGATGATCGACACCTTCGCCTCCGACGACTTCAAGGCCCGCGTCCTGCCCAAGGCGCTGACCATGGAAACCGTCCTCTCCTACTGCCTGACCGAACCCGGCTCCGGCTCCGACGCCGCCGCCCTCAAAACCCGCGCCGAGAAGACCAACACCGACTACCGCCTGACGGGGACCAAGGCCTTCATCTCCGGCGGCGGCTACTCCGACGCCTATGTCGTCATGGTCCGCACCGGCGATGACACGGCCCGAGGGATTTCAACGGTTTACGTCGAGGACGGCACGCCCGGCCTCTCCTTCGGCGGGCTCGAAGACAAGATGGGCTGGAAAAGCCAGCCCACCCGCCAGGTGCAATTTGACGACTGCGCCGTCCCCCACGCCAACCTCATCGGCGAAGAAGGCAAAGGCTTCAAATACGCCATGGCGGGCCTCGACGGCGGTCGCCTCAACATCGCCGCCTGCTCGCTGGGCGCCGCCCAGACCGCCCTCACGAACACCCTGCAATACATGTCCGAACGCCGCGCCTTCGGCCAGTCCATCGACCAGTTCCAGGCGCTGCAATTCCGCCTCGCCGACATGGAGATCGAACTCCAGGCCGCCCGCACCTTCCTGCGCCAGGCCGCCTGGAAACTCGACCAGGGCGCGCCCGATGCCACGAAATTCTGCGCCATGGCCAAGAAGTTCGTGACCGAGGCAGGCTCGAAGACCGTCGACCAGTGTCTGCAACTGCACGGCGGCTACGGCTACCTCGCCGACTACGGGATCGAGAAACTCGTCCGCGACCTCCGCGTCCACCAGATCCTCGAAGGCACCAATGAAATCATGCGCATGATCGTCGCGCGCCAGATGCTCGCCAACTGATCGACCGCCTGTTTCTTCTTGGGTCAAATACTCCGGGGTCCGGGGCAGCGCCCCGGTCCGCCCTCCCCGAAAGGACCGCCATGACCGACCTGCATATCCGCACCACCGGCCACGCCGGCCATATCACCCTCACCCGCCCGCAGGCGCTGAACGCGCTGACCTACCAGATGTGCCTCGACATCGAGGCCGCGCTGGACAACTGGCGCCATGACGAGACCATCGCGCTGGTCATCCTCGACGCCGAGGGTGAAAAGGCCTTCTGCGCCGGCGGCGACATCGCCGAGATGTACCGCACCGGCACCTCCGGCGACTACGCCTATGGCCGCCAGTTCTGGCGCGACGAATACCGCCTGAACGCGAAACTCGCGGAATATCCCAAACCCATCGTCTCCTTCCTCAACGGCTTCACCATGGGCGGCGGCGTGGGTCTTGGCGGCCACGTCAGCCACCGGATCGTCAGCGAAACCTCGAAAATCTCCATGCCGGAATGCGCCATCGGCTTTGTCCCCGACGTGGGGGGCACGCACCTGCTGTCACAGGCGCCGGGTCGGCTGGGCGAATACCTCGGCCTCACCGCCTACCGCATGAACGCCGCCGACGCGATCCACGCAGGCTTTGCCGACCTCTACATCCCCGAGGAAGAATGGCCCGCCCTCAAACGCAGCCTGAGCGATTCCGGCACCACCGAAGCCCTGGTCGGCACAGATCCCGGCCCCAGCATGCTCAGCGCCCTGCACCCGCAGATCGACGCGGTCTTTGCCGGGGAGCGCCTTCAGGACATCGTCAACGCCCTGCGCGCCGTCGGCTCGGAATTCGCCGACAAGACGCTGAAAACGCTCGAACGCAATTCGCCGCTCGCCATGGCCGCCACGGTCGAGATGCTGCACCGCCTGCGCGCCATGCAGGCCCCCGACATCCGCCGCGCGCTGGAACTGGAATACCGCGTCAGCCATCGCATCATGGAACACGGAGACTTCCTCGAAGGCATCCGCGCGGCCATCATCGACAAGGACAAGTCCCCCCACTGGCGCCACGCGCTGGACCGCGTGCCACAGGTGGACGTGTCGAAACTGCTCCGGCCACTGGGGCCGGACGCGCTGGATTTCAGGGAGAGAGCCATGCAGATCGCCTTCATCGGACTTGGCAACATGGGCGCGCCCATGGCCGCCAACCTCGCCGCCGCCGGGCACAGCGTCACGGGTTTTGACGTGGCAGGCACCACCGCCACCGGCGTCACCAACGCCGCCACCGCGGTCGAGGCCGTCACCGGCGCGGACGTGGTCATCACCATGCTCCCCAACGGCGACATCCTGCGCGCCGTGGCCGCCGACATCGTCCCCCATATGAAGCCCGGCGCCGTGCTGCTGGATTGCTCCACCGTAGACGTGTCCTCGGCCCGCGCCGTGGCAGAACTCTGCGCGGCAGCGGGCCTCGGCGCGCTGGATGCCCCGGTTTCTGGCGGCATCGGCGGGGCCTCGGCGGGCACCCTGACCTTCATGGTGGGGGGATCGGACGATGCCTTCACCATTGCGCAACCCCTGTTCGACATCATGGGTCAGAAGGCGGTGCATTGCGGTGCCTCCGGCAACGGACAGGCCGCCAAGATCTGCAACAACATGATCCTCGGCGTCACCATGATCGCCACATGCGAGGCCTTCGCCCTTGCCGACAAACTCGGCCTCGCGCGGGACAAGATGTTCGACGTGGTCTCCACCTCCTCGGGCTACTCGTGGTCGATGAACGCCTATTGCCCCGCGCCGGGTGTCGGACCGACCTCTCCCGCCGACAACGACTACAAACCGGGCTTCGCCGCCGAGCTGATGCTGAAGGACCTGCGCCTGTCGCAACAGGCCGCCGAAGCCGCCCATGCCGACACCCCCATGGGTCAGGCCGCGACGGAACTCTACCGCAGCTTCGTCGAGGACGAGGACGGGCGCGGGCGCGACTTCTCGGCCATGCTGCCCCGGTTCGAGGCCCGCACGCGCGGCGACTGACCGCCGATCACATCCGCCGCTCGGCGCCGACCCGCCGAGCGGCAAAGCACTTATGGAAGAGCCCCACGGTGCGGATCATCTAAGACCCAGACCGCAAAGGAAAGGGACTCACATGATCCGCCTCCTCACCGCAGCCGCCGTTGCTGCGGCCCTGACCAGCCCGATGATGGCAACCGCCGCAGGCAACGGCCACGGCCCCGCCGCGCACCAGCCCAACGGCTGCCCGCCGGGTCTTGCAAAGAAAAGCCCGGCCTGCGTGCCGCCCGGCCAAACCAACTCCGGACGGGCCAACAAAACCGCGCCCCAGGACACGACCTTCATCTACGCTCCCGGCGACCGCATCACCCGGAACTACATCGTGCTGGACAACCCCGCGCACTACGGCCTGAACCCCGACGGCGCGTACTACCGGGTCGGCGATCAGGTCTACCAGATCGACCGCCACACAAAGGAAGTGCTGGACGTCATCGGCGCCATCGCCGCCCTTGCCAACTGATCGGGCCAACAGATCGGGCCAACTGACCCCAAAGGGCGCCCACTTCGGGCGCCCTTTCCGCACCATCACTGTGCAGGACCTTTAAATACAGATTTGATCCAAATCATATTCCAATTACTGTACCTGAGAGTAAGGTTTCTCCAATGACACCTTACATTCGGGGAAATGACATGACCAAGAACATGGGCCAAGCCGACCGCATCATCCGCGCCATCCTGGGCGTTGTCCTGCTGATCGTCGCCTTCACCGCCGTCACCGGCACACTAGCATGGATCGCCGGGATCATCGGCGTGGTGATGCTGGGCACCGCCGCCATGGGCTTTTGCCCGCCCTATGCCCTCCTCGGCATCAAGACCTGCAAGATGAAATAAGCTGACCCGAGCGGCGGCGCTCTGCCGCCGCTTTCCCGGCGACCGGGCACCCTAACGGAACGCAACCGTCCAGCCGGACGTTGTTTTTCCAAAGAAAGGTGTCTGACATGAACAAGCTTATTATCGGTGGCGCCGTGGCGATGGCCATGAGCACCACCTCCCTCTCTGCATCCCCCCTGCTGAACCCGTTCGCGGATCACGCAGCGCAACCGGCCCAGGTCTGGCTCGCGAAAAGCGACAAGGCGAATGGCAACGGGAACGGGAACGGGAACGGGAACGGCGGCCAGAAGATCCTGAAACGCGGCAACGGCAATGCCGGAAACGCCCATGCGGCAAAGGACAACCGTGGCAACGGCAACGCTGACAAAGGCAACTCTGGCAAAGGTAATTCTGGCAAGGGCAAACCCGACCACGCCGGCGGTGCGCAGAACGGCAACGCCAGCAAGGCGAACGCTCAGGCCGCCAACGAAAAACCGGGCAAGGGCAATGCCGCCACCCCGCCCGGACAGGCTCGCAAGACCTATACCGAGGCCGAACGCACCGAGACCGTGACCCGCCTGATGTCCACGCCCGCCCCGGACGGGCGCAACATGGTGGCCATCATCGGTGCCACGGCGCTGGCTCTGGCGGCTCCTGACCTCGTGGTCTCCGACGTCCCGACCGAAGAGCTGATTACGTACCGCAACTGCCCGCCGGGCCTTGCCAAGAAGGACCCGCCCTGCGTGCCGCCCGGTCTGGCGAAACAGGGTGTCACCTTCGACGAATGGGCCGCCTACGACGCCGACCGCTACGAAACCATCTGGCTGGATCGCCGCGCCGACTTCCTGCAGTCCGAGGTCGAGATCACCCCGAATCCCGACCTGCTGCTGCTCCGGTCAGACCAGATCCAGACGCTCTTCGACCTCGCCCCGCCTGCCGAAGGCTACCGCTACGGGCTGATCGACGGACTCCCGGTCCTGCTGGACGAAGAGGACTACGCCTCCCTGCAACTGGTGAACCAGCTGGCGCAGGTCGCTGATCTTGCAGGCATTCCCATTGCGCCCACCGCAGCCCTGACGCAGCCGGAACTGGTGCAACTGTACCGCCTTCCGACGCTTGAGGACGGTCAGAACTACGCGGTCGTGAACGGCCAGATCGTGCAGATGGACGACTCGAACTACGAGCTTCTGCAGATGATCCGCGTCGCCCGCGCGATCCTGTAAGCACATCCGCAAAACGCCAAAGGGACGCCAACCGGCGTCCCTTTCTCATTTTCTGACACGGGTCGCGGAAAGTTATTCCGCCGCCACCCGCTTTGCCTCCAGCATGGGTTTCAGGTAGCGCCCGGTGTGACTGCGCTCGACCTCCGCCACATGCTCCGGCGTGCCTTCCGCGACGATCTCGCCGCCGCCGTCGCCGCCCTCCGGGCCAATGTCAATCAGCCAGTCGGCGGTCTTGATGACGTCGAGGTTGTGCTCGATCACCACGACCGAGTTCCCCTGATCCACCAATTCGTGCAGCACCTCCAGCAGCTTGCGCACGTCCTCGAAATGCAGACCCGTGGTCGGTTCGTCGAGGATGTACAGCGTCCGCCCCGTGGACCGTTTCGCCAGTTCCTTCGACAGCTTCACCCGCTGCGCCTCGCCACCCGAAAGCGTCGTCGCCTGCTGGCCCACCTTGATGTAGCCCAGCCCCACGCGCATCAGGGCATCCATCTTGTCGCGGATGCTCGGCACCGCCTGAAAGAACCCCTGCGCGTCTTCGACCGTCATATCAAGAACGTCAGCGATGCTCTTGCCTTTGAACAGAATTTCCAGGGTCTCGCGGTTGTAGCGCTTGCCCTTGCAGGTCTCGCATGTGACGTAAACGTCGGGCAGAAAGTGCATCTCGATCTTGATAACACCATCGCCCTGACAGGCCTCACAGCGCCCGCCCTTGACGTTGAACGAGAACCGACCGGGCTTGTACCCGCGCGCCTTCGCCTCGGGCAGCCCGGCGAACCAGTCGCGGATCGGCGTGAACGCCCCGGTGTAGGTCGCCGGGTTCGAGCGCGGCGTGCGCCCGATGGGCCGCTGGTCGATGTCGATCACCTTGTCGAGATGCTCCAGCCCCTTGATCGTCTCGCAGGGCGCGGGCGTCTGGCGGGCACCGTTCAGCGCCATGGACGCGGTCTTGAACAGCGTCTCGATGGTCAGGGTCGATTTCCCGCCACCAGACACCCCCGTCACGCAGACGAACTTGCCCAGCGGAAACTCGGCCGTCACCTCCTTGAGGTTGTTGCCCGTGGCCTTCACCACCTTGATCTTCTTCTTGTTGCCCTTGCGGCGCTCCTGCGGCACCGCGATCTCGCGCGTGCCCGACAGGTATTGCCCGGTGATGCTGGCGGGGTCCGCCTGCACCTCGGCGGGCGTGCCATGGGCCACCACCTGCCCGCCATGCACACCGGCACCGGGGCCGATGTCGAACAGGTAATCCGCCTCACGGATCGCCTCTTCGTCGTGTTCGACGACCAGCACCGTGTTGCCCTGATCGCGCAGGTTCTTCAGCGTGTCCAGCAGGCGCGTGTTGTCCCGCTGGTGCAAACCGATGGACGGCTCGTCCAGCACGTACAGCACGCCCGTCAGCCCCGACCCGATCTGCGAGGCCAGCCTGATCCGCTGGCTCTCGCCACCCGACAGCGTCCCGGCATTGCGCGACAGCGTCAGGTACTCCAACCCCACGTTGTTCAGGAACCCGAGCCGTTCGCGGATTTCCTTCAGGATGGCCCGCGCGATCTCGTTCTTCTGCTTGGTCAGGTTGCCCGGCACCGTCTCGCACCAGTCAAAGGCCTGACGGATCGACATCTGCACCACCTGCCCCACGTGCAGCAGGTGCGCCTTGTCGGCGGAAGGCCCGATCTTCACCGCAAGCGCCTCTTCGCGCAGACGATAGCCGCCACAGGCCGCACAGGCGCGGTTGTTCTGGTAGCGCTCGAATTCCTCGCGGATCCAGCTGGAATCCGTCTCGCGGTAGCGGCGCTCCATGTTGGGGATCACCCCCTCGAACACCCGCTCCACCTGGTAGATGCGTCCGCCCTCGTCGTAGCGGAACTGGATCTCGTCCTCGCCCGAGCCATACAGGAACACCTGCTGCACATGCGCCGGAAGGTCCTTCCAGCGGGCGTTCTTGTCGAACTCGTAATGCTTGGCGAGCGATTCAATCGTTTGCAGAAAATACGGCGACTTCCCCTTGCGCCAGGGTGCCAGTGCACCGTCCTTGATCTTCAACGTCTGGTCCGGCACCACCAGCCGCTCGTCAAAGAACAGCTCGACGCCCAGACCGTCGCACTCCGGACAGGCCCCGAAAGGCGCGTTGAACGAGAACAGGCGCGGCTCGATCTCGGGGATGGTAAACCCGCTCACCGGGCAGGCGAAATTCTCGCTGAACGTGATGCGTTCGGGATCGCCCTCCTTCGGCGCGGTCTCGAGGATCGCAATCCCCTGCGCAAGGTCCAGCGCCGTGCGGAAGGAATCCGCCAGCCGCGTCTGCAAGCCGTCCTTCACCACCAGCCGGTCGACCACCACGTCGATGTCGTGGCGGAACTTCTTGTCCAGCGTCGGCGGCTCGTCCAGCTCGTAGAAGGTGCCGTCCACCTTCACCCGTTGAAAGCCCTGCTTGCGCAGCTCCAGCATTTCCTTGCGATACTCGCCCTTGCGGTCGCGCACGATTGGCGCGAGCAGGTAAGCGCGCGTGCCCTCCTCCATCGCCATGACACGGTCGACCATGTCCTGCACCTGCTGCGCCTCGATGGGCTGGCCGGTGGCGGGGCTGTACGGCGTCCCCACCCGCGCGAACAACAGGCGCAGGTAGTCGTAGATCTCGGTCACCGTGCCAACGGTAGAGCGCGGATTCTTCGACGTGGTCTTTTGCTCGATGGAAATCGCCGGGGACAGGCCACTGATATGGTCCACGTCCGGCTTTTCCATCATGTCGAGGAACTGCCGCGCATAGGCGCTCAGCGACTCGACATAGCGGCGCTGCCCCTCGGCATAGATCGTGTCGAACGCCAGCGAGGATTTGCCCGACCCCGACAGGCCGGTGATGACAACCAGTTGATCGCGCGGTATATCCACGTCGATGTTCTTCAGGTTGTGCTCGCGCGCGCCGCGCACTTCGATCATCTTCTGCTCAGGCATACTTATCCCCGGAAATCATGGCCCTATCGACCCGTCGCCACCGCAACAGCGCAAACATAGGTCAATTGCTGCGCTGCGCCAATGGCAAAACAGGAACGTTAAGCGAACATTCACCAATCTCCGTGCTGCGCCCCTTTACATTCCATTCACAGAATGTATATATGCTGCAAGCGCAAAAGGAGACGCGTACAATGTTCGCATTCATGCAAAAAGCCATGTCCACCGGCGGTATGTCTGCCGAAGAAGCCATCCAGAAACACACCGCCGGAGAGATCGTCGTCATCGACGTCCGCGATCCGTCGGAACTGGCATGGGGGTCCGCCAAGGGCGCCCTCAACATCCCCACCGCCGCGCTGATGATGCGGGCCGATCCCCGGTCGCCGGAATGCCTCGCCGAGCTGAAGGACGGCAAACCCATCGCGGTCTTCTGTGCCTCCGGCGCGCGCTCCTCCATGGCCAAGCAGATGCTGGAACGCATGGGCCATGCCGAGGTGCACAACATCGGCGGCTTTGCCCACTGGCAGCGCGCGGGCGGTGCCTGCAATTAAGGCGCCCGGCGTCACCACCTGCGGGAACGGATTTCCCCACGTGACACGTTAACCAATCCGTGGAACATCTGTCGGGATAGATTTTCTGATGGAGTGATTGCATGGACTTCCGGGTATTCCTCGGCGCGGCGGCCCTCGCCGCGTCTTCTACCGTGGCGCTGGCACAGGAGCGTCCCGATACTGTCATCGTGCTGGATGCCTCCGGTTCGATGTGGGGCCAGATCGACGGGGTGAACAAGATCACCATTGCCCGCGACGTGCTGGGCGACCTGCTGGCCGACATGCCCGACGACATGACCCTTGGCCTCACCACCTACGGCCACCGCCGCAAGGGCGACTGCGCCGACATCGAAACCCTCATCGCCCCGACCCCCGGCAGCCGCGACGCCATCCGTCAGGCCGTGGCCGGGCTGAACCCCAAGGGCAAGACCCCGCTGTCAAACGCCGTGATCGAGGCCGCCCGCGCCCTGCGCTCCTCGGAACAGGCAGCGACCGTGATCCTGATCTCCGACGGCCTGGAAACCTGCGACGCCGACCCCTGCGCCGTGGGCCGCGAACTCGAAGCCTCGGGCGTGAACTTCACCGCGCATGTGGTGGGATTCGACGTGGACAACGACGCCGTGGCCAAGGCGCAGCTTCAGTGCCTCGCCGATGCGACGGGCGGCAAGTACCTCGGCGCCAATGACGCGGGCCAGCTGAAGGACGCCCTGCAACAGGTCGCCACCGCCGCCCCCGCGCCCGCCGAGCCGCAACCGACCCCCGACCCCGCCGCGCCCCTGCGGCTGAGCTTCGCCGCCACCGAGCTGTTCGGCGAGGTCGCCCGCCCGGTGATGGTCCGCTGGACCGTGACCGATGCGGGCGGCGAGACCCTGCTGTCACAGGAAACCGACGGCGGCGAAGGCACCGACCTGCCCCCCGGCACGTATACCGTCACCGCCGAACGCCTCAGCGACGGCGCGCAGGAAACGCGTGAAATCACCCTCACCGATGCCGCCCAGACCGTCACCGTGACTTTTGCCGCGCCCCTGCCCCCCGCCACGCTGGAGGCCCCGACCACAGGCGCCGCCGGTGCTCCGGTCAACGTCACTTGGACCGGCCCGAACGGCGAAGGCGACTACCTCGACACCGCGACGCCCGACGCGCCCGGCCAGAAATACGAAACCTACGCCTACACCATGGACGGCAACCCCCTGGTCCTGCGCCTGCCCGCCCAGCCCGGCGACTACGTGATCCGCTACATCGAGGCCGGAACCTTCCAGGTCCTCGCCACGCAGGCGGTCACCGTTACCGCACAGGCCGAAGGGCTGACCGCGCCCGACACCGCCCCCATCGGCTCGACCATTCCGGTCGGCTGGCAAGGTGCGGGCTTTGCCGAAGACTACATCGACGTCTCCCGCCCCGGCTCGGAACCGCTGGACTACATCGGCTATTCCTACGTCAGCGACGGCAACCCGGTGAACCTGCGCCTGCCCACGACCCCCGGCACCTATGACATCCGCTACATCACCGGACAGGACAGCTCGGTCGCCTCGACCCGCACCATCACCGTGACAGATGTCCCGACGACCCTCTCCGCCACCGCGACCGTCAGCACCGGCGGCACTGTCGAGGTCACATGGACAGGTCCCAATAACCCCGGCGACTACCTGACCATCGCCACACCGGACGACGGTCCGCTCGGCTACACCACCTACGCCTACACCGAAGGTGGAAGCGTGCTGACCATGACCGCACCGGACACCCCCGGCAGCTACGAGATCCGCTACATCGGCGAAGGCCCCGACGCCCGGGTCCTGACCAGCGTGCCCCTGACGGTCAACTGACCACGATCGGCCCGGGGCGCGCAGCTTCCGGGCCGATCTCCTTTCTGTGCCGCGACGTCGGACATCCCGGCAACGCACGGTCCCACCGGCTTCCCCGGCGCAGGGCGACTCGGCCCGCCTTCACGGCGCGGGGCGCCTCGGTCCGCCTCTCCGGCGCGGGGCGCCCCGCGCGGCCGGACAGTCGCTCGACGCGCGTGCCATTACCGTTCCAGCGACCCGGCCCGCGCACCTTGCGCCGGATGCGCGACGACGACGGGATTGCTGTCCCGGTCGCGAAACACCTCGCAGCGGATCGCATAGACCGGATCGAGCGTCCCGCCCGTCAGGATCCTCTCGGGACTGTCCGTGGCATGAACCCTGCCGCCCTCGATCAGAACCAGCTGTTCGGCGAAGCGGCCCGCAAGGGTCAGGTCGTGCAGGGCGGCGATGACCAGCATCCCGCCCGAGAGGGTTTTCAGCAGCGACAGGACCTCAAGCTGATGATGCAGGTCCAGCGCGCTGGTGGGCTCATCGAGGATCAGCAGGCGCGGGTCGCGCAACAGGCGTTGGGCCAGCAGGACGCGCTGCTGCTGCCCGCCCGAAAGCCGGTCCATGCGTGCGTCCGAAAGCGGCGTCAGGTCCAGCATGGACAGCACCCGGCGCACCTCGGCGCGGTCGTGACCGGTGACGCGCCACCCCAGATGTTCACGCCGCCCCAAAAGGACACAGTCCGCCACGGACATGGCGGCGGAGACGGTGAAATCCTGCGGCAGAAAGGCGATCCGGCCCGCGTCCGGCCACGCGCCATCCAGCGTCTTTGTGCCGCCGTGCGAAACGACGCCCGCCAGCGCCTTGAGCAGCGTCGACTTCCCCGCGCCATTCGGCCCGATGATCCCGACGAAACCGGCGGCGGGCAGCACCAGCTCCGGGATCTCCAGCAGGGGACGCTTTCCGGCGCTCACGGTGAGGTCTTTCAGGATCAGGCTCATGTCCGCCCTTTCATCACGATGACCCCCAGCAACATCGGGATCCCCGCGAGCGCGGTGATGATGCCGACGGGGATGACCGCGCCCGGCGAGATCAGCTTGCCCGTGACAGAGGCCGCGACCAGCACCACCGCCCCCATGATCCCCGCCATCGGCAGGCCGAAACGGTGGTCCTCGCCCACCAGCGCACGCGCCACATGCGGCGCGATCAGCCCGACGAAACCGATCGTCCCGGTAAAGCTGACGGCCCCGGCGGTCAGCAGCGCCACCAGCAACAGCACGCGCCGACGCAGCGCCTCGACGTTCAGACCGAGGCTGACGGCGTTGCCGTCTCCCAGACGCAGGGCGGTCAGGTTCCAGACCTCGCGCAGGATCAGCGGAAGCGTCAGCACCAGCAGCGCCGACAGGACCTGCACGCTGGTCCATGTCGCCTTCAGCAGACTGCCGAAAAGCCAGAAAACGATCTGCTGCAGCACCTCCGGCGCCGCCATGAACTGCAGGGCCGATTGCAGCGACTGGAACAGGAACAGCACGGCGATCCCCGCCAGCACCAGCATCTCCGGCGACGCGCCGCGGTAGCGCGCCACGAGGTAAACCAGCCCCGCCGCGGTCAGGGTCGACGCGAACGCCGCCAGCGGAACGCCGATCCACATCGCCACCGGAAGGGCCGTCCCGAACAGGATCACAAGCGCCGCACCAAACCCGGCGGCGGCGGAAAACCCCAGCGTGAAGGGGCTGGCCAGCGGGTTGTTCAGGATCGTCTGCATCATCAGCCCGCAGATCCCCAGCGCAAAGCCCACCAGCCCCGCCATCATCGTCTGCGGCATCCTCAGGTGCCACAGGATCGTGGCAAGGCGGCGATCCGCGCCGCCCGGCCCCTCGCGCAACCCGTGCAGCACCTCCGACAGCGGCAGCCCGGCGGGGCCGGTCACGAGGTCCGCCACCATCAGCGCGCCCAGCAGGACGAGGGCGGCGCAAACCGCCGCCACCCGCGTCAGGTCGGCCCGGCCAGAGCCGGGTGCCTGGTCCAGGACAAGGCTCATTCGACCTGCATCACAAAGGTGCCCTCGGGCGTGATCGGCAGCCAGTCGGCGTAGAACTGCGCCAACTCGGCCTGCGGATCCACATCGGCAAAGGCCGCCGGGTGCAGCGCCTTTCCGAGGAAGCGGAAGTAGGCGAAATCCGACAGCGTGCGCGACCCGCCGTGATAGATGCCAAAGACCTTGCCCTGCGCCACGGTAGGCAGATCAGCCCATCCGGCGCGGCCCATGTAGGCGTGCATCCGTTCGTTGGCCAGCTTCGGATCCGCGCCGAACCCCAGCGGCACCGAGGCCGGTCGGTTCAGCCATTCCGATCCCGCCAGCAGGATCACGTCGGGCGCTTCCGCCAGCACGTATTCCGGCGACAGCGGTCCCCAGTTCTCGATCTGGCCATTGGCGATGTTGCGCCCCTTGAGACGGTCGATCACGCCCCCCCACATGCCGCTCGCGTAGGAATTGCCCACTTCGTCGGGGCCCTTCTGCGCCAGTTCGACGTAGACCTTCGGGTCTTCGGTCGATGCGGCGACACGCGCCGCCGTGTCCTCGGTCATCTCCTGGTACAGGGCCGCCAGCGCCTCGGCCCGCTCGCCCGCCCCCATGGCCTGCCCCAGCACGCGGGTCGAGGCGAGATGCGCCTCCAGCGTCTGCGCGTTGTAATCCAGCACCAGAACCGGCACACCCGCCGTGTCGAACTGCTGCACGCTTTCCCCCAGCGCGTCGTACTGCCAGCCCGCAAGGATCACGAGATCCGGACCCGTGGCCAGCGCCGCCTCGATCGAGAACGTGCTGCTCTCGGTATCGCCGACATCGGGCAGCTCGGCCAGTTGCGGGAAGGTCTGTGTATAGGCCGCCCACTGCCTTGGCCGCCACTCGGCCCAGGGACCGCGCGACAGGCCGACGATCCTGTCAACCGCGCCCTTTCCCGCCACGGCAAGGTAATCCTCGTAGTAAAAGCCGAGCAGCACGCGTTCGGCCGGTGCATCCAGCGTGACGGTGCGGTCGCGCAGATCGGTGATGGTGATCTCGGCGCGGGCCGCAGAGGTC
This sequence comes from Sagittula sp. S175, assembly GCF_049800975.1. Lineage (NCBI taxonomy): Bacteria > Pseudomonadati > Pseudomonadota > Alphaproteobacteria > Rhodobacterales > Roseobacteraceae > Sagittula > Sagittula sp. S175. Next base: position 122,792 of record NZ_JBNAGB010000002.1, read on the forward strand.
AGGGCGATCACGCTGCAGCTCAGCGCAGCAAGGGTCAGGGTTTTCATGGTCTCTCCTCTGGTCATGAATGAAGCGGACGACGGGCGGATACATCGCCGGTCAGGTCTTGCAGCGCGCCCAGATCCAGCACGCGGACACGGGTCGGCAACGGCAGACGGATCACCCCCTGCCGCTCCAGCGCACGCATCTGCCGCGAAACGGTCTCAAGCGTCAGCCCGGACATCTGCCCCAGTTCGGCACGGCTGACCGGCAGGTGCATCTCGTCGGGGGCGCCTTGCCGACCGTGGAACCACGCCAGCATCGAGGCGATACGCTCGGACGCGGTCTTGCGGCCCAGCAGGATCTGCCAGCGATGCGCCTCTGCCAGTTGATCCTGAAACAGCCCCAGCAGGTTCACCCGCAGGCGCGGCACGGCATCGGCCAACCGGTCAAAGCCGTCCCGGTCGCAGGTCAGCAGCCGGGTCGTGCCGATGGCCGTCAGCCTGCCCCCCCGACAACGCGGCCCCAGCGGCGACAGGGTCTCCCCCGTGAAAGCAAGGGACAGCAGCCGCGTACCCCCCTCGGGGTCGCGCACATCCTCGCGCAGCGTGCCCTCCAGCAGCAGCGCCACGAAGGCCGCGTCATCCGCGTCGCGTGGCACGGGGTCACCGTCGCCGTACAGGTTTTCGCCAAAAGCTGCCTCCACGCGCCGCATATCGGCAGTCGTCAGGCCCCGGAACAGCGCCGGGCGGCTGAAGGGAAATACGGTCTGCAAAGATCGGGAACAGGGAGAGATCCCTGCCCGTTCGGGTGTCATCACGTTCATGGTGAACGGTCCTTGTCATCAAATTGAACAAGGGGCGCAGCGGCCCCGGCCTGTCGGATCAGGCCGGGATCGGAGGCGCGCGGACGCGATGGCGGTTCGGTGTCTGCTGAGCCGCAGCGGGCTGGCCTCCGGCAGAGGGCGGTGCCGTGGGCCAGCGCGGCAGGCGGATCAAGGCACCCGTCAGCGGCGGCAGGTCGGCGCCTGCCACGCTGACCTGCACGCAATGCGTCGGGTCGCGGTCCTCATGGTCGTCGACCGGAACCACGTCGCCCGCCTCGGTCAGCCAGACCTCCCGAGGACCATCCTCCATGCAAAGCACGATGCGCAGACCATCGGGCGCGGCGCTGCGCATGAAGCCATCCGGGACGGTCGCCGTCCCGAACAACGCCAGCAGCAGAAGCGCACGTATGATGAGGCCCGCACGGCTCATGTCAGTGGCCGAAGCGGTCCATGGCCGTCTGGCCCGCGCCTCTGGCCGGGACGATCACCTCCGCCGCCGATCCCGTGCCCGCGTCGAGCCAAATCAGCGGTGCAAGGATCATGTCACCCGGTCCGGCCCTATGCTCCGTTTGTGCAGTCAGCCCCGACAAGGCCGCACAGCCCATCCGCACGCCGCCCTCGGCGACAGTAGTGATTGCCACCGGCGGACAACCACGCACGGCATTCACTGGATGCCGCGCAGCGCCAGCCGCGAAAAGGATGCGTTTCATGGAAAATCTCCGATGTCCGAAGGCCCGACCCAGCGGCCGGGGGGCACGATGAGGGTCGTGTCAGACGGTCGGAGACGCCCTCGCAGCACGCGCGGCCTCGGCGGTCAGGCTGTGACGGACAGGCGGTTGCGGCGTCCAATCGGCGGGATCAAGCGACAGCTCCGCCAGGATCAGCGCGACTGCGGGTTCCGGCAGCACCATGGAGGCATGCAGGCGACACGCCTCGCAGTCCTTTTGCACGGATGTGCCATCCTCGTCGCCACAGATATCCTCTGCGGTCAGCCCAAAGGCCTGCGCGTAGACCTGCGCCGCCTGTTCATCAGGGCTGACGATACGATGCGCGAAACCCGAGGTCGCCAAGGCAACGACCAGAAGCACGACCAGCGCGCGCAGGGGAATGATCCGCATCAGGACTTTCATCGGGACAAAGCGATAACAGGCGACGAGATTTTCGCAAGTGTCCAAGCGCCGCAGGCTGCCCCCATGGCTTGCGCCGCTTCGGTCAACCGTGACCCGCCCCGTGCAAAGACTTGCGCGACCTTCCGGCAACATCCGGATGCGTCTACCTGTGACACGCCGGTCGGAAACAGCCCGCGTTCAGGCCGATCCGGCACCGGCCGACACCTGTCGCCAAAAACCCCTACCGATACAACAACGACTGCCCGTCCGCGAACAGATGCACCTTATCCGGCTCCGCCGTCAGCGACACAGCCTGCCCGCGCATCCCCGTGTGGATGCCCGGCAGCTTGGCAATCACCGGATGCGCACCGCCTTCAGGCTTGAAGTACAGCAGAGTCACCTCTCCCAGCGCCTCGGTGATGTCCACCGTGCCCGTGTAAACCGGAGCGCCGTCCGTCAGCATGAAATCCTCTGGCCGCACGCCCACGTTGACCTTGCGCCCGAGGTCCGCGTCGACGGTCGGGACAGAGGACACCACCTCGCCGCCCGCCAGCCGCACGCGCGTCTGCGCGCCCGTCGCCACCACCTCTCCCGGCAGCAGGTTCATCGACGGCGAGCCGATGAACTGCGCCACGAACTCGTTGCGCGGCCGCTCGTACAACTCCAGCGGCGCGCCCACCTGCGCGATGCCCTTGTTCGCCAGAACCACGATGCGGGTGGCGAGCGTCATCGCCTCCACCTGATCGTGCGTGACATAGATCATCGTCCGGTCGGGCATCGACTCCTTCAGCTGCGCGATCTCGATCCGGGTCGCGACGCGCAGCGCGGCGTCGAGGTTCGAGAGCGGCTCGTCGAACAGGTAGACCTTGGGGTCGCGCACGATGCTGCGCCCGATGGCCACCCGCTGCCGCTGCCCGCCCGACAGCGCCTTTGGCAGGCGATCCAGGTAGGGGTCGAGCTGCAGCATCTTCGCCGCCCGCGTCACCGCCGCGTCGATCTCGTCGGGCGACTTCTTGGCCAGCTTCAGGGCAAAGGCCATGTTCTCGCGCACCGTCATATGCGGATAAAGCGCGTAGGACTGGAACACCATGGCGATGCCGCGCTGCGCCGGGGGCACGTCGTTCACCACCTGCCCGTCGATCTCCAGCGTGCCGCCGGTGATCTTTTCCAGCCCCGCGATCATCCGCAGCAGGGTCGATTTCCCGCACCCCGACGGCCCGACAAAGACGATCAGTTCCCCCGCCTCGATGTCGAGGTTGATGTCCTTGAGGACATTCACCGCCCCCGCGTAGGTCTTTTCGACCCCTGTCAGCTTCAACCCTGCCATGGTCCCCTCCCTTATGCCTTCAGCGCCAGCGCGGGCTGCCACGGGCCCAGATGCAACCGCCCGTCCGGTCCGGTGCTGACGCTGCCCAGCTCCTCGCCGATATGGTGCCAGTCCCCTGCGGGCATGTCGATCGTGGCCGGATCCCCCGACAGGTTCACCGCGACAAAGACCACCTCGCCCTCGTGTTCACGCGTGAAATGCACGACCGAGCCGGTGGCCGTCACTTTGGAATGCGTGCCCTTCATCAGCGCCGGATGCGCATGACGGAAGGCAATCGCGCGGCGGTAATGATGCAGCAGCGCGCCCGGGTCGTTCTCTTGCTCCGACACCGCCAGCGGCAGATGCGCATGGCTGACCGGCAACCACGGCTTCTCGGCCGAGAAGCCCGCGTTCTGGTTGGACTTGTCCCAGGCCATCGGGGTCCGGCAGCCGTCGCGGCCCTTGAACTCGGGCCAGAACTCGATGCCGTAAGGGTCCTGCAATTCCTCGAAGGCCAGCTCTGCCTCGGGCAGGCCCAGCTCTTCGCCCTGGTAGATGCAGACCGACCCGCGCAGGCACATGATGAGCGTCGTCAGACCGCGACAGGCCGCAGGCGACAGCCCCCAACGCGACACGTGCCGCACGACGTCATGGTTCGAGAACGCCCAGCAGGCCCAGCCCTCGGGCGCCTTGTCGTCGACCATGGCCAGCACCTGCTCGACCCGCGCGGCGTCCGGCAGCTTGTTCGACAGGAACTCGAAGGAATAGCACATGTGGACGCGGTTATGGCCCTTGGTGTACTCGCCCATGATCTCCAGCCCGCGTTGCGCGTCGCCGACCTCGCCCACCGCCGTCGAGCCAGGGTATTCATCCAGCAGCGCCCGGAACCGTTCAAGGAACGCCAGGTTCTCCGGCTGGTTCTTGTCATACAGGTGCAGCTGGTGGTTGTACGGGTTGACCTTCGGCGCGATGGAATCGTCGCGCTCTTCCGGCGGCAGCGGCGGGTTGTTCCGCAACTGCTTGTCGTGGAAGTAGAAGTTGATCGTATCCAGCCGGAACCCGTCGACCCCACGATCCAGCCAGAAACGCACCACGTTCAACAGCGCGTCCTGCACCTCGGGGTTGTGCAGGTTCAGGTCTGGCTGCTCGACAAGGAAGTTGTGCTGGTAATACTGCTCGCGCCGCGCGTCCCACTGCCAGCCCGGCCCGCCAAAGATCGACAGCCAGTTCGTCGGCGGCGTGCCATCGGGCTTCGGATCGGCCCAGACGTACCAGTCGGCCTTGGGGTTGTCCTTCGACGCGCGGCTCTCGACGAACCACGGATGCTGGTCCGAGGTATGCGACAGCACGAGGTCGATCATCACCTTGATGCCGAACTGATGCGCCGTCGCGACCATCACATCGAAATCCGCGAGGCTCCCGAACATCGGGTCAACGTCGCAGTAATCGCTGACGTCATAGCCGAAATCCTTCATCGGCGAGGTGAAGAACGGCGAAATCCAGATCGCATCCACGCCGAGGCTTGCGATATGCGGCAGCCGTCCGGTGATGCCGTTGATGTCGCCGATGCCGTCGCCGTTGCTGTCCTGATAAGAGCGCGGGTAGATCTGGTAGATCACCGCGCCGCGCCACCAGTCCTTGTCGATGTGTTGCTCGGTCATTGTCGTTCTTTCCTGTTCATGGACACGTGTCCCGGCCCTCCGGCCCGGCGCACGCCGCGTTTTCCTGATCTCAACCTCAAGGGGTTACAGTGCCAACCCATTGATTCAGAATAGTTGCGGATTGCGGAACCAAATTGCCGGCTGACAATTTGCCCCCGCAATCCCGTTTCACTTCACCGACCCGGCCAACAGGCCCCGCACAAGGTAGCGTTGCATGGCAAAGAACACCGCCAAGGGCACGGCGATGCTGACAAAGGCCGCCGTGGCAAGGATTTCCCAGTTGCCCCCACGGGTGCCCAGCAGCTCGACGATCTGGTTTGTCATCACCGTGGTCTGCCCCGTGGCGTCGATCAGGAACACCTTGGCCACCAGCAGGTCGTTCCACGTCCACAGGAACTGGAAGATCGCAAAGGAGGCCAGCGCCGGGTACGACAGCGGCAGGATGATCTTGGTAAAGATCTGGAACTCCGTCGCGCCATCCACCCGCGCGTTCTCGATGATGTCGCGCGGCAGGCCCGCCATGTAGTTGCGCAGAAGGTAGATGGCGAGTGGCAGCCCGAAGCCGGTATGCGCCAGCCACGTCCCGAGGTAGCCCTTGCCGATGCCGATCTGCAAATGCAGCTTCAGCAGCGGGATCAGCGCCAGTTGCAGCGGCACCACCAGAAGCCCCACGACAAAGGCGATCAGCAGCGCCCGGCCCGGAAAATCCATCCACGCCAAGGCATAAGCGGCAAAGGCCGCCACCACGATGGGAATGATCGTCGCCGGGATCGTCACGGTCAGCGTGTTGAAAAACGCCTTCGCCATGCTGTCGGTGGAATTGCCCGAGAAGAGCACCTGTTCGTAGTTGGCGAGCGTGAACTCCGGCGGCACCTCGGCGGTGACAAAGACCCGCTGCCCACGCGACCCTTCCATCTGAACGGGCGCCTCCATGCGGTAATCGCCGTTCTCCTGCACGGTGATCCGCTCTCCGGCGCGGGTTTCGGCGGTCTCGCCAACCGCATAGGCCGACACATCGCGCGATGACGTGCCCCAGGTCGAGATCGGCGCGGGTTTGGCCCCCTCCTCCTCGAAGAGGTTCCCCTCGATGACCCAGAGATCGCCCTCCTGCACCTGCGTGTCCGGCGCGGCGGTGCGCAGCGTCAGGTTCTGCTCGGCGGCAAAGGGGGCCTTCCACCAGCCCGTCGTGGCGATCTGGTCCGCCGTCCGGAAGGACGACACGAACAGGCCCACGGTCGGGAACAGCCACAGCGCCACGATCAGAACGACCGAGATATTGACCGCCCAGCTCAGCGAGGACTTCGATCCTGCGATATTGTCCATGATACCCTCCCCAGGCTCAGCGCATCTCGCGGCGCGCCTGCACCACGTTCCAGACCAGGATCGGCGTCACCAGCACCATGATGATGATCGCCGAGGCCGATCCCACGCCCCAGTCACTGGCGCGGAACAGCTTGTCGAACATGTAGTTGGCCAGAACCTGCGTACCCCATTGGCCGTTGGTCATGGCGAAGACGATGTCGAAGACCTTGAGCACCACCAGCGTGATCGTCGTCCAGACCACCATGATGGTCGGGTAGATCTGCGGCACCTTGATCTTGAAGAAGATCTGGAACGGGTTCGCCCCGTCGACGATGGCCGCCTCGACGGTCTCCTCGGGGATGCCGCGCAGGGCCGCCGAGAGGATCACCATGGCAAAGCCGGTCTGGATCCAGATCAGCACCACCATGAGAAAGAAGTTGTTCCAGAAGGGCAGCGTCAGCCATTGCTGCGGCTCGGTGCCGCCGAACCAGACGTAAAGCGCGTTCAGCACGCCGATCTGCTCCGTGCCGGCCGGGCGGGCGTCATAGACCAGCTTCCAGATCACCGAGGCGCCCACGAACGAAATCGCCATGGGCATGAAGATCAGCGATTTCGCGATGTTGCCCCATTTCAGCCGGTCGGTCAGCTGGGCCACCAGCAACCCCAGCACCGTGGACATGGCCGGCACCACGATCAGCCAGAGCATGTTGTTGCGCATGGCCTCCCAGAACTTCGGCTCGGAGAACATCTGGGCATAGTTGGCCAGTCCGACAAAGGCACCGCCCTTGTCCCGGTCGGTCAGCGACAGGCGCAGCGTCTCGACCACCGGGTAAGCGAGATACAGCGACAGGGCAAAGAGCGCAGGAAAGAGGAACAGCCAGGGCCGCACCATGTTGGCGCGGTTGATGTTGCGCCCCGCGTTCGGCCCCTTGGCGGGGAACAACACGCGGTCGAGGAACTGGTTGGAAAAGTAGAAGTAGGCCACACAGGCCCCCACGCCGATCACGATGGTCAACAGACCCGCTATTGCCGGATGCATGGCCGCGTCCCCTCCCCGAGAATGTGCCTTGGGATGCGTATGGCCGCCGCCGTCGGGCCGTCCGGCCCCGTGTCAGCGGGGCGCACCGCGCGCCCCGGACCTGTTCCGGGGCCTCGGCGTCGAGGCCCCGAAGTCTGTCGCGAGGTCCCGGGACAAGCCCGGGACGCAAGGCTCTTACTTCAGCGCGTCCCAGGACGACTGGATCGCATCGCCGACCTCCTGCGCGGACTTGCCGCCCGCGTAGTCGACCATGCCGGTCCAGAAGGACCCCGCACCCACGCCGCCCGGCATGAGGTCCGACCCGTCAAAGCGGAAGGTCGTCGCGCCCAGCAGGATCTCGTTCATCTTGCGCAGGGTCGGGTCGCTGAAGGCATCCGCGTTCACACCCTTGTGCGGCGTGAGGAAGCCCTTCATCGCCATCCAGGTCTCGTGCGCCTCGGGGGTCTCCAGCCATGCAATCAGGTCATGCGCGGCGGGGCTGTCGTTGGTGATCGCCCAGAGCGTGCCCGCGCCCAGCACCGGCGAGCCGAGGTCCTTCTCGGCATAGGCCGGGAAGTAGAAGAAATCCGCATCCTCGCCCACCGAGGTGCCCTCGGGGAAGAAGGCCGGGATGAAGGACGCCTGGCGGTGCATGTAGCACTGCGGCGGCGCGGCAAAGAGGCCCTTGGGGCTGTCGCGGAAGTCGGTCGACGCCACCGCGCCCTTGCCGCCTGCGACGTATTGATCCTGGATGAACCAGCCGAATTCGTCGATCGCGGCCACGACCTTGGGATCGTTGAACTTCAGGTCGTTCTTGACCCATGCGTCATAGTCCTCGGGGGACTGGGTGCGCAGCATCATATCCTCGACCCAGTCGGTCGCGGGCCAGCCGGTCGCGCCGCCCGATCCCAGACCGATGCACCACGGCGTACCGCCATCCGCGACGATCTGGTCGGTCAGGGCCTTGAGCTCTTCCATGGTCTGCGGGATCTCGTAGCCGGCATCCTCGAAGTTCTCGGGCACGTACCAGACCAGCGATTTCAGGTCGACCTTGTAGAAGAAGCCATAGAGGTGATCCGCGCCATCCGCACCGGTGTAGGTGCCGAGGTCCACCCAGGACTGACCGGCGGCGTAGTTTTCCTTCACCCAGTCGGCGGTGCCCTCGGCCAGCGGCGTCAGGAAGCCGCGGCGCGCCATGTCGGCGGCCAGACCCGGCTGCGGGAAGACCGACACATTCGGCGCGCTGCCCGCCTCGGCGTCCACCACGATCTGCTGCTCGAAGCTGTCCGAACCCACGTAGGACACGTTGTGCCCCGAGGTTTCGGCGAACTTGGCCAGCACGGTCTCGACCATTTCCTGGTCGGCACCAAGCCACGGACCAAAGACCGTCAGGTCCTCTGCCTGCGCGGCCCCTGCCCCCAGCGCGACCAGCGCCACACCAGCATAAAGCGATTTCTTCATTCGTTGACCTCCCTGAAGCCCACCCCTCGGCGGACGTATCCCTGTCAATGGCGCATCGGGTGATTCCAAATCTCCCAAAGCGCTTTGAACGCCATCAACCTGAGGCAAAGCCTAGGGCGAGTCAACGTGGAGTCCAATCATTTGTTCAGAAATTCATGCTGCACCGCAGCTAGACCCAATGCTTCACAACACACGATACGACAGATCGAACCTTGACAAAGTCAAAGCGCTTTGAAGACATGGCGATATGAACCTTAAACAACTCTCCGAACACCTTGGGTTGTCCCAGACCACCGTCAGCCGCGCGTTGAACGGCTATCCCGAGGTGTCCGAAAAGACGCGCCTGCGGGTCCAGCAGGCGGCGCGACAACTCAACTACAGCCCCAACACCCGCGCCAAGAGCCTTGCGACGGGGCGGACCCATGCCATCGGTCACGTCCTGCCGATCTCGGCCAGCCACGAGATGGTGAACCCCGTGTTCGGCGACTTCATCGCCGGGGCCGGGGCGACCTATTCGGACCATGGCTACGAGATCGTCATCAGCCTGGTGAAGGATCAGGACGAGGCCGAAGCCTATCGCAGCCTGCATGCCCGTGGGTCGGTCGACGGAATCATCGTGCATGGCCCGCGCATGAGGGACCCGCGTATCCCGCTGCTGCGTGAACTTGGCCTGCCCTTCGTGGTCCATGGCCGCGCCTCGGATGAACCGGACCCCTACAGCTGGCTGGACATCAACAACCAGCGCGCCTTTGAACGGGCGACGGAGTTCCTGCTGGACCTCGGCCATCGCCGCATCGCGCTGGTGAACGGGCTTGAGTTCATGGATTTCGCCTACCGCCGCAGGCTTGGCTTTGAAAAGGCCCTGAGCGAGCGCGGCCTGCGCGCCGACCCGGCCCTGATGCGCTCCGAGGAGATGACGGAGATCTTCGGCTACCGTTCCGCGCGCGAGATGCTGGCCTCGGACCAGCCGCCCACGGCCTTCCTCGTGTCCTCGATGATTACGGCCATCGGCATCCGCCGCGCCATCCACGAGGCGGGCCTCGAGATGGGGCGCGACGTGTCGGTCATCACCCATGACGACGATCTGGGCTATCTCAAGAACGGCCATTCCGTGCCGATCTTCACCGCCACGCGGTCCTCCGTCCGGGTGGCGGGTGAACGCGCCGCCGCCATGCTGCTCGACTGTATCCGTGATCCCGGATGCGTCCCGAAAACCCAGCTGATGGAGGCCGAGCTGATCATCGGCGCCTCCACCGGCCCTGCCCTTTAGGACCCTCATGCGACACAAGCGATCCGATTTCCCCGAAGGCTTCCTTTTCGGGACCGCCACCTCGTCTTACCAGATCGAAGGCCACGCGCAGGGCGGCGCCGGCCGCAGCATCTGGGACGACTTCGCCGCGACGCCGGGCAATGTCGTGCGGGCCGAGAGCGGCGCGCGGGCCTGCGATCACTACACCCGCTACGAGGCCGACCTCGACCTTGTCGCGGCGGCGGGCTTCGACTGTTACCGCTTTTCGCTGAGCTGGGCGCGGGTGCTGCCCGAGGGGCGCGGCGCGGTGAACACCGAAGGGCTGGATTTCTACGACCGGCTGACCGACGCCATGCTGGAACGCGGATTGAAGCCTGCCGCAACATTATATCATTGGGAGCTGCCTTCGGCGCTTCAGGACATGGGCGGCTGGCGCAACCGCGATATCGCGTCGTGGTTCGCGGACTATTCGCAGGTCATCATGGAGCGCATCGGCGACCGCATGTGGTCGGTCGCCCCGATCAACGAGCCGTGGTGCGTCGCATGGCTGTCGCATTTCATGGGCCTGCATGCGCCGGGCGTGCGCGACATCCGCGCCGCCGCCCGCGCGATGCATCACGTGCTGCTGGCCCATGGCCGGGCGATCGAGGTGATGCGCGCATTGGGAATGGCGAACCTCGGCGCGGTGGTGAACATGGAATGGGCCATGCCCGCCGATGACACCCCCGAGGCCGCACAGGCCGCCGCCCGCTACGATGCGATCTACAACCGTTGGTTCCTGTCGGGCCTGTTCAAGGGCGCGTACCCGGCGCTGGCGCTGGAGGGGCTGGAGCCGCACATGCCAAAGGGCTGGCAGAACGATTTCCCGACCATCCAGGCGCCGCTGGATTGGTGCGGGCTGAACTACTACACGCGCAAGCTGTTGGCGGCGGATGCTGGGCCATGGCCCGCCGTGCGTGAGGTCGAGGGCCCGCTGCCCAAGACCCTGATGGATTGGGAAATCTTCCCCGAGGGGCTCTATCAGTTTCTCAAACGCACCGCGTCTGAATACACCGGCGATCTGCCGCTTTACGTGACCGAGAACGGCATGGCCTCGCGCGATGTCCTGCAGGACGGCCATGTCTACGACGAGGGTCGCGTGGCCTATATCGACAACCACCTCGAAGCGGTGCGGCGCGCGCAGGCAGAGGGCGTGCCGGTGGACGGCTACTTTGTCTGGTCGCTTCTGGACAATTACGAATGGGCGCTGGGGTATGAAAAGCGCTTCGGACTGGTGCATGTGGATTTCGACACGCTGGTGCGGACGCCGAAATCCTCCTACCATGCCCTGACCGCTGCCCTGAAAGCCTGAGGACCATGCAGAAGCCCGTTTCCATCTCCGTCGATATCGGCGGCACGAACACCCGCGTCGCGCTGTGCGAGGATGGCGAGGTGCTGACCGAGACGATCCAGCGTTACCGCAACGCCGAGCACCCGGCGCTGGAACCGATCCTCGACGCCTATCTGGCGAATTATCCCATGGTGGCCGCGATCTGCATCGACATGGCCGGCCCGGTGAAGGACGGCGTGGGCACGCTGACGAACCTCGACTGGACGATCGACGCGGGGGCCTTGTCGGCGCGCACCGGGGGCGCGCGGGTGGCGGTGCTGAACGATCTTCAGGCTCAGGGGCATTCCGTGGCGCACCTGTCCGCGGACAGCCTGCTGACGCTGCTGCCGGGCCAGCCCGCACCAGAGGCTTCGGTGCGGCTGGTGGTGAATGTCGGCACCGGGCTGAACGCCGTGCCGGTGCATACCTCGGGCGCGCTGACGCTGGTGCCCGCCGCAGAGGCCGGGCACATCACCTTGCAGGCGCGCGATGCGCTGGAACTGCGGTTGCTGGAGTGGCTCTGTGCCCGGATCCCATCGGCGGGGCTGGAGGAGGTGCTGTCGGGGCGCGGCCTGGAACACCTGCACGCCTTTGTCTGCGCCGATGAAGGCGCGGGAACACCGCTGGACGCCGCCGGGATCATGGCGGCCTTCACGGCGGGTGACGCACAGGCGGTCCGCGCCGCGCGGCTGTTCACCAGCTACCTCGGGCGCTATTGCGGCGACCTGTCGCTGACGAACCTGCCGTTCGGTGGCGTTTACCTGGTGGGCGGCGTGGCCAAACACCTTGGACCACACCTGATGAACCTGGGCTTTGCCGAAGCCTTCCGCGACAAGGGGCGCTTTGCGCAATTCATGGAACAATTCCCGGTACATCTGGTGACCGACGATTACGCCGCCCTGCGCGGCTGCGCGGCGCATCTGGCGGAACTGCAGCGCGCCGCCTGACGGGTTTCGCGGGCAATGCCCGCGACCCGCCGGGGGGCGTTGCCCCCGAACCCCCAAGGTATTTCAGTCAAGATGAAGGCAAGGAGCGCCGTGCCTGCTCTTCATCTTGATCCAAATATCCTCGGGGGGACGCTCCGCAGGAGCGTTGGGGGCAGAGCCCCCTGCCCGGCGCGACATTACATGCCGTCGTCATGTGTCTTGTCCTGCCCCACGAATCCGGTCATGAAGCGAGCATGACCCTGCGCGCCATTCTCCTCATGATCCTCTCCATGGCCCTGCTGGCCGGGTCGGATGCCTTCTACAAGCTGGCGACGCAAATCGCCCCGATCGGGCAAGTGATGACGCTGGTGTCGCTGGGGGGCACGGCGCTGTTCGTTGCCATGGCGGCGGTGATGGGTGTGCGGCTGGTCACGCGCGACGCGTTGCATCCGATGATCCTGCTGCGCAATGCCTTCGAGGTGATCGGTGCCATCGGGCTGGTGACGGGGATTGCGCATGTGTCGTTGCCGGTCTTTGCCGCGATCATCCAGACCGGGCCGCTGGTGGTGACGGTGGGTGCCGCGATCTTCCTCAAGGAAGAGATCGGCCCGCGCCGCTGGGCCGCCGTCGCCATCGGGCTGTTCGGGATGCTGCTGGTGATCCGGCCCTGGTCGGCCACCTTCACCGGGTGGGAGCTGTTTGCCGTCATGGGGATCGCGGGGCTGTCAGGGCGCGACCTGGTCACGCGGCTGTCGCCCTCGCATATCCCGGCGCTGGCGATTTCAACCTGGGGGTTCGGGATCACCATTCCGGCGGGGATGGTGCTTTGGCTGCTGGCCGAGACCCCGGCGGACTGGAGCGCGCCGACGCTGTGGTTTGTGCTGGGCGCGGTCGTGGTGACCACGACCGGATACCTCGCCATCACCACGGCGATGCGGCTTGCGCCTGCCTCCATCGTGGCCCCTTTCCGCTATACGCGGCTGATTTTTACCCCGGCGCTGGGGATGCTGATCTTTGGCGACCGGCCGGACCTGATGACCTATGTCGGCGCGGCGGTGATCTTTGCCGCCGGTCTCTATACCTTCGTGCGCGAGCGTGCCTTGGCCCGACAGGTCGCGCCCGTGGCCACAGGGGGCCTGCCCCCCGCGCGCGCCGCGAAATAATCGCGTTCAGAGGCCGGAGTTCGCCAAAGCCTGTTTGAAGTGCTGCACCCATTCATGGGACGTATCTTCGAGGCAATCGGCCACCGGCCAATGCGGCGAAGCTTCGATGCGGTGCAGCACGGTCCAGGCGAGTCCGTAGGCGGTTTCCCCTGAGGCCGGCAGGATCGCCACAAGCGCGCGGATCTCGTCAGCGGTCAGCGGTTCGGGATCGTCGTCCAGCTCTTTCAGGAGTTGCTCTGCCCGGACCAGGGCCTCGTAGGGCATGTCATCGAACAGCGCCGCGACCTCGTCACGCAATGCAACGCACACTTGTCTCATCAAACCCTCCTGCAACTACGTCGGCCCGGTGTGGCATCACCCTATGCCCTTCGGGCGGAATTGCCATGGCGTTAGCGCAACCTGTGTGCAACAGGCGCCGTTAGCGATAACACGACCGTTTACAAACCCATGCCGCGCGTGCAACACAGCCGCGAACGCCTTTTGACGCGTGCCAAAGGAGACCCCCATGAGCACCATCATCGACATCCACGCCCGCGAGATCCTCGACAGCCGCGGCAACCCCACCGTCGAAGTCGACGTCACCCTCGAAGACGGCACCTTTGGCCGCGCCGCCGTGCCCTCGGGTGCCTCGACCGGCGTGCACGAGGCCGTGGAAAAGCGCGACGGCGACAAGGCGCGCTACATGGGCAAGGGCGTGCTGGAGGCCGTGGCCTCGGTCAACGGCGAGATCGCCGAAACCATCGTCGGCTTTGACGCGCTGGAGCAGGTCGCCATCGACATGACGATGATCGAGCTCGACGGCACCGACAACAAGGGCCGCCTGGGCGCCAACGCCATCCTCGGCGTGTCGCTGGCCGTGGCCAAGGCCGCTGCCGATTTCTCGGGCCAGCCGCTGTTCCGCTACGTGGGCGGCACCTCGGCGCGCACCCTGCCCGTTCCGATGATGAACATCATCAACGGCGGCGAGCATGCCGACAACCCGATCGACATCCAGGAATTCATGATCATGCCGGTGAGCGCGGAGAACATCCGCGAGGCCGTGCGCATGGGTTCCGAAGTCTTCCACACGCTGAAGAAGGAGCTGTCCGCCGCTGGCCTGTCCACCGGCATCGGCGACGAGGGCGGCTTTGCCCCCAATATCGGCTCCTCCCGCCAAGCGCTGGATTTCATCCTGAACTCCATCGAGAAGGCCGGCTACAAGCCCGGCGACGACATCATGCTGGCGCTCGACGCGGCCTCGACCGAGTACTTCCGCGATGGCAAGTACGAGATGAAGGGCGAGGGCCTGTCGCTGACCCCGGCGGAAAACGTCGCCTACCTTGAGGCGCTGGTGAACGACTACCCGATCCTGTCGATCGAGGACGGCTGCGCCGAGGACGACTGGGAAGGCTGGAAGCTGCTGACCGACACGCTGGGCGACCGCGTGCAGCTGGTGGGTGACGATCTATTCGTGACCAACCCGGCGCGTCTGTCCATGGGCATCGAGCGCGGCTGCGCGAATTCCATGCTGGTGAAGGTCAACCAGATCGGCACCCTGACGGAGACGCTTCAGGCGGTGGAAATGGCGCATCGCGCGCGCATGACCAACGTCATGTCGCACCGCTCGGGCGAGACCGAGGACGCCACGATTGCCGACCTCGCCGTGGCCACCAACTGCGGCCAGATCAAGACCGGCTCGCTGGCGCGCTCGGACCGGCTTGCGAAGTACAACCAGCTGATCCGCATCGAGGAGATGCTTGAAGACACGGCGATCTATGCCGGGCGCTCCATCCTGCGCTGATAAACAAAATCCCTGTCAACCCTGGATTGACAAAACTATACGAAAGAGTCGCCCTGCGCGACTTGGCAGCAGAAACTCTTTCGGCGACTCTTGATGGGTTACAGGTGGGAATTGGCCTGTCGTTGACGCGACAGGCCATTTTCAGATTTAAGGATGATTTGGAATGTCGCGCGCTTCCTACGAGGACCGTTTGGAAGACATACGGAGAACTGAGTATGGTTCCCGTCTCGAGACATTCACGCGACACGCAGGCGTCCTGACCGGAGCCCTTGTTGTCTGGCTCGCCTTCGACCAGCCGGTCGCGATTGCCTGGGGCTTGCTGCATTCCCTCTTGCAGATCGTCTTTGCGCTGGTCCTGACCAACCGCATTCCGATGCCCGCGCGAGAACGCTACCGTGCTGCCATCGCGCTGTATACGCTGACGGGACTGAACTACGCCGCGTACCCGCTGCACCTGCTGGCCAGCGCCGCCCCCCTGCCGCTGATGATCGCCGCTGGCTGCGGTCTTTTCAGCCAAGGCATGTACATCCTGCAGCGGCGGCAGCTGGAATTCGGCATCGTGGTGATCGACGTGCTGCAAAGCACCGCCGTCACCATGATCTTCATCCTCGTGATGCTGCCACAGGTCTCGTCGCTCCGGGACAGTTTTGTCGTTTGCGCAGTTCCCTGCGTCCTGCTGACCTACCATCTGGTCGCCCTGTTCAGCGGCTTGCGCCAGCAACAACAGCTGCGCGAGACCCAGGCGCGCTACGCCGCCTCCCAGAAGGCCCGCGCCCTGAACCAGTTCGTCGGCGGCGTCGCGCATGACTTCAATAACCAGCTGACGGCGATCCTGGGCCACCTCGAACTTCATGATGTGCTGGACGATCCCGCGGAACGCCGCGACGCGCTCGACGAAAGCCGCCGTGCCGCGCGGCGCGCCGCACTGACCGTCCAGCAATTGCTGGCATCCTCCGGCCGGACGCGGCTGAACCCGCGCGCGGTGCCACTGGCGGACGTCCTGGCCAACCTGAAACTGGTGCTCGGGGACCTTCTGGGCCCGGGAATGCGCGTCACCGTGGTGCCCCCGCCCGACGCCGCGACGGCCTGGGTGGATGCCGACATGCTGGAAACCTGCCTGATCCAGCTGTGCCTGAACGCCCAGGACGCCACGCTGGGCCAGGGCAAAATCCGCCTGTGGGTCGAGGTCTCCGACGCTGTGCCTTCGCTGGATCCAGCCCCCGACGCGCAAGGCCCCTACGCCACACTGACGTGCGAAGACAACGGGCCCGGCGTCCCCAAGGAAGCGCTGCCGCTTCTGGCGGAACCCTTCTACACGACGAAAAACGCCCACGAGGGCGCGGGCCTTGGCCTCTCGGCGGTAGCGGGCTTTGCCCGGCAATCGGGCGGCGTGCTGTCGATCACCCAGGCACCGCTGGCAGGACTGCGCGTCGCCCTCATCCTGCCGGTCGAAAGGCCCGTCGCCCCGCCACCGCGTCCCAAGGTCACTCCGGCAGAAGGATCGTCAAGCCCCGAACCAACCCGGACCAGCACATCCAGACGACAGGCATCGCGTCGCTTCAGCGATCAGCTTTCCGGTTCCTGATAGACACCCTGCGCCTTCAGCGCATCCACCACTTCCTTCGGCATGTAGGTCTCGTCGTGCTTGGCGAGGATCTCGCTGGCCTCGAATACGCCGTTCACATACCGCCCGGTGCCAACCATGCCCTGGTTTTCCTTGAACAGATCCGGCAGCACCCCGGTAAAGACCACCGGCACAGTCGCCCCACCGTCGGTCACGGAAAAGCGCACCGTCTCGCCATCGCCCCGTACAAGCGTCCCCCCCTCGACCAAACCGCCGATCCGGAACACCTCGTTCGCGGCGGGCGGCTCCTCCATCACCTGGCTGGGCGAGCGAAAGAAATTGATCCCGTCGCGCATGGCATAGCCAATCAGGCCCGTCGATGCGATCAGGGCCACCGCCGCCAGCGCAACCACCTGGATACGCCGCTGCTTTTTCAGCGATTTCAAAGCCATCCCATTCCTCCCGCAACAGTCATGCAGAGCTATATATGCGATTCCACTTACCAAGGGGAGAGGTGCGGCGCTTTGACCATCGTCAAACGCCCTTCTCCTTCATCTTGATCCAAATACCCTCGGGGTCCGGGGCAGAGCCCCGGAACGGCCCCGGGGCTGCCGCAGGCAGGACCGGGGCTCACATGCGCGCGTCAGCGCACAATGTGCCAGATCACGGGAAGCACGGCGCCAGCATCAGACCGGCGGTTTCTTCCACGCCCAGCATCAGGTTGGCGTTCTGCAGCGCCTGACCCGAGGACCCCTTGCACAGGTTGTCCAGCGTCGCCACGACGATGGTCCGCCCCGAAATCCGGTCTGCCACCACGCCGATATGCACGAAGTTCGAGCCGCGCACGTGATGCGTCGAGGGCGTCTCGCCCATGGGCAGCACCTCGATGAAGGGTTCGTCGGCGTAGGCCGCCGCCAGCGTGTCGTGGACCGCCTGCGCCTCGCCCTTCACGTAGCCGGTGGCGAGGATGCCCCGGTTGAACGGGCCGAGGTGCGGCGTGAACTGGATCTTTACCTCGCGCCCGGCGATCCTGGAAAACTCCTGGTCGAACTCGCCCAGGTGCCGGTGCGTGCCGCCGACCGAATAGGCGTTGGTCCCCTCGGACAGTTCGGCATGCAGCAGGTTCTCCTTCAGCGACCGCCCGGCCCCGGAGACCCCGCATTGCAGGTCGAGGATGATGTCGTCGAGGTCGATCACGCCCTTGGCGATCAGCGGACGCAGGATGTACTGCCCCGTCGCCGCATTGCAGCCTGTGCCTGCCACCAGCCGCGCGCCCGCGATCTCGTCGCGGTAGAACTCGGTCAGGCCGTAGACGGCTTCCTTCTGCATCTCGACGGCGGCGTGGTCGTTGCCGTACCACTTCTTGTATTCCGCCGGATCGCGCAGCCGGAAATCCGCGCTGAGGTCGACGATCTTCACCGTGGTCGGCAGCTTGGAAATCACCTCCTGCGAGGTCTTGTGCGGCAGGGCGCAGAAACACAGGTCGATCTGGTCAAAGTCGATCTGCTCCCATGTCACCAGTTCCGGCAGGTCAAGGTGCCGCAGGTGCGGGAAGACCGCCGACAAGGGCTGACCCGCCTTGGAATTCGCGGCCAAAGCCTTGATTTCAAAAGACGGATGGGTGGCGATCAGCCGGATAAGCTCTGCGCCGGTATAGCCGGACGCACCAATGATGGCGATGGAATGGGTCATGGGACACCTATGTCGAGGAAAAGCAGAAAAGACGGCAGGGCAAACACAAGGGACGCGCCGCAAGCGGCACGTGTCGGTTTATCGTCGCAGCGAAAGGGCAAGAATGCCAGCCATGCAAAGTCTCCTTGTGCGCTTCAATATATCCCGCGCCGCGTGAAATCAATGGCCTCGGGTCCCCTGCCCGCTTGCGCGCCTTATGTGGACGCGCCATGGTCAAACCATGCCTGCACAGCCCACCGACAGCCCGGTTTCCTTTCTGCGCCTGTTCTGGCGCATGGGCGGCTGGCTGTCTCTGATCCCGTTGGTGATTACCCTTGGGCTGACGCTGGCCAGTCACCTGACGCTGGGTCTGGCGGACCGGTTCGACACCGAGGGACGCGAGACCGTCGGCACGGTGATCGACCGGGAGATCAGCATTTCGCGCGACAGCGACGGCGACGAGAGCCGGTCCTACCTGCTGACGATCCGCTTTGACACCAGCGCCGGGCGCGAGGTGGTCACACAGAAGAGCACCGGGTCGACCTTCTACCACGAACACGACATCGGGTCCGACCTGACCCTGTGGTATCTCGACTCCGATCCCGACCGGATCGAGCTGTCGCGCGGCGAGAACCGCACCGCATCCACGATCACCCAGCTTCTGGCGCTGGTCTTTGGGGTGCTTTGCCTCGTGGCGCTGTGGTTCCCCGCCCGCCGCGCGGTGGCGGCCCTGCGCGCGCGGATGTACGGCGCCGAGGAAACGGCCCGCGTGCTCGACATCCAGCGCAGCAATATCACGGTGAACAATCACCGCCTGTACCGTCTGAGTTGGCAGGAAAAGTCCGGGCGGCGTGGCCAATCCCTCGCCTACCGCCGCGAGATGCTGGAGCCGTGGCAGCCCGGCTCTGCGATCACCGTTTACCAGGGGATCAAGCGCGGCTGGTGGTCCGGTGACGTCGGCCTGCGCTGAACGCACGCCCCGCTTGCAATCGAGTTTCTCAACACACCTGCGAAAATTCAAAGAACCATATATTTGCTTCAACTTCTCCAGAAGATGAACGTCCAAGCAGATCTTTAAGATTTGAATGGAATCCTAGTCATCACCGGGGGCGAGACGAGGTGCGGCAGCAATGCCCCTCGGATCGAGGAGGATGACGCAGATGACAGTTTCCACCGGATCCAGTTCCAGCGGTTTCAAGGGCATGAACGTCGTGGATTTCGAGGCCGTCGGCCAGTCCGGCCCGGGCTCCGGTTCCGTCAAGAAATCCGGCCCCAGCGGCGACGAGATCTTTCGCGCCATCTACATCAGCCACACCCGCGTGCGCCTCGCCGACGAGCAACTCGACGCGATCATGAACGATCTCTACCGCCGCAATACCATCCAGAAGATTTCCGGGCTGCTGCTCTACAAATCGCGCAGCTTCTTCGAGGTGCTGGAGGGCCCGCAAGACATCATTCTCCCCGCGCTCGACCGGATCTTTCAGGACCGTCGCCACTTCAAGATGAAGGTGATGATGTACCAGCAAGTGAAGCAGCGCCGCTTCGAAGGCTGGTCCATGGGCTTCCGCCGCCTCGACGGGTCTGTGTCGCGTCAGCCCTGCTATTTCAACCTGACACGTCGCGATCTGGAACAGCGCTTCCCGCGCGGTGCCTCGCGCGAGATCCTGTTCTTCCTGCGTGGCTACCTGACCGCCCGCTTTCCCCCGGTCGAAGAGCCCGAGATCAACATCGAATGCAAGGTCAGCCAGAACCTGGGCCGCCTCGCGCCGCCGGTGGCGCACCGCAGCGCCGCGCGTCCGGCCCCAAGGCCCGCGGACCTCGGCGGGCCGGCTTACGGCAACCCGATGCTTACGCCTTTTCGAAACTGATCTGGCGCTTGAGGAAACTGGTGGCGTGGCGCGAGACCTTGGCCGGATCGCCCGTGGTCAGGAACTTCGACACCGTTCCGCGTCCCATCATGTCGGGATGGCGGGTCAGGTAGTCGGCAAGGCTTTCGGGGACCAGGTCCGCCTGGCTCAAAAGCTTGACCTCCGGCCCCAGCGCGTCTTGGAAGATGTCGAACATCAACGGGTAATGCGTGCAGCCGAGGATCGCCGCCTGCGGGTCGGGCATCTTGCGCTTCAGCGCGTCGACATGGCTACGCACCAGCGCTTCGGCCAGGATCATATCCCCCTCTTCGATCGCATCCACCAGACCGCCACAGGCCTGCGCCTCGACATCGACACCGATGGCACGGAAGGCCAGTTCCCGCTGGAACGCGCGCGAGCGCACCGTGGCGGGCGTGGCAAACAGGGCGACATGCTGCACGCTGACTTCGCGCGGCGGAGAGTTGTCGCCCCACTGGCGTTCGGTCAGCGCCTCGATCAGCGGAACGAAGACCCCCAGCACGCGCTTGTCACGGGGAATCCAGCTTTCCTGCATCCGCCGCAGCGCCGCCGCCGAGGCCGTGTTGCAGGCCAGAACCACAAGGTCACAGCCCTCGTCCCACAGCCGTTCGACAGCGGCGGTCGTCAGTTGGTAGATGTCCTCGGCATCACGCACGCCGTAGGGCGCATGGGCATTGTCGCCAAAGTAGACAAAGGGCACATCCGGCAGCCGTTTCACCGCCGCGTCCAGAACCGTCAGGCCGCCCAGGCCCGAATCGAACACCCCAACTGCCATCGCTCTCGCCCCTATGCCGCCCGGTTTTACTGCCGGGACCTGTGCTTCTCTTCGAACTCGAAGCCGTAGTCGTATGTCCGCATCGGCTCTGGCGACAACTCATAAGTGCTTCTGCGCAGGAAATCCATCATCGCGCGTGCGTCACCGGCGCGCGCGGCAAGCGCCTCGGCAGGGATCGGCTGCCCGATCACGACGCGCACCGGCGTATCGACCCGCTTGCGGAACTCCTTTATCAGAAGACCCATGCGCAGGTTGGTGTGCAGATGCGACGCCAGCTGGAACAGCCGCGAGGTATGACCATCGAAATAGATCGGCACCACGGTCGCGCCGCTCTTTGAAATCATCCTGGCCGTGAAGGTCCGCCAACCGGGATCCAGCGGCTGGCCAAAGGGCTTTGCCGCCGTCGCCACGGTGCCGCCCGGAAAGATGCCGATGCAGCCGCCCTGCCCCAGGTAACGCAGGCTTTCGCGGCGCGTCTCGAGGTTCAGCGCCACGGCCTCCTTCGTCTCGTCGAAGGAAATCGGCAGGATGATGCGGTTCAGCTCCTCCGCCTTGCGAAAGATGCGATGCGCGAGGATGCGGAAATCGCCCCGAACGACCGACAGGATATGCCCCAGCATCAACCCGTCGAGGATGCCGTAAGGGTGGTTGGCGATCACCACCAGCGGCCCGTCCTTCGGCAGGTTGTCCAGCGATCCGCCGACCACCTCCAGTTGCAAGCCATAGCGATCCACCATGACCTGCCAGAAATCGCGCCCGCCCGCGACCTCGTGCTCGTAGCCCGCCGCCCGCCGGATAAGCGACAGCCGGCCGGTGGCGTTTTCCATCAGGCGGATCAAGGCACGCCCGCCGCGCGACTGCGCCGAATGCGCGTAGGAGATATCCCGCGCCACGTCCCGCCGCTGCTCCATCATGCCAAACGCTCCCTGCTCTGTCGGCTCCCTAATCGGGTTCGCGCCTTCTGAACAGATCCTGTGACGGTTTAATGAAGGTATCGTGACGCGCCGGGCGGATCGGACGACACTGATAAACGGAGGCCGATCCTTGCACGCTCCAGCTTCTTTGGTTTCCCAAATACCTTGGGGGGTGTGGGGGGCAAAGCCCCCCGCCGTCGCGCGCAGCGCGACAAACTATAACCGGCTCTTGGGGGCAGCGCCCCCGCCGTCGCGCACAGCGCGACAGGCCATATTTAGGTCTGGGGGGCAAAGCCCCCCGGGCGGTCGTTCGAGCAACGCGCGGGCGACCTCGCGAGCGTGCGAAAGGCTACTCCGCCGCGGCCTTCAGCGGCGCACCACCAGCGCGCAAGACCGACAGTAATTCCTCGCGGCGCTTCTCGGCCTTCGCGGCATTCGCCAGCTTCACCGGACCAAAGCCCCGGATCGACAGTGGCAGCTCCGCCAGCGCCACCAGCGCGTCCATGACCTCGGGCGCGGCCTTCGGCAGCCATGCCGCCATATCCGCCTCGTATTGCGCGATCAGGGCGCGTTCCATGCGGCGCTCTTCGGTGCGGCCAAAGACGTCCAGTGCAGTCCCCCGCAGGCGTTTCATCCGCGCCAGCCAGCGAAAGCCCGTCAGCATCTTCGGCCCAAAGGTCTTTTTCATCGGACGCCCGTCCGCGCCCTCCTGGCTGATGAGCGGCGGTGCGAGGTGGAAGGTCATCTCGAAATCGCCGTCGAACACCGCCCGCGCCTTGGCCTCGGTCTCCAGATGCAGGCGGGCGACTTCGTATTCGTCCTTGTAGGCCAAGAGCTTGTGATAGCCCTTTGCCACGGCCTCCTTCAGGCGCGGATCGGGAATGTCGCGCAGCAGGCGACGGTACTTGGCGGCCAGCGCCTCGTCCTGGTACTTCACCAGATGGTCGGCGCGGAAGGCGATCTTTTCGTCCAGCGACTTGGGCTTCTCGACGACCGTCGACACCAGCAGCGCCGCTGCGTCCTTGGGGTGGGTGACGGCCCACCGCCCGATCTCGAAGGCGCGCAGGTTGCCCGCCACCGCCGCGCCGTTCAATTCGATGGCGTCGCGGATCGCCTCCAGCGACAGCGGCACCAGCCCCTGTTGCCAGGCCGCGCCGAGGATCATGACGTTAGAAAAGATCGAATCCCCAAGCGCAACCCGCGCCAGTTCGGAGGCATTGAAAAAGGCCACCCGGTCCTGCAGCCGCGCCTGAAGCGCGACCGTCAGACGGTCGCTGGGAAGCTGGAATTCCGTGTTCCGGGTGAATTCACCGGTGATGATTTCATGGCTGTTCACCACCGCCCCGGTACGTCCCGTGCGCGTCAGTCCCAGCGTCTTGGCCCCGGCAGAGACCACCAGATCGCCGCCGATCAGCGCATCGGCCTCGCCCGTCGCGACGCGCACCGCCGAAATGTCATCGGGTTTTTCCGCCAGCCGCAGGTGGATATGCACCGCGCCGCCCTTCTGCGCGAGGCCCGCCATCTCCATCATGGCCGCGCCCTTGCCGTCGATCTGCGCCGCCTGTGCCAGCACAGCGCCGATGGTCACGACGCCCGTACCGCCGACGCCGGTGACAACGATGTTCCATGTGCCCTGGATGGACGGCAATGCCGGGGCCGGCAAGTCTGGCAGGTCCAGGGTGCGTGTCTCGGCCTTCTTCACCCGCGCCCCTTCCAGCGTCACGAACGAGGGGCAAAACCCTTTCAGGCAAGAGAAATCCTTGTTGCAGGCCGATTGGTCGATCGCCCGCTTGCGGCCCAGTTCGGTTTCTTCGGGCACGATGGCGACGCAGTTCGACTGCACGCCACAATCGCCGCAGCCCTCGCAGACGTCGGTGTTGATAAAGACGCGGCGGTCCGGGTCGGGGAACTTGCCGCGTTTCCGCCTGCGGCGCTTCTCGGCGGCGCAGGTCTGGACGTACAGCAGCACCGAGACACCGGGATGCTGCGCCAGCCCCTTTTGCACGGTTTCCAGATCGGCGCGTTCGTGCATGGTGACGCCTTCGGGGAAGGCCGCGACCTCCTCCTTTTCATCCACCACCACGGCGACGCGCTCGACACCCATGGCCATGACCTCGGCGGCGATGCGCTGTGGTGTCAGGCCGCCTTCGTTCGACTGGCCGCCGGTCATGGCGACCGCGTCGTTGAAGAGGATCTTGTATGTCATGTTCGTGCCAGCAGCGAGCGCCGCGCGGATCGCTTGCACACCGCTGTGGTTGTAGGTTCCGTCGCCAAGGTTCTGAAAGACGTGCTCCCGCGTGGAGAACGGTGCCTCGCCGATCCAGTTCGCCCCTTCGGCCCCCATGTGGGTAAAGCCCTGTGTCGAGCGGTCCATCCATTGCACCATGTAGTGACAGCCGATCCCGGCATAGGCGCGCGACCCCTCGGGGACCTTTGTGGACGAGTTGTGCGGGCATCCGGCGCAGAACCACGGCGTGCGCTGCGCGATTTCCTCGGCATTGTCGGCGCGTGTGGCTTCCTCGATACGAGTCAGACCGGCCTTCACGCCCTCGGTGCCGCGCCCTTCCTCGACGAGGATCTCTCCCAGCTTGCGCGCAATCCACACCGGGTCCAGCGCGCCGCGCGTCGGGAACAGTTCCTCGCGGTGCATCGCGCCCGAGCCGCCCTTGTACCAGCCATAAACGCGCCGCCCGCGGCGGTCGTCAAAGATCGCCTCCTTGACCTGCACCTCGATCAGCTTGCGCTTTTCCTCGACGATCACGATCAGGTCGAGCCCTTCGGCCCAGTCGTGAAAGCCCTGCATGTCCAGCGGGAAGACCTGACCGACCTTGTAGGTGGTGATCCCCAGACGCTCGGCCTCTTGTTCATCAATGCCCAGCAAGGACATGGCGTGCAGCAGGTCGAGCCAATTCTTGCCCGCCGCGACAAAACCGACCTTGGCCCCCGGCTTGCCCCAGACGCGTTTGTCCATCCCGTTGGCACGGCTGAACGCCTCGGCGGCAAAGCGTTTGTAGTCGATCATGCGCGTTTCCTGCGCGTGGGGCGTATCCGCCAGCCGGATGTTCAGCCCGCCTTCGGGCATGACGAATTCCGGCTCGACCAATTGCACCCGGTCGATGCGGCCATCGACGACCGCCGTGGCCTCGACCGTGTCCTTCATGGTCTTGAGGCCGACCCAGACCCCGGCAAAGCGCGACAGCGCATAGCCATAAAGCCCATAGTCGATGATTTCCTGCACGCCCGCCGGGGAAACGACCGGCATGTAGGCATCCACCAGCGCCCATTCCGACTGGTGCAGCACGGTGGAGGACTCGCCTGTGTGGTCATCCCCCATGGCCATCAGCACGCCGCCGTGCTTCGACGTTCCGGCCATGTTGGCGTGGCGCATCGCGTCGCCGGAGCGGTCCACACCCGGTCCCTTGCCGTACCAAAGGCCAAAGACCCCGTCGAACTTGCCCTCGCCGCGCAATTCGGCCTGTTGCGCCCCCCAAAGCGCCGTGGCCGCGAGGTCCTCGTTCAGGCCTTCCTTGAACAGGATGTCGTTGGCTTTCAGCTGCTTCTCGGCGCGGTGCATCATCATGTCGACCGCCCCAAGCGGCGAGCCGCGATAGCCGGTACACAGCCCTGCCGTGTTCAACCCCGCCGCCCGGTCGCGCGCTTTCTGCGTCAGCATGAGGCGGACCAGCGCCTGCGTGCCGTTCAGCAGCACGGTGTCCTTGCTCAGATCGAAACGGTCGTTCAGGGTAATGCGATGCTTGCTCATGTCCTGCGCCTCCCAACGCGAAGATGTGGGCATTCTAGCAGCAGAATAGGTCAAAAACGCTGACCTTCATAGGCAAAATTTCGTTATATACCTGATGTTAAGTCAACTTGTTATTCAAATGACAGATTCTACCGTCTATGACAGCGCCAACAGTCGAAAGTGTTTGGTATGGATTGGGACAAGCTCAGAATATTTCACGCTGTGGCCGACGCCGGCAGCCTGACGCATGCCGGTGACGCGCTGCATCTGTCGCAATCCGCCGTCTCGCGGCAGATCCGCGCGCTGGAAGAGTCGCTGAACACCACCCTGTTCCACCGCCATGCGCGCGGGCTGATTCTCACCGAGCAGGGCGAACTGCTGTTTGACGCCACTTCGGCCATGAACAAGCGCATCGACAGCGCCACCGCCCGCATCCGTGACAGTGAGGAGGAAGTGTTCGGCGAGCTGCGCGTCACCACCACCCACGGGTTCGGCGCGCTCTGGCTGGCCCCGCGTCTGGCGAAGCTTTACGAGAAATATCCCGATCTGAAGATCGACCTGATGCTGGAAGAACGCGTGCTCGACCTGCCCATGCGCGAGGCTGACGTGGCCATTCGCATGAAGGAACCCAGCCAGGCCGACCTGATCCGCAAGCGGCTGATGGGCATCCGGATGCGCATGTATGCCTCGCCCGATTACCTGGCGGAGCATGGCGAGCCGACGAAGCTGGAGCAGTTGCACGATCACCGGCTGATCTGCCAGAAGCCGGGCGCGCCGCAGGTGCTGGCAGGTGAACAACTGGTGCAAAGCCTGTTTGCCCATGACGTGCAGACCAGCCTGACGGTGAACAACTACTTCGGCGTGTTGCAGGCCGTAATCGCGAACCTCGGGATCGGCGTCCTGCCCGACTACATCATCGAGGACTTCCCGACGATGGTCCGCGTCTTTCCGGAAATCGAAAGCGTCGAGGTGCCTGTTTTCTTGGCATACCCGGAAGAACTCCGGCAATCCAAGCGTGTGGCCGCGTTCCGCGATTTCGTCCAGGATGAAATTATCGCCCATCGCCGCCAGCGAAAAGCGATGGGAACGGACTAAGCACAACCCTGACCAGAGAATCACAGTGTGGTATGCACGTCACGCATAGCGGGAATGCTGCGTCTGCGACATGAATGCTCTTGATCGAGTCACATGCGGTGATTTAATCGGCAGGTGAAGGAGCGATGCATATGCAATGCACCTTCAACCTCCCTGTTGGACTACGGCCGAGCTTTTGCTCGGCCTTTTTTTTGGTCGCATGGCAAGGTTATCCACCCTCACCCCCTTTTAACCCGAGCGGGTCACACTACTGTCGCAGCATCTGTGCACCGACAGGTAAAGGAACCGTCAATGCCGTCACACCGCCTCGCACGCCCTGTCTGGGTCGCGGCCGGCAGCGTCGCGCTGGCATTGGGCGTAATCGGCATCGCGCTGCCGATCCTTCCCACGACTCCCTTCCTGCTGCTCGCGGGGCTCTGCTACGGCAAGGGGTCGCCGCGTCTGCGACTGTGGCTGGAAACACATCCTCGGTTTGGCCCGCCGATCCTCGCGTGGGAGCGGTCGGGCGCCATCGCGCGCCCGCACAAGCGCCTCGCCGTCACCATGATGGCCGCCGCCTTCGTGCTCAGCCTTGCCATGGGCCTGCCCGCCTATGCCTTGGCGCTTCAGGCCGCCTGCCTGATCGGGGCAGGCACCTTTGTCTGGACGCGGCCCGACGCCTGAAGCCAGACGCCGGAACGGAGCCTGACCAAAAAACCTGCGCGCCGCAGGCGCACCGTTGGATCACCGCTCCCACTCTTGCAGCGTCCCGTATTTCCGTTACGCTTCGCACGACTTTTCCCGACATCAGTTTTCCAATGGACCTTTCATGAGAACCACGCAACATCTCTCCTGTTCCTGCGGCAAGACCAACTGGTCGCTGTCCGCGCAGGCCCCGGGGCGCCACATCGTCTGCTATTGCAAGGACTGTCAGGCCTTCGCCCGCCACACAGGCCACCCCGAGATCCTCGCCCCGCACGGTGGCACCCATATCTGGCAGACCACGCCCGACGGGCTGCATTTCACCTCTGGCGCTGACCTGAACTGCCTGCGCCTGTCGCCCAGGGGATTGTTGCGCTGGTACGCCGCCTGCTGTGGTTCCCCCATCGCCAACACCCTGCCGAAACCCACGATCCCCTTCATCGGCGCGATTGTCCCGGCCCCCGCCGAATGCCTCGGCCCGCCAAAGGGCCGCGTGAACACCGACAGCACGCGCGGCGCGGTCAAGGAAAAGGGATTCGAAGCGGCAGGCGCCACCCTGATCGGCCGCGCCATTGGCGCCTTCTTTCGGCAAAAGACCCAAAGCCCCTTCTTCACCGAAGAGGGCACACCGATGCGCGACCCCAAGGTGCTGACCCTCGCCGAACGCAACGCCGCCAGCACCGGACCGGCCTGAACGCCCATGGCCCCCTTCCCCCTGCCGCGCCCTTGCCTTAAAGGGGGCGGCAAACGCGTCACCCAGGGGAAGACTCATGCAGGAACCGGCCATCACCGAAGAGCTCATCGCATCCCACGGCATCAAGCCCGATGAATACGCCGAGATCCTCCGCATCCTGAACCGCGAGCCGACCTTCACCGAGTTGGGCATCTTCTCGGCCATGTGGAACGAGCACTGTTCCTACAAGTCGTCGAAAATCCACCTGAAGAAGCTGCCGACCACCGGCCCGCAGGTCATCTGCGGCCCGGGCGAGAACGCGGGCGTGGTGGACATCGGTGACGGGCAGGCCGTGGTCTTCAAGATGGAAAGCCACAACCACCCCTCCTACATCGAACCCTATCAGGGCGCGGCCACCGGCGTGGGCGGCATCCTGCGCGACGTGTTTACCATGGGCGCGCGCCCCATCGCGGCGATGAACGCGCTGTCGTTTGGCGTGCCCGAGCATCCGAAGACCCGCCAGCTGGTTCATGGCGTCGTCGAGGGCGTCGGCGGCTACGGCAACGCGTTCGGCGTGCCGACCGTGGGCGGCGAGGTCCGCTTTCACTCTGCCTACAACGGCAACTGCCTGGTGAACGCCTTTGCCGCCGGTTTGGCGGACGCAGACAAGATCTTCTACTCGGCGGCCTCCGGCGTGGGCCGTCCGGTGGTGTATCTGGGTGCAAAGACGGGTCGTGACGGTGTCGGCGGCGCCACCATGGCCTCGGCCGAATTCGACGAGACCATCGAGGAAAAGCGCCCCACCGTGCAGGTCGGCGACCCCTTCACCGAGAAGCGCCTGATGGAGGCCTGCCTCGAGCTGATGCAGACCGGCGCGGTGATTTCCATTCAGGACATGGGGGCTGCGGGCCTCACATGCTCGGCGGTGGAAATGGGCGACAAGGGCGGCCTTGGCGTGCGCCTCGACCTGGAAAACGTCCCCCAGCGCGAAGCGAACATGACCGCCTACGAGATGATGCTCTCGGAATCGCAGGAGCGGATGTTGATGGTGCTCGACCCCGCGAAGGAGGCCGAGGCCAAGGCGGTCTTTGACAAGTGGGACCTCGATTTCGCCATCGTGGGCGAGACCATCGCCGAGGACCGCTTCCTCATCATGCACAACGGCGTCTGCATGGCCGACCTGCCGCTGTCCAAACTTTCGTCGTCGGCCCCGGAATACGACCGCCCGCATGTGGCCACCCCCGCCGCTGCCCCGCTGGCCGACGTGCCGCAAATCGACGGTATCGACGGGCTGAAGGCGCTGCTGGGCTCGCCCAACTACTGCTCGAAATCCTGGGTCTACGACCAGTACGACAGCCAGGTGATGGCCGACACCATGCGCACCCCGGGCTTTGGCGCGGGCGTGATCCGCGTGCATGGCACCGACAAGAAACTCGCCTTCACCTCGGACGTGACCCCGCGCTACGTAAAGGCGAACCCGGTCGAAGGCGGCAAGCAGGCGGTGGCCGAGGCCTATCGCAACCTGACCGCCGTGGGCGCGCTGCCCCTGGCCACCACCGACAACCTGAACTTCGGCAACCCCGAAAAGCCCGAGATCATGGGGCAGTTCGTGGGCGCGCTGGACGGCATCGGGCAGGCTTGTGCCGCGCTCGACATGCCGATCGTCTCCGGCAACGTGTCGCTTTATAACGAGACCGACGGCAAAGGCATCCTGCCGACGCCGACGATCGGTGCCGTGGGCCTGATCGCCGCTGACGAGGCCCCGATCCTCGACACCCCGCGCGAAGGCCATGTGGCCCTGCTGCTGGGCGGCGCGGGCACGCATCTGGGCCAGTCGGCCCTGCTGGCCGAGGTCTTCAACCGCGAAGACGGCGATGCACCGCATGTGGACCTCGCCGCCGAAAAGGCTGCCGGTGACTTCGTCCGCGCCAACCGCGACTGGATCAAGTCCTGCACCGACCTCGCCGATGGGGGCCTCGCACTGGCCGCCTTCGAGATGGCGCAGGCTGGCGGCGTTGGCATCATGCTCGACACCGTCGACACGGCGGAACTGTTTGGCGAGGATCAGGGCCGCTACCTGATCGCCTGCAACTTCGACCAGGCGGAGGCGCTGATGCTGGCCGCCGCGCAGGCCGATGTGACGCTGACCTCTGTCGGCAAGTTCGTGGGCGACACGGTGAAGTTCGGGTCGTCCGAGGCGCCGCTGGCTGACCTCGTTGCACTGAACAAATCGACCTTCGAACGCCTTTTCGGCTGATACCATCGCAATTTCCAAAAAACGCCCGCCCCTCCCGGCGGGCGTTTTCCTTTGCCCCGAAAGCATACGCAACGGGTCCTATCGTTGGCCGCGATTTTCCCTTGGAAAAATCGCCCTTCCCCATCGCCGAACCGCACCCCATATTCCCCCCATGCTGAAGTTCACGCCCCTCCTCCTCGCCATCCTCTACGCGCTCGCCATGTACCACTTCTCGGCCTGGCGCACCCGGCGCGAGCTGGACGCACGTTCCACTGAACTGGCCGACCCTACGCTGAAAACCCTCACGGACCGCATGGCCAAGGCGCTCGACCTGCCGCGCATCCGCGTGAACATCTACGAGATCGACCCGGTCAATGGTCTCGCCGCCCCGGACGGACGTATCTTCATCACCCGAGGCTTTTTCCGCAAATACCAGCAAGGCGAGGTCACCGCCGAAGAACTGGCCTCCGTCATCGCCCACGAGCTGGGTCACGTCGCGCTGGGGCATTCGCGCCGCCGCATGATCGACTTCTCCGGCCAGAACGCCATTCGCGTGGCGCTGGCCACGGTGCTTGGCCGCTTCCTGCCCGGCATCGGCGTCTGGCTCGCGAACATGCTGACCTCGATGCTCGCCGCGCACCTGTCACGCTCGGACGAATACGAGGCGGACGCCTATGCCTCTGCCCTGCTGCACAAATCCGGCATCGGAATCGCGCCGCAGAAATCGCTGTTCGAGAAGCTCGAGGCGCTGACGCGGTCGCGTGCAGGGGCCGTCCCCGCTTGGCTCATGTCCCACCCCAAGACGGCGGACCGGATCAAGGCCATCGAAGCGCTGGAAAACCGCTGGACCCCTCAGGACGCGTAGGTCGGGGTTTACCCCGACTCCCTCAGGTCAAAGCCGCCCTCGGCCACATCCTCGCCGTTCACCTGTACCACGATCCCATGCCAGCCCGGGTGCAGCCGATAGGTCGTGGCATCGCCCTTCAGGACGTGCCGCTTCTCCAGCCGCAGCCCCTGTGTTCCCACGACCCCGGCCTTCAGCTTGAACACCTTTTCCGCCGTTCCGGTTGGCCGCGCAAACCGCAGCCGATAATCCACCATGACCGGCCGCCCCGCCTCGCCCTCGATGTCCACGACAAAGCGCAGCGCGCCGCCGATCTCCACCTCTGGCGTCAGCACCTGCAATCGCGCCGTGACATCCCCGGCCCGATAGCCCAGCAAGGCCAGCGACCCCGGCTCGCCACGCTTCACCGCCGTCCGTAGGGCATGGCGCGTGATCCAGTCCATCTCGCGCGCCTCCTGCCGCCCTTCGTCCCGCCAGCGCGCCAGCCGCGCCACCACTTCATCGGGCATCACCTTGGACAAGTCGTTCATGTGGTTCGCCACCGAGCGCGTGACGAACCGCGCCTCGTCGCCATGCAAGGTCTCGAGGAACTCCAACGGCACCGCCGGGTCGATCTCGATGTTCTTCGCCCAGGGCAACCGGGGTCGCGTCCCTTCCGAGACCAGCCGCCGCACATGGTAATTCCCGTCATGCTGCCAGTCGCGCAACCGCGCCAGCACCGCCTCGGGCCAGCGGTTCAGGAAAGGCCGCACGTAAAATTCCATGGAGAACCGCCGCGTCGCCGCGTGCAGCAGGTCCAGCGCGCGTTCCGGTTCCTCCATCCCGTGCCGTACGGCCAGAACCCCGTGCACCGCATGGATGAACCGCCCGAAATCATCGTCCTTCCGCGAAGGGTCCAGTTCCGGGGGCAAGGCCGCCTCCAGCGCCTCTGCCATCGCGCCGAACCGCGCGGGCAACTGCGCCTCCAGCCCGTCCGCGATCCACTCCAGCCGCTCCAGCAGCCCACGCCCCGCCAGCCCCGGCACGACCGTGTCGATGAACCGCCCCGCATCGAACCTAGGCACAACCGAAAAATCGGCGGCGAGGTCCGCCACCGAGTCCCGGTTGAACAGCTGATCGGCCAACGAGAACCCGGCCCCGCCGCCCTTCCCGTCCGGCCCCCGCGCCATGGGTTACATCGTCGACAGCGTCTGGCCGCCGTCCATCAGGATGTTTTGCCCGACAATAAAGCCCGCGTGCTGCGAGCACAGGAAGGCGCACATCTTGCCGAAATCCGCCGGATCGCCATAGCGCCGCGCCGGAATGGTCGCCTCGCGCTGCGCCTTGGCCTCTTCCATGCTGATGCCCTGCGCCTTGGTCACGCCGGTATCCAGCGACACCGCCCGGTCCGTGGCGTGAATGCCCGGCAGCAGGTTGTTCACCATGACCCCATTCGGTGCCACCTGCCGCGACACGCCCGCAACATACCCCGTCAGCCCGGTGCGCGCCGTGTTCGACAGGCCCAGCACCGCGATGGGCGCCTTCACCGATTGCGAGGTGATGTTCACCACCCGGCCCCAGCCCTTTTCGACCATCCCCGGCATCAGCGCCTGCATCAGCAGGATCGGCGTCAACATGTTGCTTTCGATGGCTTTCTGGAAATCCTCGCGCTGCCAGTCCGTCCACATCCCCGGCGGCGGGCCACCGGCGTTGGTCACGAGGATATCCACCGCCCCTGCGGCCTCCAGCACCTTCGCACGGCCCTCGTCGGACACGATATCCGCCGCAACCGTCGCCACTTGGACGTTATAACGGTCACGGATCTCCTGCGCCGTCTGCTCCAGCGCCTCTACCCCGCGTGCGTTCAT
Source organism: Sagittula sp. S175 (assembly GCF_049800975.1). Taxonomy (NCBI): domain Bacteria; kingdom Pseudomonadati; phylum Pseudomonadota; class Alphaproteobacteria; order Rhodobacterales; family Roseobacteraceae; genus Sagittula; species Sagittula sp. S175. The sequence goes on from NZ_JBNAGB010000002.1 coordinate 155,869, forward strand.
CACAAGGTCGACACCCGCCTCTGCCAGCGCCTCGGCACAGCCGCGCCCCAATCCCTTGCTCGACGCACACACCAGCGCGCGTTTTTCCCGAATGCCCAGATCCATGGCACCCTCCCTGTTGTCGTTTCCGCAACGTCGGCAAAAGGCCGACCTCATACCTATTTGATGACACAATTCTTCCGCATACAATGGCAGGACGCCATACTGCCGACAGAAGCTGTCAGCGCATACGCAAGGACTCGCATGAAGCCCACGACTGCCCTCGATGTCTACCCCGCATCCGCGTTGCGCGTGATCAACGGGGCGAACCTCGGCGACGCCCTGTCCTGGGCCGATGACCTCGTGCATGACGACATCTATCGCCTGTCCCCTGTGTCCATGCTGAAACCCCTGGCAGTGCGCAGCGCGGCCACACCGCCGTTCCGCATCTCCGAAGCGTCCGAGCTGGGAACCCCCGGCCACGATGTGCACCTCGACTGCTGCGTGACCTTCATGTCCGGATCGGGCGAGACGACGGAATGCCTCGTGCTGGTGGAGACCGATGCCGAGGGCAACGCCGCCGCCGTCTACGCCATGCCGCTGGCCGAGATGACGTCGAAGGCCGATTACGTCCTCGTCGGCGTGTCCGAGGATGGCGCGCTGGCCCGCTACGCCCAGACCGCCTGCACCTCTTTCACCGCCGGAACGCTGATAACCATGGCCACCGGGGCGCAGAAACCGGTGGAGGATCTGAAGGCAGGCGACCGCGTGCTGACCCGCGACGACGGCCCGCAGGAGATCCGCTGGATCGGCCACCACACCGCCCGCGCCACCGGAAGCTTTGCCCCTATCAAGATCGACGCAGGCGCGCTGAACAATTCCCGCGACCTCTACGTTTCGCCCGACCACCGGCTGTTCATCTACCAGCGCCGCGACGAGATCGGCGCAGGCCGTGCCGAACTGCTGGTCCGCGCCCGCCACCTGGTGAACGGCACGACGGTGACCACCGCGCCGGGCGGATTTGTCGACTACTACCAGATGCTCTTCGACGGCCACCAGATCATCTACGCCGAGGGCATCGCTGCCGAATCCATGCTGGTGAATTCCCAGACCCAGGCCGCCCTGCCCGAGGCCATGGCCGACAAGCTTTCGACCCTGATCCCCGGCCACCGCAAGACCGACATCTCCGACCTCGAAATCGGCGAAGCCCTGCTGAGCCGCCCCGACGTCGCCTCTCTCCTGCGCAAATCGTCGGGCGGTTGACCTTCGCGACGCCCGCTCAGTGGCTCCGAAGCGCCTCGATCAACTCGGACTTGTCCATCTTCGACCGTCCGTCGATCCCGATCTCCTGCGCGCGCTCGTACAATTCGTCCTTGGTCCATTCCTCGTAAGGACTGGCCGCGCCGCCGGTCTTCGATGGTTCATCGCCGCGCGCCTTGGCATTGGCGATCCGCGCCGCCTTCTCCTTTGACATGCCCTGATCGCGCAGGTCCTCGTACAGCTTGTCGTCCTTGATGGACGGTCCGTGATCCTTGGTCATGAGGTGCTCCCGTGAAGTGTCCCTGACCAAACGTTCGGTTTGCCCGCGCGTTCCAATGAAATGCACCCACTCGGGGCTTCTTCCTGGCGCAAATACTCGCTTTGCCGACGCCCGATGCTGCACATGCGATATGCATGGTTTGCGCATACGTTGTGCATGGATTGTGCATCGCCCGATTCCGCTGTAATTGCCGCGCATGCAGCACACCAACCGCCCCTCCCTTCCGCCCGAAATCGCCCGCCGCCGGACGTTTGCGATCATCTCGCACCCCGACGCGGGCAAGACGACGCTGACCGAAAAATTCCTCCTGTACGGGGGTGCCATCCAGATGGCCGGACAGGTGCGGGCCAAGGGCGAGGCCCGGCGCACGCGGTCGGACTTCATGCAGATGGAAAAGGATCGCGGGATTTCCGTGTCCGCCTCGGCGATGTCCTTCGATTTTGCTGCAAAATCGAACAGCTACCGCTTCAACCTCGTGGACACGCCCGGCCACTCGGACTTCTCCGAGGACACCTACCGCACCCTCACGGCGGTGGATGCGGCGGTCATGGTGATCGACGGCGCGAAGGGGGTCGAAAGCCAGACGCAGAAGCTGTTCGAAGTCTGCCGCCTGCGTGACCTGCCGATCCTGACGTTCTGCAACAAGATGGACCGCGAGGCGCGCGACACCTTCGAGATCATCGACGAAATCCAGGAGAACCTCGCGATCGACGTGACGCCCGCGTCCTGGCCCATCGGCATGGGCCGCGATTTCCTCGGCTGTTACGACATGATAAACGACCGGCTCGAACTGATGGACCGCGCCGACCGCAACAAGGTCGCCGAGTCGATCAAGCTGGAGGGTCTCGACGATCCGAAGCTCGCCGATCACATCCCTGCGGACCTTCTGGAAAAGCTGCGCGAAGAGGTTGAAATGGCGCGGGAATTGCTGCCCGCGCTGAACCACCAGTCGGTGCTCGAAGGGCATATGACCCCGATCTGGTTCGGCTCCGCCATTAACTCGTTCGGCGTCAAGGAACTGATGAACGGCATCGGCACCTACGGGCCGGAACCGCAGGTGCAGCGCGCCGAGCCGCGCGAGATTTCCCCGGAAGAACCGAAGGTGACCGGCTTCGTCTTCAAGGTGCAGGCCAACATGGACCCCAAGCACCGCGACCGCGTCGCCTTTGTCCGGCTGGCGTCGGGGCATTTCGAGCGTGGCATGAAGCTGACCCATGTCCGTACCAAGAAACCCATGGCGATCACCAACCCGGTGCTCTTCCTCGCCGCCGACCGTGAGCTGGCCGAGGAAGCCTGGGCGGGCGACATCATCGGTATCCCCAACCACGGCCAGCTGCGTATCGGCGACACGCTGACCGAGGGCGAGATGCTGCGCGTGACGGGCATTCCCTCGTTTGCGCCGGAACTGCTGCAAGGCGTGCGCGCGGGCGACCCGATGAAGGCCAAGCACCTCGAAAAGGCGCTGATGCAATTCGCCGAGGAAGGCGCGGCCAAGGTGTTCAAGCCGATGATCGGCTCGGGCTTCATCGTCGGCGTCGTGGGTGCGCTGCAGTTCGAGGTTCTGGGCAGCCGGATCGAGCTGGAATACGGCCTGCCCGTGCGCTTTGACTCGTCGCAGTTCACCTCCGCCCGCTGGGTGCATGGCCCGAAGGACGCGGTCGAGAACTTCGTGCAGGCCAACAAGCAGCACATCAGCTACGACCATGACGGCGACGTTGTCTACCTGACGCGCCTGCAATGGGACATCGACCGGGTCGAACGCGACTACCCCGATGTCAAGCTGAGCGCGACAAAGGAAATGATGGCCTGACAGTCGACGGCGCGCGAAGGTCTCGCGCGCCGTGTGCCTTAGAAGGTGACGCCGCTGGGCTGCACGATCTCGAAGGCCTTGCATTTGCCGCCGTCGCCAGTGAAGCCCTTGCACTTGATGAGCGCCGCGCAGAACGGCCCGCCTCCGCCGTGCTCGAAGTTTCCGCAGGACATGCCGTCACACAGCACCGCGCAAAGCGTGATGTCCCCGGACATCGGCCTGCAATGAGACTGCGCCTGCACCGCCTGCATCTGCTGCAACTCCTTGAATTCCAAGGTCGACAGTTCTTGTTTGATGCGGTCCAGTTCCTTGGACAGTCGTTCGCCTTTCATCGTGCCAACTCCTTTAGCTGCGTGGTCCGATCCTGAATTGCGTGGCCCGCGTCCAGATCCATCTCGGACGCCTTGCGCTGCAGGACATCCGTCAGGCAATGCTTGATGGGCGGGCACATCTTGAAGTCGAAGTTCCGGCGCATCTCCCGCAGTTTCGGGCAGGCCCCCATGCACAGGGGCAGCACCGGGCAGGACATGCATTCGTCATCGTCGAAAGGGTCGCGGTCCTCGAAACTGCTCAGCACCGGTTCGGGCCATGTGCTTTCGTCACACAGGTGCGCCACGACCTGCGGGCGGTTGCGCAATTCGGCCCAGCATTTCATCAGGCTGCCGTCGCTGTCGACGACGAAGGCGTTCACGTTGTCCACCTGGCAGACGCCTTGCAGGCTGGTCGAGACGCCCTCGTCAGAGCAGGGATAGCCGTGATCGGTGCAGAAGCGCAGAAACCGCTGCTGTACCCCGGCGAATTCGCGGTTCGACAGCACGGTGGCGGTCTCGGCCAGGTCGGGCCGGTCGTAGTTCTCGACATTGGCAAGGTAGAGACTGGTGCCCGGTCGCCTGAGGACGCCGTTCTCCCACAGTTGATGGGCCAGTTGCTCCAGTTCCGTAGCATTGCGCCGGTCGACATTGACCCGGATCGACACCTCGTAGGGTTCAGGCAGGGCGACGATGTTGCCGCAGATCGTGTCGAAGGTCGCCTTGCGCCCCGCCTTGAGCACGCGGCGCACGTCGTGGATCTCACGCGGGCCGTCGATGGTGATCTGAAAGCCGGAGATCCTGCGGCCTTCGAGCCGTTTCACGGTCTTGGGCGTCAGAAGGTGGCCGTTGGTAATCATGAAGGCCGACCAGTCCGACAGCACCCCCTGTTCCACAAGACGGTCGAAGCGGTCCGACAGGTCCAGGATCGCCGACAAGCCCATCAAGGGCTCGCCCCCGAACCAGGTGACATGCAGCGGATAGGCCGCCTGTGCCGCCAGTTGGGCGGTGATGAACTTCTCCAGCTGGGTGCGGACCTCTGCGGACATGATCCCCGGTTCGTGGCTTTCAAAGCAATAATCGCAGCCAAAGTTGCAGTTCATCGTCGGCGCAATCGTCAGGGTCGGCGCCCGATCAGAGGTGACCGCCTCGTACCAGCGGGCCTTCAGCATCAGGGCCTCGCGGGCCTCGTCCGGCATCACGAAGCCGCCCTGCCGCAGCGCGGTGAAGGCCTCTGGCGGCTCGGCATCCCCTGCCAGCGGAAAGGGTTGGTCCAGCCAGTCGAGTTGCTGTTCGGTCGGTTTGACGAAGGAGCCGGAGACCGTGTTGAACACGGCACCACCCGGCAGATGAACGTTATAGGCGGACGGTTTGTACAGCATGAAATACCCCCGAAAAGGGTGTGAAAAGGGTCGGTGAGAAATGGCGTTATTCAATCTATGGGTGATGCTAAGCGCTCGGACCGCGATCTGTCAACGCTCAACCTTTTGGTGTGTCCGGTCCTCGTTGGGAGTGTCATAGTGCTGCAAAGCGAGCAAGCTGCTTGATCGAACTCCCAAGGCATCGCAGGTTTGATGTCCCTGCCATGAGGACCATGAGATGCGCCCTTTCACCTTTATCCTGTCGCTGGTCGCCGCTTTGGTCGCCGGCGGGGCCAAGGGAGACGGGCTGTCCTGTGCAGCGGGGCGTGTCATGATCGACGCCCCGAACAAAACCTTGGCGGATCAAGCCTGCCGCGCGGTGATGACCAGCCTTGCTGCCTTTGAAACTTGCGGGCTGCCGCCCCCTCCGCCCCTGCAATTGACCGTGACCCCGACATTGAATGCGGATTGTCTTGGCCTGTTCCACTGCGGCGAGAACCAAATCGAGGTCCTGACCCCGGACGCACTGAACGCGGCACGCCCCGGGCTGACGGTCTTTGGGCACATCCCCGGCGACCGCCTTTTCGCCAGCGTCATCCATCACGAGCTGGCCCACGCAGTGATCGACGCCACCCCCTGCCCCTACGGAGACTGCGTCGCGACGAGCGAGTATTTCGCCTACACCCAGCAGATTGCCGCCTTGTCCGACGAGGACCGCGCAAGGATCGAAGCGCGCATCCCGCTTGATGCCCCGCCGAACCGTGACAGCATAAACCCCTTCATGCTGTACATGGCACCCGAGCGGTTCATTCTCACCGCCTTGGCGCATTTCCGCACGCGACCGGACGCCTGCGCCACATGGCAGGGTATCGCCGAAGGCATCATCCTGTTCGACAAGTTGCATCCTTAGCGCCCGCCGCCTCTGGTATCGCCGCTGCCGCGCGCATATCTTTGACGGGTCGTTACGGAGGTCCCATGCGTCTCGCCATAATCCTTGCTGCCGTCAGCCTTGCCTCACCTCTGCTTGCAGCGGAACCATGGGAGCTCATCACCTCCATCGGCTACGAGGAATCCGAGGCCGATGGCGAATGGAAGGTCACAAAGACCATCCCCGACGCGTTGCGTACACAGGCGGACAGCTTCACCATCACCGGCTATTACGTCCCGGTCGAAGCGCAGGCCTACGTCAGCCAGTTCCTGATCGTGCCGGACCCGGCGGATTGCCCCTTTTGCGGGTCCAACGGCTATGGCCCGACGCTCGAAGTCCACGTGACCACCCCGATGCCCGACCTTGCCGAGGCCTCCGAGGTCACGGTCACCGGGAAGCTGAATTTCGACGAAAGCACAGAGACATACCGCGCCGTCTACCTGACGGATGCGACATTGTTGGGCACAAATTGACGTTACAACCATCTACGTCAGGTTGTTAGGCTGTTCCCGGAACGACCGGTAAAGCCTTATGTTTGATGAAATTGATGTGATGGCGCCTGTAGGCGCCACCCTCCGTGCCGGGAAAGTCATTGGACGAATTCGACCGGACTTCCGAGATGGTTCGCCCAAACAGGAGTAGATGGACCGCTTTCCGGGCTGACGTATCGGGAGAATTCTGCCGGAGACCGTAGGGACGGCCTCCAATCGGCATGACAAAGGCGGGCCTGCGAGAGGCCCGCCTTTTCGATTGCTCTTAGGCCGATCAGTTGGACTGCAACAGCGGCGTGATGCGACGCACCGAGGCGCGGCGGTTGGCGCGTTCGGCCTGCGTGGTCGGCACCACGAGGTCGGATTCGCCGTAGCCCTGAAGCACCATGTTCTCCGGCGGCACGTTGAAATACTCGGTCAGGGCCAGCGCCACTGACTCTGCACGGCGGTCAGACAGCGCGAGATTGTAGGCGTAGTTGCCGACCGCATCCGTGTGACCTTCGACAAGGAAAACCTCGCTCGGGTTCTGACGGATCATGTCACGCATGGCATTGCCAAGGGCGGACAGTTCCTCTGCCTCGACCGGACGGATCGCGGCGCTTGCCGTTTCAAAGTTGATGGCGTCGACCGTGATTTCCGGTACGAGATGGCGCACGGCTTCGATGTTGCGCACCTGGTTCAGAGAGAACGTGCGTCCCACCTGCACCTGCTCCGACGCAGCCAGCGCGCGGGCCAGAGCATCAGCATCGTTGGTGTCGCGGTAGACCACGCGTTCCTGGTTGCCACGGCTGGACACCTGCGGCAGGTCACCGACCACGACGGTCTGGGCCTTCTGCGTGTCGTCGAACAGCACGACCTGCGTGCCGTCAGACAGCGTGCGCGCGCGGCGCAGAACACGGCCATCGGCGGCGCGGATGGTTTCCACGGTGGTGCCGTCCTCGTAGGCCACGACATTGCGGGTCGAGCCGTCGTTGTACTGATACGTGGTCACATCGGCACCCGGACGACGCAGGAGCACGTCATCGTTGCGCAGTACGCGGAAGTTGCCGTTGTTCTCGACCACCACGCGGTCGCCGGAGTTCGACACCACCTTGTCATTGTTCGACAGGATCTCGTTCAGCGCCACGGCACCCAGACCCAGCAGAGCGGCACCGGCCACGGTGCGGGCGCGTTCGGCGTCACGACCGGCGTCGCGGGCGTCCTGCTTGGCCTGATCCAGCGCGGCCTGATCCGGATTGGCGGTCGGCTGCGCCTGCGCCTCAGGTGCGGCGTTCACGGTGGTCTGGAAGTCCTCCGACGAGGTGCGGACCTGATCCGCCGTCACCGTTTCCTCGATCTTCTGCGGCTCTTCGGCACCGTCCTGCATGGCGGCAACTGCGTCGGAAGCCTGTGCATCCTGCTCGGCAACGGCATCGGCCTGTGCCTGCGCGTTCGCCTCGGCCTGAGCCTGCATCTCAGTATCGCCCGCTGCGGCCTGTTCAGCGGCCTGCGCCTCTGCCTGCGCCTGCGCTTCGGCTGCGGCAAGGGCGTCGGCCAGTGCGGCGCTGTCGGCCTGAGTATCGACCTGAGTGTCGACCTGAGTGTCGACCTGTGCCTCAGCTTGGGTTTCGGTCTGGGGCTCGGTCGTCTGCGCCTGTTCGACGGGCTCCGCCTGCGGTGCGGCCTGCGCTTCCGCCGTGGCCGCGGCCTCCGCCTGCGGCTCTGCCGAAGCCACGTCCGGCTCGGACGCCACGTCGGCCTCGGATGCGACATTCGGTTCAGCCCCAACCTGCGCGTCAGAGGCAACACCGGCCTCGGCAGCCGGGTCCTGCTGGGCGGCGAGAGCATCGGCCAGCGCCTTGGCGTCTTCGCTCACCTGATCCGTCGCTTGCTCGGCGGCCTGATCCGCAGCCTGTTCGGCCTGCTCTGCTGCCTGCTGCGTTTGCTCAACAGCCTGCTCTGCCTGCTCAGTCGCCTGCTCCGTCACTTGCGGCAGCGGTGCCGCCTCTGCGGGCGCGGCCTCGGCCTGCGTCTCGACCTCCGCCGGGGCGGCTTCTGCTTCTGCCTGCACGCCCGCCCCCGGGACGACCATGTCCTCGGTCACGAGGCCCTGATCCAGTGCCTCGACCAGTTGCTGTTCCGGCGGCGTATCCATGCCCGGCAGAACGACACCATCCTGCACAAGGTCCTGCGCCATCAGCAGCACATCGTCCTGCAAGGTGGCGTCGGCCTCGGCCTGGACCACCAGCCCGCAATCCAGCTTTTCGGGGATGCTCTCGCCCGTCGCGCAGATCTCGTTCAGCGACTCCATCAGGTTTTTCATCTGCCCCGGGGGCACGATGCCGGAATTGCCCGCGATCCCCGCCTGCTGGGCCTGCGCGGTGCCGGATATCGCCAGCGCCAGCATGGCCGTCGAAGCGGTCAGGAAATTGCGTGTCTTCATGGTATTCTCCTCTCGGTGCCCATGACGGGCTTGCGCACTTAACGCATCGAGCGGGAGATGGGTTGCATGGGTTCTGTCATGCAATAACAGTCAGGCGTTATCCTTCTGCCTCAACGGGTTGGATGCCGCAGAGCAGAGAGGGCCGCAGCCCGCGCGGTCAGAGCAGCGCCATCAGGCGTGCCTTTTCCCCGGCGTCATCGGGGCGCGAGATCGCCTCGGCCAGCTGTTCCAGCGACTGGATCGAATGCCCCGCGCGAAAGCTGTCCACATGCGGCAGCATGGTGCGGATGCCGGTGGCCTTGGGTGCGAAGCCGTCCCAGCGCAGCAGCGGGTTCAGCCAGATCAGACGCTTCGACGACAGGTGCAGCCGCTCCATTTCCTTTTCCAGCGCGGCGGGGTCGTCGCGGTCCAGACCGTCGGTGATGAGCAGCACCACCGCGCCCTGCCCCATGACGCGCCGCGTCCAGTGGTGGTTGAAGTCGTGCAGGCATTGCCCGATGCGCGTTCCGCCCTGCCAGTCCTGCGCTTCGGCCCCGGCGGCCTTCAGCGAAGCATCGACGTCGCGGGTCGCCAGGTGGCGGGTGATGTTGGTCAGCCGGGTGCCAAAGGTGAAAGCGTGGACCTTGGCCCAGCCCTGCCCCTTTTCATTCGCGACGGCGTGCAGGAAGTGCAGCACCATGCGGCTGTATTGGCTCATCGAGCCGGAAATGTCGCAGAGCACCACGAGGTTCGGCCAGCGCAGGCGCGGTTTCGCATGGGCGATGGAGCGGATCTCGCCGCCCTTGCGCAGGGCGTCGCGGATGGTGCGGCGGTAGTCGGTCCGCTTGCCCATGCTTGAGGCCTGCGAGCGGCGGCTTTCGATGGGTTTGACCGGCAGTGTCAGGCGGGAGAGCATCTTCTTGGCCTGCGCGATCTCGTCCAGCGACATCTGTTCGAAATCCAGCGTCTTGAGCTTTTCCTCGGTCGAGATGGTAAAGGACGCATCCACCTCGATCTGTGTGCCGTCCTCCTGCTCTTCCTCCTGCTCGGGGATATCGGGCATCTCGTCGCCCAACAGCGCCTGCGCGGCGCGTTTTTCAGCGGATTGTGCGGCCTTGTTCTCCTGCACGCCACGAACGGCGGGCAGCATGAGCGACATCATGTGTTCGAGGTAGCGCGGATCGCGCCAGTACAGGCGAAAGATCTGGGCAAAGACGATGCGATGCTCGGGCTTGTTCACGAAACAGGCGTGCAGCGTCCAGTAGAAGTCCATCCGATTGGTGAACCCTGCCGCCTCGACCGCGCGGATGGCGTCGATCACCCGACCCGGACCAACGGGCAGACCAGCACGGCGCAGGGCGCGCGCAAAGTGGATGATGTTCTGCGCCAGACGGGGATTATCCGGGAGTTCAAGCGGGATGTATTCTGCCATTGCAGCCTTTCTCGGAGCGGCCCGAGGGTGGAGGGTGCGGGACGGGGGCGCTGCCCCCAGAAACGGACCATGCCCCCGAGGGTATTTGTAAAACCAAAGAAGCAGAGGCGCGGTGCCCTGCCCTGAGGGTCAGGCGGGTTCGAGCGCCTTCTTTGCCTCGTCGAGGATGCGCTTTGCCTCGCCGCCGCCGATCTTGGCGATGTCGTCCTGGTATTTCAGGATCGCGCCCAGCGTGTCCGAGATGACCGCCGGGGACAGGTCCACAACATCCAGTGCCAGCAGGCATTTCGCCCAGTCGATGGTTTCGGCCACGCCCGGTTTCTTGAAGATGTCCTCGGTCCTGAGCGCCTGCACGAAGGCGATGATCTGCCGCGACAGGGTTTCCGAAACTTCGGGCGCGCGGGAGTTCAGGATCTCCACCTCGCGGTCGAAATCGGGGTAGTCGACCCAGTGATACAGGCAGCGGCGTTTCAGCGCGTCATGCACCTCGCGCGTGCGGTTCGAGGTCAGCACGACGATGGGGGCCTCGGGTGCGGCGATGGTGCCAATCTCGGGGATGGTGACCTGGAAATCCGACAGCGCTTCGAGCAGGAAGGCCTCGAAGGGTTCATCGGTGCGGTCGAGTTCGTCGATCAGCAGCACCGGCGCGCCGTTCTCATCGGGCCGCATGGCCTGCAGCAAGGGCCGTTCGATCAGGTAATCGGGGCCGAACAGTTCCTCTTGCAGCGCGGTGCGGTCGCGTCCGCCGGAGGCCTCGGCGGTGCGGATGGCGATCATCTGCGCCGGGAAGTTCCATTCGTAGACGGCGCTCGACGCATCCAGCCCCTCGTAACATTGCAGGCGGATCAGGCGGCGGTTCAGGCATTTCGCCAGCGCCTTGGCGATCTCGGTCTTGCCGACACCGGCCTCGCCTTCGAGGAACAGCGGGCGGCCAAGCTTCAGCGACAGGAAAACAACCGTGGCCAGCGCGCGTCCGCAGACATAGCCGGTCTCGGAAAGGCGGCTTTGCACCTCGTCGATCGAATTGGGAATGGTCATGTCTCTCTCCTTGCGGCCAAGGTGTCCCAGCCCCGCCGCCCGGGGTCAATAGCGCCAAGGTCGCACATGGCCGCAACGGGCACCGTTGACGGGAGTCCACAGGGATGCCATGATTCAGATATAAGATCACCGGGCAAATCCGGGGCAGAATACGGGCAGACGAGCAGCATGCCATTCAACGACGCGGGGCGCCCATGCGCATAACCGCCGTAACCTGTGTGAAGAACGAGGGCCCGTTCCTGTTGGAATGGATCGCCTTCAATCGCCTGTTGGGCGTGACCGATCACCTGCTCTATTCCAACGACTGTTCCGACGGCACAGATACGATGCTGGATGCGCTGGCCGCGCGCGACGATCTGGGCGCGCTGGTGGGCAATGTCGTGCACCTGCCGAACCCCGCCAAGGGCCGCAACTACCAGATGGAGGCGCTGAAGGATTCCGCGCATCAGAAGGTGGTCAAGCAGGCCGACTGGGTCTGGGTGGCGGACGTGGACGAGTTCCTGAACATTCACGTCGGCGACCACACGATCCCCGCGTTGATCGCCGCCTGCGGCAATCCGCAGACGATTTCGGTGACGTTCCAGTTCTTCGCCAACTGCGGTGTGACGGATTACGTCGACCGCCCCGTGATCGAACAGTTCGACCGTTCGCACAATCCCGACCTCTGGTGTGGCGAGACCGCGATCGAGGTCAAATCCTTGGTGCGCAAGGATTTTCCATTGCAGTATTACGGCGCGCACCGGCCGTTCTTCAAAAAGGAGCTGTCCGCGGACAAGCGCCCGAGCTGGACAGACGGCTCGGGGCGTGGCGTGCCGCACAAGTTCCACGTCGCCGCCAACCCGCGCCGCATCCGCAAGTTTCCGTCCACCGGCGCGCGTGAATTCGCGACACTGAACCACTATGCTTTGCGCTCGCTCGACAGCTATTTGGTGAAGAACGACCGCGGCGACGTGAACCGCGAGAACCGCGCCTTTGACGACACCTATTGGCGCGAGCGCAACGATCCCTCGTATCAGGACACCTCGATCCACCGCTACCTGCCTGCCCTGACCGCAGCGCTGGACACGCTGAAGGCGGATGCGCAGATCGGCGCGCTTCACGCGGCCAGTGTCGCGGCGCACAAGGCAAAGCGTGATGACCTCATGGCGCAGCCCGCCTATGCCGAGATGTACCGCCACCTGAACGCCCTGCCGACCTACCCGCCCGGCGAATACGAGCTGATGATGGAACTGGGGCTGGTATGACAGTCAAGCTGGTCAACCTCGGTCTGCCGAAAACCGGCACCACCACCCTTGCCCACGCGCTGGACAAGGCGGGCTGGACCGTGGCGGATCATAAGGTCCGCCGCATCCACACCCGCGAGGTGGGCCTTGGCGGCACCTTCATCGGACGGCAGCTCTACAACGGCTATTTCGAGACCGGCGATCCCTTCGTCCATCTCGACCCGATCTACGACGCCCTGACCGAGATCAGCGTGCTGAACGGCGACACCTCGGTCTGGCCGCAATGCGACTACGCGATGTTGAAGGCGATGCGCATGGCCCGCCCGGACATGCTGTTCGTGGCGACATGGCGACCCGCCGCCGACACCTCGGACTCCATGCGGCGCTGGAACAACATGGGGACGGACCGGCTGCCCAATGGCAATATCCCCGGCCTGCCGCGCGGCTACGGCGGCTCTGACGCCGAGCGTATCCGCTGGATCGACGGCCATTACGACATGCTGCGTGACCTGTTCGGTGACGATCCGCGTTACCTCGAACTGCCCGTGGGTGCCGACAATGCCCGCGACCTGCTGTCCGCGCATCTAGGGATCGACCTGCCGTGGTGGGGCCGCCTGAACGTCAACGACACGCCCGACGGCATGGAGGGGGCCGCATGACCCCGCTCCGCCCGCCGCATCGCCCCGTCGTTCGTCCAATCTCAAGGGTTTTCGGCCCAGACTTCCGGCGCACCCGCGCCACGGAAGGACGCCGCATGACCCGCGCCTCACGCCTGAAGATCGTCAACCTCGGCCTGCCGAAGACCGGGACCACCACGCTGGCCCGCGCCCTGCGCGAGGCGGGGCTGTTCGCCGCCGACCACCGCGTCCGCGAGGACGACACAACCGACCGCCGCGTGCGCAACACCTTTGTCGCGCTCAGCCTTTACGCGGGCTGGTACGACGATGGCGACCCGCTGGGACGCCTGACCTTTTACGACGCCCTGACCGAGATCAGCGCCCTGCGCCCGCCCCTGTCGCTGTTCCCGCAATGCGACTACCCGGTGCTTAAGGCCATGCGCGACCGCCACCCCGAGGTCAAATTCGTCGCCACGACCCGCCCGCCCGAGGACGTGTGTGAAAGCATGGACAACTGGCGCGACCTTGGCCGCCGCATCGCCGACGGCACGATCCCCGGCCTGCCGCATGGCTACGGCGCGGACTGGTCCGAACGCATCCACTGGATCGAATCCACGCTGCAAACCCAGCGCGACGTTTTTGCCGGGCGGGACAATTTCCTCGAACTCGACGTGGGCGCGCCGGACGCGCAGGAGCAGCTCTCCGACTTTCTCGGCCTCGCGCTGCCCTGGTGGGGCCGCGAGAACGCCAATCCGAAACGCAAAAGACACAAGGTTGCCTGATGCGGATCTACGTACATATCGGCCCCGACGGGGCCACCGCCGACCGGCTGCAACACATCCTCGACGCCAAGCGCGACCAGATGCTTGGCAAGGGCGTGCTCTATGCGCGCTCGCCCGGCGCGCGCAACCACACGCGCCTGTTCATGGCGGTCACCGACCCGGACAACATCGACAGTCTGCGCTTCAACCGGGGCTACATCGCGCCCGAGAAACAGCAGGTCCTGCATGACGACGTGGCGCGATCGCTGGCCGAGGAAGTCGCGCGCGCCAATTGTCACACGCTGATTCTGTCCGCCCACCAGCTGGGCAGCTCGCTTGTGACCCGCTCGGAACTGGAACGGCTGAAGGCGCTGCTGGCCCCGATCTCGACCGACATCCGCATCGTCGCGCATCTCGACGACCCCGCGCGCCTGCTGATCCGCCGCTATGCCGCGCAACTGCTCGAAGGGCGCTCGACCTCGCTCAGCGCCGAACTGGACTGCTGCGCGGCACCGTCCTTCTGGGACGCGGCGCTGGTCACGCGGCCCCCGTGCGACCCGCAGGGCGGCCAGTTCGGCGAGGTGCAGGGCGCGTGTTTCTGGCTGGATTTCAAACGCCTGCAATACGAATGGGAAGCGGTGTTCGGCCCCGGCACGATGTCCTTCCGCGCCACGGACATGGACCTGCTGACGTCCGAGAACGCCCCCGAGGAAGCCCGCGCCGCCTTTGGCATCACCGACACCATCGGCAAGGCCGAGCCGTGGGAGCCGCCGCAGCAACCCGCCGCAGCCTGGCTGACCCGCTGCCGCATGTTCAACGACGCCGTGCTGCGCCTTCTCGCGCTGAAACAGGTGATCCTGCCGCGCCAGCTGTGGCGCAAGTTCCTGGGCGAGATCAAGGTCCATGGCCCCGCCATCGAGCCCGGCACATTGCATGCCCTCTCCGAGCGTTTCGCCAAGGATATCAAGCTGATCTGCGTCGAACATGATCTGGACGACGAACTGATTGCCCCTGACGCACCGCTGGACAACTGGACCGAGGCCGATCCCACGCGCGGCTTCCGCGCAACGCAATACCTGATGGCCTTCCGCTGGCGCATCAACCAGGCGACCAAGGAAGAACTGGCCAACAAGGCCGCCGATCTCGCGCGTCTGGCTGCTGCGACGCCTGTCCCGGTGGCGGCCCCGGCCATGACTCACGCGATGGCCCCCGCCATGGCGATGGCCGCTGCGGCCCCCACGGCAATCTCCGTCACCCTGCGCGAGGCCGCAGAGGCCGCGCCGCCCACCGCGCCCGCAGACGTGGACGCGATCCTCTCGCCCACCGCCCGCGCGCTGATGCCCGATCTGGCGAAACAGAACTTCGTGAAACTCCAGACCTCGCCCTTTGCGCCGCACAACCGGCTGGGCCGGGTGAACGAGGACGTGCAAGGCCCTGACTACGCCGCCATCGCACCGCGCCAATTGCCAGCTGGCAATTCTGGCCGCGTCATCGTCGGCTGCATGAAGAACGAAGGCCCCTATATCCTCGAATGGGTCGCCTACCACCGCGCCGTGGGCTTCGACAACTTCCTGATCTACACCAACGACTGCTCGGACGGCACGACCGAGATCCTCGACCGCCTGCAGGACCTCGGCCTCCTTCAGCACCGCAACAACGACAAGTGGGAAGGCAACTCGCCCCAGCAATTCGCGCTGGACAATGCTCTCGAGGAACCGGTGATCAGGAACGCCGAGTGGATCGCCCATATCGACGTCGACGAATTCGTCAACATCCGCACCGGCAACGGCACGCTCGACGACCTCTTTGCCGCCGCGCCGGATGCGACAAACTGGGCAATGACCTGGCGGTTGTTCGGCCACAACGACGTGCTGGCGCTGGATGACCGCCCGGTGATCGAGCAATTCGACGCCTGCGCCCCGAAATTCTGTCCCAAGCCGCATACCGTCTGGGGCTTCAAGACCATGTTCGCCAATATCGGCGCCTACGAGAAGATCTCCTGCCATCGCCCGAACAAGCTGGCCGACGGATTTGACGACCGGGTGAAATGGGTGAACGGGTCCGGCAAGGACATGACCGGCGAGGCGATCAAGAACGGCTGGCGGTCCTCCAAGAAATCCATCGGCTACGACCTGGTGCAGCTGAACCACTACGCGCTGCGCTCCGCCGAAAGCTACCTGGTGAAACGCCAGCGCGGCCGCGCCCTGCACGTCGACCGCAACATCGGGATCAACTACTGGATCCGCATGGACTGGTGCGATCACCGCGACATCACGATCAAGCGCAACCTGCCCCGGTTGCGCGCGGAACTGGACCGGCTGAAGGCCGATCCGGTCCTGAAGGAATGGCACGCAAAAGCCTTTGAATGGCACCGCGCCAAAGCCGCTGAGCTGCATGGGATGCCCGAGTTCGAGGAACTCTACCAACAGGCCCTCACGCTGAAGCTCACGGAAACCGAACGGGTGGCCTATGCGCTCGCCCTTGACCTGGAGAACTGACATGGATGGCAAGATCGACGTTGCAGAAGCGACCGACGATACCACGGTGACCGATGTGGCCGCAGCCACCGAACGCAATCCCTACCTGCGCTCGCGCGGGCTGCGGATTCCGAAGCACCCGGAACTGACCGTGGGCCGCGTGCGCGCGGCGCTGAAGGAAGGCACCTACGAGCGCAAGGAATGCGACGCGGTGATGAAGGTCGTGAACCCGGGCGACACGGTTCTCGAACTGGGCGCGGGCATGGGTTACATGTCGACGCTGCTGGCGGCCAAGAAGAAGGTGAAGAAGGTCCTGACCTTCGAGGCCAACCCGACGCTGATCGACTACATCAAGTCGGTGCACGACGCCAACGGCGTGGACAACGTCGAAGTGCGCAACGCGCTGCTCTCGCCCGAGGCCGGTGACCCGGTGCCGTTCTACATACGCAAGAACTTCCTGGCCTCCTCAATGGATGGCGAGATCGACAAGGAGGCCATCACCGGCGAGGACCTGATCGAACGTCAGGCCATCGGACCGGTGCTGGAAGAGCTGCAGCCCGACGTGCTGGTCTGCGACATCGAAGGCGCCGAGGCAGAGCTGCTGCCCGCGGGCGACTGGTCCAGCTTGCGCTGCGCCGTGATCGAACTGCATCCGCAGTGGATCGGCCAGAAAGGCGTGCAGGCGGTGTTCGACGCCATGCAAAAGGCCGGGCTGACCTTCTATCCGAAGGCCTCCGAAGGCAAGGTCGTCACCTTCCGCAAAGGCTGGTAATCGCCACCCGTGAAGGCTTTTCGTCGAAAAGCCTTCACCCCCGAAGCGTTTTCGTCCGAAAACGCTTCGCACCCACAACACATTGATCTCATGACCATTACCGCCGTCCTTTGTGTCCGAAACGAAGCCGCCTTCCTGCTGGACTGGCTGGCACATCACCTCGCCTGCGGGGTGGATCACGTGGTGGCCCTGTCGAACGACTGTCAGGACGGAACGGATGCCATGCTCGACCGGCTGGCCGAGATGGGACATGTCACCCACATCCGCAACGACGGCCCCTACGATCAGGGCGGCATCCAGTTCACCGGGCTGAAGCTGGCCGACAAATGCAAGGCAGTACAACGCGCCGACTGGCTGCTCCCGCTCGACATCGATGAATTCGTCAATGTCCATGTCGGCGACCGTACCCTGCCCGCGTTGATCGCCGCCTGCCCCGAGGCCACGGCCATCACCCTGACGTGGCGGCTGTTCGGCAACGCGGGCGTGGTGCGTTACACCGAAGTGCCGGTGACGCAGCAGTTCACCCACGCCGCCCCCGAGATCATGCACTGGCCATGGCGCGCGGCCATGTTCAAGACGCTCTATCGCAACGACGGCACCTACCGAAAGCTGGGTGTCCACCGCCCCCGCGGCCCAGACGAGGGAAAGCTGCCGAGTGCCAGATGGGTCGACGGCAATGGCGCGCCGCTGGACGACCAGTTCCGGACCCGACGGATCTTTTCCAATTTTGGACGTCCCATGTACGGGCTGGTGCAGCTGAACCATTACCCGCTGGGGGCCATGGAAAGCTATGTTCTGAAGGCCGATCGCGGGCGTGCCGTGCATTCCGACCATTCACTCGGCATGGACTACTGGGTCGAACGCAACTGGTGTGTCGAAGAAGACACCTCGATCCAGAACCTGCCCGGCGTCACCGAGCTGCGCGGTTCTCTTGGCGCTGATCCGATCCTTGGCGACCTTCACGACAAGGCCGTGCGCTGGCGGCAGCAGCGGTTCGAAGCGCTGTTGGCACAGGAACCGATGCGGGCCTTGTTCGCGCGGCTCCTGATGACTCCCCCGGCGCGCCCGGTGCCCCTTGATGCCGCGCTGTTCCTTGCGCATCACGCGACGATGGCCCGCCAGACCGAGGGCGGCGCCCAGGATTGACGCCAGAGGGGGACGCTGTCCCCCGCTCCTTCGGAGCCCCCCTGAGGTATTTCCCAAACCAAAGAAGCAGGGGCCCGGGCGCCCTACGCACAGAATTACCCTGTGTTTGACACAAATTTGCCAGTTCCGCCGGACATTGTTTCCTGAAACGCCGCCAGAAGTGCGGCGCGTGAGGGTATCGACGTGGCAGCACAGAACGGCTTCTCCCCCGATTTTTCCGAACTCGCCCGTGGCGAGTGGCTGGCGGCTTTGCGCGCGCTGGGTGACGAACACGGTTTCGCGGAACCGCTGGGCAAGCGCCATGCCGGGATATTTGTCGAGGATGGCGACACGCTGCTGGTGTCCTTCGAGACCATGTCCGGAATCGAGGCCCTGTCGGAGACTCGGACGCCGCTGGGCTTCGACATGGTGCGTGACTTTGGCTGGTCGTCGCTGTCCCTGCTGTCGCATGGCGACACCTGGTTCCGGGACCCGATGGTCTACGGCTTCTTTGACCAATTGATTGACGACGACTTCTTTGACGAGTTCGAGACGGTAATCTTCTACGGCGCGGGCCCCTGCGGTTACGCTGCGGCGGCCTATTCCGTTGCCTCGCCGGGCGCGCGGGTGTTGGCGCTGCAACCGCAGGCGACGCTGGATCCCAGGGTCACGGAATGGGATGATCGTTTCACCGACCACCGGCGGTCCGACTTCACCTCGCGCTACGGCTATGCTCCGGAAATGGTGGACGCTGCCGATCAGGTTTACGTGCTGTATGACCCGCGGGAACGCCTCGATGCCATGCATGCCGCCTTGTTCGAACGGCGCAACGTCGCCCGCTATCGCATGCCGTTTTTCGGCGGCGCGCTGCAAACCGACCTGAGAATGCTCGACCTGTTGCCGCAGATGCTCCAGGCCACGGCGGAAGCCAGCCTGACTCCCGACCGCTTTGCCGCGATGTTCCGCGGGCGTCGCGGCTACCCGCCCTACCTGCGCAAGTTGTTGGCGCATCTGGACGGCGAGCGCCGGGATCTGCTGACCCGGATGCTGTGCCGCAATGTCTCGACCCGCATGAACGCACCGCGTTTCCGCCGCAGGTTGGCCCAGCTGGAGGCCGAGGCAGGTGCCACGCCGACGGCCCCAGAGGACGACCCGACCGTCCTGTAAGACGCGTCAGGGTTTGCGGTTCAGTGCGAAATCCCGCAACTCCTGTTGGAAATACCCCAGGCTCGCCAGCAGGGTGAACAGGAACACGCGCCCGCCCTCGCCCAACAGCGACAGAACCGCCGCTGCGGTCAACAAACAGACCAGAAGCGCCGCGACTCCCCGGTCCTGATCGGCGATCATGCCTTCGTCGCCCAGCCAGCGATAAAGCTGATCTGTCACCTGCGGTTCTATCCGTTTGGCCCCCCAGCCAGCCAGCGCCCCAGCGATCAACGTCAGGATCATCTTCCTGCCCCCGTCTTCCATGTACGTCCGCACTCCACCGCAAAAGGCATAGCCCACCACGCCCCTCTGGTGAAGTCCGCCTGCGTCATGCTAACGGGATCGCATGACCCATATCACGCTCCCCCGCCCCGATGACTGGCACCTGCACCTGCGCGACGGCGCGATGCTGCGTGCCGTGGCCCCGGAAACCGCGCGCCATTTTGGCCGCGCCATCATCATGCCGAACCTCGTGCCGCCGGTCGTGACAGGCGCACAGGCAGCCGCCTACCGCGACCGCATCCTGGCGGCGCTCCCCGAGGGCAGCGCCTTCACGCCGCTGATGACGCTCTACCTGACCGAGGAGACAGACGCGGCCGACCTCGTGCAGGCGCATAAGGACGGCATCATCACCGCCGTCAAACTCTACCCGGCGGGCGCGACCACGAACTCGGCCTCGGGCGTGCGCGACTTTGACAAGGTCCGCCCCGTGCTGGATGCCATGGCCGAGAACGGCGTGCCGCTTTGCGTGCACGGCGAAGTGGTGGACAGCGACATCGACATCTTTGACCGCGAGGCCGTGTTCATCGACCGCGTCCTCGACCCGATCCGCCGCGCCACGCCCGGCCTGCGCGTCGTGATGGAGCACATCACCACCTCGCAGGGGGCTGATTATGCCCGCGAAGGCGGCGATACCCTTGGCGCGACCATCACCACGCATCACCTCGTCATCAATCGCAACGCCATCCTCGTTGGCGGGATCAAGCCGCATTACTACTGCCTGCCCGTGGCCAAACGCGAAGAACACCGCCTCGCGCTGCGCCGCGCCGCGACCTCGGGCGATCCGTCCTACTTCCTTGGCACGGATTCCGCGCCGCACCTCGACCCGCTGAAGGAAAACGCCTGCGGTTGCGCCGGGTGCTTCACCGCGACGAATACGCTTTCGATCCTCGCCGAGGTGTTTGAACAGGACGGCGCGCTGGACAAGCTGGCCGCCTTCGCCTCGGAAAACGGTCCGCGTTTCTATGGCCTGCCGGTCAGCAGCGATACCGTGACCCTGACCAAGGGAAATCCGGTCACCTACCCGGCCAAGATCGAGACCGAAGACGGCGACGTCACGGTGTTTGACCCCATGATGCCGTTGCACTGGGCGGTATCGTGATGAAATAGCAGGCACGGGGCGGTCAATCAGCCGCCCCATGCCACCGTGACCTGCGACCAACGTCGTAGACGTGTTATCCTGGTCGAAGGGAGGAGCCGCAACGCGAGGCTCCCATGGATGCACTGATCGACTTGCTTCTGGACTGGATCGGCGACAACTCCGCCTATCGCACAAGCAACCTGCCCCATCCCGATGTGATCGAACTCTCGCCGCAACAACTGACGCGCGAGTTCTACAGCGGCGTGGCCCACCTGATGCCCGACAGTGGCATCGACGAACGGCTGAACGCGCTTTATGCGGCCGGCGACGGGCCGCATGGAACCGTCTATATCCTCGCGCCCAAGGCTGTGGCCGATGCCGGGCACTTCGAAGACCCGCATGACAATCCCCTGTGGCGCGAAATCCTGCTGCATGAACTGGTGCACCACGTGCAACACATGTCCGGAGCCGTCGAGGGATACGCCTGCGTCGCCATGGGCGAGGCGGAAGCTTACGGTCTGGGCGGCATTTACCTGCGCCAGCGCCACGTCACCGACCCGCTGCCGAACCGCAATTTCTGGGCCGCGATCTACGCACGCTGTTGAACCATAACGTCATGCGCCCTGCCGTGTCGGCAAATTTTTGCGGAACAATTGTTCATCTTTTACATACGCTTACCGTCGAAAGCCGGAAATAAGCACATGTCCCGGGAACCTTTTATTGAAATCGAAAACCCATAGGTTTTAGGCTGATCCCAATGACCTTCAAGAGGTCGAGGGACAGAAAAGGGAGCCAGCCATGGACGCGCTTCTCGACGCGCTGCTTGCCTGGATCGGCGACAACAGCACCTATGACACCGCGCATCTTGCCCACCCGACGGTGGTCGAGGTCAGCGCCGAAGACCTGACCGCCCGGTATTACCAGGGCAAGGCCCACAAGGCCCCCGCTGACGGGGTCGAGGATCGGCTGAACGCGCTGTACATCGCAGGTGACGGCGCAGACGGTACGATCTACATCCGGCCCGCGACGACCATCGAGGGAGCGAAGTACTTCGCCGACCCGCACGAGAACCCCCTTTGGGCGGAAATTCTATTGCACGAACTGGTCCACCACGCGCAGCACGCCCGTGGTGCCGAGACCTGGACCTGCGTCGCGCGAGGAGAGGCGGAGGCTTATCGCATGGGGGGTCTGTGGTTCAAACAGCGCCACCTGCCAGACCCCATGAGTAACCGCGAGATCTGGCGCGATCTGTACGACGACTGCTGACGCGCAGCGGCGTCTACTCCAGAAGCCGCCGTCGCAGCTCCGGGTCGGGCATGGCGCAGAGATCCGTTTTGCCGAAGTGATACCGGTTCCGGGCGATGCGCGCGTATAGCCAGTCTTGCAGGCCGGATGGCAGCCAAGACAGCGCCCGTAACGGCAAGTACGCGCGATGCAGACCCGGCAGCAGACGGATCATGGCATCCAGCGATCCGTAGGCACGCCCTTCCCTGATGAACACCCATGACTCCGGATCGTCGGGCGAGAGGCCGAAATGCGCCAGCAGCGCCCGACCCAGCCGGGATTGTGCCCTGCAGATCCGCACCCGATCATCCCGGTCCAGCCGCGCAATGCGCCGTGCCGTGGCGGAGCACAGCGCACAGTCGCCGTCCATGACGACCAGCCACAGGCTGTCGTCGAATGTCGGCACCGAAGGGTCCAGCCGCCATGAAAACGCGGAGCGTGATCGGGGTCGCATTGCCCTCTCCTTTCCGGCCATCGCCCCGACAGCCTTCTATCAGCGCGATCAATGCGCAAGGCGGCAAAGCGTCCGACGCCCTTTTCCCCGACCGCAAAACCCGCTAAGGGCCACGCCAACCAAAGGAGTGCCGCCCATGATCCCCTCGACCTATCCGACTGCCGAAGAAATGGCCCGCCTGACCGCGCGCATGCTGTGGGAAATCGAGGCGGTGAACTTCATGGGCGACGAACCGTTCAAGCTCGCCTCCGGGCAGCTCTCGCCGGTCTACATCGACTGCCGCAAGCTGATCTCCTTCCCGCGCATCCGTTCGACCCTTATGGATTTCCTGACGGTCACCGTGATGCGCAACGCGGGTTTCGAGGCGTTTGACAACATCGCGGGCGGCGAAACCGCGGGCATTCCCTTTGCCGCGCTGGTCGCGGAACGCATGGGCCTGCCCATGACCTACGTGCGCAAGAAGCCCAAGGGCTACGGCCGCAACGCCCGGATCGAAGGTGCCATGACCGAAGGCCAGCGAGTCCTGCTGGTCGAGGACCTGACCACCGACGGCGGGTCAAAACTGTCCTTCGTGGATGCGATCCGTGACACCGGGGCCACCTGCGGCCACACGGCGGTGATCTTCTACTACGGCATCTTCCCCGAGACGATCAAAACGCTGGGCGACCACGGCGTGCAGCTGCATCACCTCTGCACCTGGTGGGAAGTCCTGGCCGAAGCACCGGCCAAACACGCGGGCGTTCTGTCCGAGGTCGAGTCGTTCCTGAAGGACCCGCACGCCTGGCGCGCAGCCCGCGCGTGAATTAATCATTATTAACGCTACGGAAAGGCGTTCTTTACGCGCGACAAGCGCCTGGCAGAACGCATTTGCCTGTTGCGCAGGCGCAACGCGCGGCGAGTCGCCCCGCCGATCCGGTCAAGATGTTGACGGGGCGGCGGGCAAAATGCCAATATGCGGTAACGATAAGCGAGGCGCAGCTTATCCCCAGAAACATACATTTTGCCCTCTGGCGGGAACCTCTGGTAGGCGGACCGCCTGAGCAGATGGGGGAGAAAATGAACGAGATCACGACGATCAATGCGACGGGTGTCGAGGTCCAGCAGGCCGACACCATGCCCCATTCCATCGAAGCCGAGCAGCAGCTGCTGGGCGCGATCCTGACCGACAACGAGATCTTTGACCGGATCGCCACGTTGATCCGGGCCGAGCATTTCTACGACCCGGTGCACAAGCGCATCTTCGAAATCGCCTCCGCGCGGATCGCGAAAAACAACCTCGCCTCTCCGGTGACGCTGAAGGCCTTCATGGCCGACGACGAGGGATTGCAGGAACTGGGCGGCGCCGCCTACCTCGCGCGCCTCGCGGCCTCTGCCGTGTCCACCTTTGCCGTGCGCGACTACGCGCAGATGATCTATGACCTGTCGATCCGCCGTGACCTGATCCGCCTGGGCCGCGACATCGCCGATCAGGCGGCCAAGGTCGACGTCGCCTCGGAGCCGCGCGAACAGATCGTTGCCGCTGAACAGAAGTTGTACAAGCTGGCCGAACAGGGTCAGTCGGAATCGGGCTTCCAAAGCTTCCTGCGCGCCGTGACCGAGGCCGTGAACGTCGCCAACGCCGCCTATCAGCGCGAAGGCGGCATGGCGGGCATCTCCACCGGTCTGATCGACATGGACAAGAAGCTCGGCGGCCTACACCCCTCGGACCTTCTGATCCTCGCGGGCCGTCCGTCGATGGGCAAGACCTCGCTCGCCACCAACATCGCCTTCAACGTGGCCAAGGCCTACCGCAAGGGCCAGAAGCCCGATGGTTCGGTGGGCGCACTCGAAGGCGGCGTGGTTGGCTTCTTCTCCCTCGAAATGAGCGCCGAGCAGCTGGCGGGCCGTATCCTTGCCGAGGCCTCGGAAATCTCCTCGCACAAGATCCGTCAGGGCGACATGGAAGAGGAAGAGTTCCGCCGCTTCGTGCAGGCGGCGAAGGATCTCGAGGCCTGTCCCCTGTACATCGACGACACGCCCGCGCTGCCGATTTCGCAGGTCGCCGCCCGCTCGCGCCGCCTGAAGCGGACGCACGGTCTGGACCTCATCATCGTCGACTACCTCCAGCTGTTGCGCGGCACCGCCGACAACCGCGTGCAGGAAATCGCGGAAATCTCCATGGGGCTGAAGGCCATCGCCAAGGAACTCAACATCCCGGTCATCGCGCTGTCGCAGCTGTCGCGTCAGGTCGAAAGCCGCGAGGACAAACGCCCGCAGCTGTCCGACCTTCGGGAATCGGGCTCGATCGAACAGGACGCCGACGTCGTCATGTTCGTGTTCCGCGAAGAATACTACGTGGAACGGGAAAAGCCGGGCGAACACGAGCTGGACAAGATGGTGGAATGGCAGGAGCGCATGGCCCGCCTGCACGCCAAGGCCGAAGTCATCATCGGCAAGCAGCGTCACGGCCCCATCGGCACCGTGGAACTGTCGTTCGAGTCGCAGTTCACCCGCTTCGGCAACCTCGTCAAACCCTGGCAGCAGGGCGAATGACCGATCAGGGGGGCCTCGCGCCCCCCTGTCTCATGCCACCAATGCGATGCCCAGCAGCGCGCCCAGTTCGGCGCATATCTGCACCGCCGCCAACCCCTCGCGCGTGTAACCGCCGAGCCGGGTGACGAAGACCCAGCGCATCACCTGTCCCGACACCACCGCACCCAGCCCCGCCGCCAACCCGGCAGCAGGCCCGGAGACCAGCACCGGCCCGGCACACAGCAGCAGCGTCTGCGCCAACGCCATGCGGTAGCCATCGTCCGTCACCTCGAACAGACGCGCCTTCATCCCCTCGCGCCGCACGGCCAGCGTCGTGGCCTTGACATGCACCCGCGCCATCTGCCCCAGCCCCAGCACCGTGATCAGCGCCACTCCGGCAACCTCAGCCGGAAGCCCGGACAGCAGCGCCGCGTAAAGGCCGATCCCCAGAACCAGCGCCAGCCCGCCTGCACCGTCCAGCCCGGGCAGCGACATGCGCGCCAACACTTCTGTTCTGCGCCGCCCCGACGCTAGGGCGTCAAAGGTCGCGGCGAAACCGCGCCACCCCCACCCGCGTGTCATGAACACCACAACGATCAGCGACAGCATCGCCCCCACCGCAGGACCAAGCACCACCGCCCCCAGCCAAAGCGCCAGCGCCCCGCCAAGCCCGACCAGTGCCCCCGCCAGCGGCGCATGGCGCAGCGCCCTGACCCGCAGGTCGTCGACGCCCCCGATGCGTGGCACGGCCACCCGCCGCGTCACGTCGTACAGCGCCAGCTGCAAGAGCGTGGCTTCCAGTCGCAGCCCGTTCATCATGATCCTTCACCGTTCACCATGACCAGCATAGTTGCGCCAAATCCCCTCACAAGCCGTTATCGCCGCGCCATTTCCCTCTTGACCCCGAACGCCAAGAGGGCAAACACAGGCGCCATGGCACAGGCGAAACTGACAATCGATCTCGACGCGCTCTGCGACAACTGGCAGAGCCTGAACGCCCTTTCCCAGTCGGAAACCGGGGCGGTGGTAAAGGCCGACAGCTACGGGCTGGGCGCGGATCGCGTCGCCACAGCACTGGCACAGGCGGGCGCGCGCACCTTCTTTGTCGCCGTCGCCGAAGAGGGCGCGAAACTCCGCCGCACCCTCGGTCCCGGGGTCGAGATCTGCGTGTTTTCCGGCCATATGCCCGGCGACCTAGGCCTGATCCGCGACGCCAACCTCGTGCCGATGATCAATTCCATCGACCAGATGCTGTGCCATGTCGAGGGCCTGCCTGGTCACCCCTTCGGCATTCAGCTCGACAGCGGCATGAACCGCCTCGGGATGGAGCCCGCCGAATGGTCTGCCCTGCGCGACATAGCGCTGGCGCAGAACCCGCGCCTCGTCATGAGCCACCTCGCCTGCGCCGATGAACCCGACCACGCCATGAACCGTCAGCAACTGGCGCAGTTCACCGCCATGACCGACGGCATCGACGCGCCGCGCTCGCTGTCCGCCACGGGCGGCATCCTGCTGGGAGAGGATTACCACTTCGACCTGACCCGCCCCGGCATCGGCCTTTATGGCGGCATGCCCTTCGTCGATGCGCGCCCCGTGGTCCGGCTCGACATTCCCGTCATCCAGACCCGCGAGGTCCTCGCGGGCGAGACCGTCGGCTACGGCAACTCCTGGGTCGCCCAGAAACCGACCCGCGTCGCGACCATCGCCAGCGGCTACGCCGACGGCATCCATCGCGCCATGGGACCGCAGGCCCACGTCTGGGTGGGCGAGCACCGCGCCAAGATCCTCGGCCGCATTTCCATGGACCTCATCGCCGTCGACCTGACCGGCGTCGACGGCACGCCCGAGACCGTGGAACTGCTCGGCCTGCACCAGGGCGTCGACACCCTCGCCGACTGGGCCGGCACCATCGGCTACGAAATCCTGACCTCGCTCGGCGCCCGCTACGACCGCGTCTATATCGGCGGATGACCCTTCTCGCGCCCCTTGGTGCGCTGGGGCGCGCCACGCTGAGCCTTCTGGCCGCCATCGGACGCGTGGCGCTCTTTGCCCTGCGCGCGCTCAGCCACATCGTCCGCCCGCCCTATTACCCGCGTGAACTGGCGCTGGCACTGCTGAACATCGGCTGGCTGTCCCTGCCCGTCGTGGGCATGACCGCCGTCTTCACTGGCGGCGCGCTGGCGCTACAGATCTACTCCGGCGGCGCGCGTTTCAACGCCGAGGCCGTGGTTCCCCAGATCGTTGCCATCGGCATGGTGCGCGAACTGGGTCCCGTCCTCGTCGGCCTGATGATCGCCGCCCGCGTCACCTCCTCCATCGCTGCGGAAATCGCCACCATGAAGGTGACCGAGCAGATCGACGCCCTCGTCACGCTCTCCACCAACCCGATGAAATACCTCGTCGCGCCACGCCTTCTGGCCGCGCTGCTGGTCGTCCCCCTGCTGGTCGCCGTGGGCGACGTCATCGGCATCTTCGGCGGCTGGGCCGTCGCCACCGGCTCGCTCGGCTTCAACGCCGCCGCCTACCTCAAGAACACGGTCGACTTCCTCGAACCCCTCGACATCATCTCCTCGCTGGCAAAGGGCTGCATCTTCGGCGGCATCGCTGCCACCATGGGCTGCTACTACGGCATGGCATCGGGCCGTGGCGCACAGGGCGTGGGCGCCGCCACCAAGGGCAGCGTCGAAGCCGCCGCCATCCTGATCCTCGCCGCCAACTTCCTGCTGACGGGGGCCTTCTTCTCGCTATGATCCCTGCCCCGCGCCCCTGCTTCTTCTTGGTCGAAATACTCATGCCCGCCCTCCACCAGAACGGAGGCCGGACGTGATAACCCTCGACGCGGTCCGCAAATCCTTTGGCCCCAAACACGTCCTGCAAGGCGTCGACCTGACCATCCCCAAGGGCACCTCCATGGTCATCATCGGCGGCTCCGGCACCGGCAAATCCGTGCTCCTGAAGTG
Source organism: Sagittula sp. S175 (assembly GCF_049800975.1). NCBI lineage: Bacteria > Pseudomonadati > Pseudomonadota > Alphaproteobacteria > Rhodobacterales > Roseobacteraceae > Sagittula > Sagittula sp. S175. Next base: position 183,907 of record NZ_JBNAGB010000002.1, read on the forward strand.
CGTCCTGGGCCTCGTCACCCCCGACGCAGGCACCATCACGCTCGACGGTCAGGACGTGACGACGCAGGACCGCGACGCCTTCCTCGCCCGCTTCGGCATGCTGTTCCAGGGCGGAGCGCTGTTTGACTCGCTCCCCGTCTGGCAGAACGTCGCCTTCCGCCTGCTGCGCGGTTCACTTAAGCGTCCGACCAACGAGGCGCGCGAGATCGCCATCGAGAAACTCCGCCGCGTCGGCCTGACCCCGGACGTGGCCGACCTCTTCCCCGCCGAACTCTCGGGCGGGATGCAAAAACGCGTGGGCCTCGCCCGCGCCATCGCCGCCGAGCCCGAGATCATCTTCTTCGACGAACCCACCACCGGCCTCGACCCGATCATGGCGGGCGTCATCAACGACCTGATCCGCGAGATCGTGGTGGAAATGGGCGCAACGGCCATGACCATCACCCACGACATGACCTCCGTCCGCGCCATCGCCGACAATGTCGCCATGCTGCACGGCGGCCAGATCCAGTGGACTGGCCCGGTGGCCAGCCTCGACTCTTCGGGCGATCCTTACGTGGACCAGTTCATCCACGGCTCTCCCACTGGCCCGATCGCGGCAGTACGCTGACCCGTTGCCACCCGCGCGCCCCGGTGGCACAAGGCACCACGCCAAGTGGGGACCCCGATGGAAAGCCTGTTCCAACCACCGCCCGAAGTGGCGGCCTTCTTCTTCATCAAGAAGTTCGTCTACCTCGAACTCCTCGCACTGCTGGCGCTGATCCGCGTGATCGTCGGACGCGGCATCGCGCGCTGGCCCGCACTGGTGACGCTTATCCTCGCGGGCGGCGGCGTCCTGACCACCTTCGCACCGGCTTACGGCTGGAACGAAGGACCGCTCTACGTCACCTACGCCCAGTTCATGGCTGGCGGCGGCGGCATGGCGGCCCTGCTGGTGCCCTCGACGGTCTTCCTCATCTGCTCGATCACCCCGCGCGCCCGCTGGCGTGTATTGGATTGGGTCCACCTCGCCATGATGCTGGGGATCGTCGCACTTTGGTGGTGGACGTCCTAAGGCATGACCGCCACAGGGGGAAAGGAACGAACGCTTTCCCACCTTGCGGCAAAGCCTCCTACTGACGATCTGACTGATATGCGCTGGCTCAACCTCTCCTTCCTGATCCTCTACCCGTTATCGTGGTTCGCCCCCCTGATGCGCGCGGGCCTACTGCCGCTCTTCGGCATGTCCGAGATTTCTGTCATCTCCGGACTGCAATCGCTGTGGAAAACCGACGTTTTTCTTGCCTTGGTCGTCACTGCTTTCGCTCTCTTTGCCCCGATGCTGAAGACACTCGGCCTTGCGCTGATCCAGTTCGACCTGCTGGACCGCCGCGCCTTGCCGGCGCTGAACATCCTGGGCAAGTTCGCCATGGCCGACATCTTCCTGATCGCGCTCTATGTGACCCTGGCCAAGGGCCTTGGCGTCGGTCGGCTGGAAACCGCCTGGGGCCTGTACCTTTTCACCGCGCTTATCCTCGGCTCCGTCATCCTCGGCGCCATCGAAGCCAAGCGCCTGAAAACGGTTTCGGACAGCTGACGCTGTCCGATCCGCACGCCTTCGGCGTGCAAGGGGGCTCTGCCCCCGGCCTGCGGCCTCCCCCGAGGGTATTTGCATCAAGATGAAGGGCATGGAGCGCGCGTCTCCTTCATCTTGATGCAAATACCCTCGGGGTCTGGGGCAGCGCCCCAGCCGCGCCGAAGGCGCGCCGGTCGGGCGGGCGCAGCCCGGCCGAAACCCTTCATTCCCATCCGCGCAAAACCCCGCTACACCGCAGGTCCAACGCGACGAGGACACCGACCATGGCCAAAGCATCTGCCCGCTATGTCTGCCAAAGCTGCGGCACCGCCGGAACCAAATGGGCCGGGCGCTGCGAAGCCTGCGGCGAGTGGAATTCCATCGTCGAGGAAACTCCGCTGGCGCAAGGTCCCGCCGGAAAATCCCTTGGTCAAAGCCGGGGCCGCAAGCTGCCCCTGACCGACCTCTCGGCCAAGGAAGCCCCGCCGCCGCGCACCGCCTGCGGCATCGACGAGTTGGACCGTGTGCTGGGCGGCGGGCTTGTCCCAGCCTCTGCCGTCCTCGTCGGCGGCGATCCGGGCATCGGCAAGTCCACGCTGCTGCTGCAGGCCGCCGCCGCCTTTGCCCGCGCCGGGCTGAAGGTCGTATATATCTCCGGCGAGGAAGCCTCCGCACAGGTCCGCCTGCGCGCGCAACGGCTCGACCTTCAGGATGCCCCGGTGAAACTGGCGACGGAAACCAACCTGCGCGACATCCTCACCACGCTCGACGAGGTCAAACCCGACCTCGCCATCGTCGATTCGATCCAGACCATGTGGGCCGACAACGTCGACAGCGCGCCCGGCTCGGTCTCCCAGGTCCGCGCCGCCGCCCATGAGCTGACCAGCTTTGCCAAACGCCGCGGCTGCTCCGTCGTCATGGTCGGCCACGTCACCAAGGAGGGCAACCTCGCAGGCCCGCGCGTCGTGGAACACATGGTCGACACCGTCCTCTACTTCGAGGGCGAGCGCGGCCACCAGTTCCGCATCCTGCGCTCCGTCAAGAACCGCTTCGGCCCCGCCGACGAAATCGGCGTCTTCGAGATGACCGGCGGCGGCCTGTCCGAGGTCCGCAACCCCTCCGCCCTGTTCCTCGCCGAACGCGGTGAACCGGCCCCCGGCTCGGTGGTCTTCTCCGGGATCGAGGGCACGCGCCCCGTGCTGGTGGAATTCCAGGCGCTCGTCGCCCCCTCGCCCCATTCACAACCCCGCCGGTCGGTCGTGGGCTGGGACGGCTCCCGCCTTGCCATGATCCTCGCCGTGCTCGAATCGCGCTGCGGCATCCCCTTTGCCGGCCTCGACGTATACCTGAACGTCGCGGGCGGCATGCGCGTGGGCGAACCCGCCGCCGATCTGGCTGTGGCGGCTGCGCTACTTTCCGCCCGCGAGGACGCGGCGCTCCCCCCCGAGACTGTCGTTTTCGGCGAAATCAGCCTATCAGGTGCCCTGAGACCCGTCGGACAGACCGAAAACCGCTTGAAGGAAGCCGCCAAACTTGGTTTCTCCACCGCGATTCTGCCGACAGGCGGCAAGGCGCAGGGCGGGGCCGAGATGAAGCTCACCCAGATGAGCGATCTGGCCGGGTTCGTCGGCGAGGTCTTCGGGGCCGGCTGACGCAAACACACGGCCCCGGATGTGTACGGGTATACAGGAACTGAGGCGAAAGGCGCGGGTATGGAAGGTTTCACGATCGTCGACGGCATTGTCGGCCTGATCATCGTCATGTCGGCATTGCTGGCCTATTCGCGCGGCCTCGTGCGTGAGGTCATGGCGATTCTCGGCTGGGTCGCGGCGGCCATCCTCGCCTTCATGTTCGCCGCACAGGTCCAACCGCTGGTCAAGGAAGCGCCCGTCGTTGGCAAGTTCCTCTCGGACAGCTGCGAACTGTCGGTCATCGCAGCCTTTGCCGCCGTGTTCACCCTGGCGCTGCTGGTGGTCTCGCTGTTCACGCCGCTCTTCTCCTCGCTGATCCACCGCTCGGCGCTCGGCGCTTTCGATCAGGCGCTTGGGTTCTTCTTCGGCGTGGCACGCGGCATCCTGCTCGTGGCGATCGGCTTCTTCGTCTACCAGACGGTCATCACCTCGCAGGACATCCCGATGATCAACGACTCGCGCTCCGCCGCCGTGTTCAGCCAGTTCACGGGCAAGATCGAGGAACAGAACCCCGAGCAGGCGCTCGGCTGGATCACCGCGCAATACGAACAGCTGGTGGGCGTCTGCGCCGCGCCGCAGCAGTAAGCGCCACTCACACCACATCGAAGGGGCCCACGAGGCCCCTTTTTCATGCGCCCGACGAAGTCTTCAAAAGACTTCGTCCCGGAAACTTTCAAAGTTTCCGGCCCCGCCGCAAATCCATGCATCCCGCATGCAACCACGGCCTTTGTGCCCATTTTCCCCCGCGACAACGCTTCTCACGCATAGTTTTGTGATCCTTCCGTGACACTCGGCCCGATACCCCTTATGTGAGCCATCAACTGCCCCGGAATCGGAGACCTCCCCTTGTCCGAACCCCGCTTCATTGCCGCCAACCCCTTCGACGCAGCCGGTGACGAACTCCACGAAGAATGTGGTGTCTTCGGCGTCGTTGGCGTTGCAGATGCTGCCAACTTCGTCGCCCTCGGCCTGCACGCCCTGCAACACCGCGGACAAGAGGCCGGGGGCATCGTGTCCTACGCCCCCTCCGAAGGCTTCAACTCGGTCCGCCGCTTCGGCTACGTGCGGGACAACTTCACCCGCGCCTCGCTGATGGAAACCCTGCCCGGTGCGCTGGCCATTGGCCATGTGCGCTACTCCACCGCCGGGTCCAAGGCCCCCGCGATCCGCGACGTGCAGCCGTTCTTTGGCGAATTCTCCATGGGCGGCGCGGCGATTGCCCACAACGGCAACATCACCAATGCCAACGCGCTCCGGCGCGAGCTGATCGAGCGTGGCTCGATCTTCCAGTCCTCGTCGGATTCGGAATGCATCATCCACCTGATGGCACGCTCGCTGCAACGCGACATCCCCTCCCGCATGGAGGACGCGCTGCGCCGCGTCGAGGGCGCCTTCTCGGTCGTCGCCATGACCCGGACGAAGCTGATCGGCGTGCGCGACCCGCTGGGCGTGCGGCCGCTGGTGCTGGGCAAGATCGGCGATGACGGCTGGGTGCTCTCGTCGGAAACCTGCGCGCTCGACATCATCGGTGCCGAATACATCCGCGAGATCGAGCCGGGTGAGATGGTGGTCATCACCTCCAAGGGCGGCGTCGAATCCTCGCACCCCTTCCGCCCCGCGCAATCGCGCTTCTGCATCTTCGAACACGTCTATTTCTCGCGCCCCGATTCGATCATCGGTGGCCGCAGCGTGTATGAAACCCGCCGCCAGATCGGCGTGGAACTGGCGCGCGAAGCCCCGGTCGAGGCTGACCTCGTCTGCGCCGTGCCCGATTCCGGCACCCCCGCCGCCATCGGTTTCGCCCATGAATCCGGCATTCCCTTCGGCATGGGCATCATCCGCAACCAGTACATGGGCCGGACCTTCATCGAACCGACCGAGCAGATCCGCAACATGGGCGTGCGCCTGAAGCTCAACGTGAACCGCTCGCTGATCCAGGGCAAGAAGGTCATCCTCGTCGACGACTCCGTTGTGCGCGGCACCACCTCCCGCAAGATCAAGGAGATGATCCTCGACGCGGGCGCTGCAGAGGTACACTTCCGCATCGCAAGCCCGCCCACCGCCTGGCCCTGCTTCTACGGCGTCGACACGCCCCAGCGCGAAAAGCTGCTGGCCGCCACCATGTCCGAGGACGAGATGCGCGACCACCTGGGCGTCGACTCGCTGAAATTCATCTCGCTCGACGGGCTCTACCGCGCCGTGGGCGAGGCCGAGGGCCGCAATTCCAAGTGCCCGCAATACTGCGACGCCTGCTTCTCGGGTGAATACCCGGTGAAACCCGCCGACATGGTCGAACAGGGTTTCAAGATGAAGGCGGCGGAATAAGCCTCTCGGATTAAACGATAAAGGGCGATCCACCGGGTCGCCCTTTCGCTTTGGGACATGACATGAACCTGCTCGACCTCGACGCCCGCTGGAAACGCCTGAACGACCCGACTTACAGCAGCCAGATCGACGGGCGCAGCTTTGACGGGATCTTCGACATCGGCTTCGAGGAACCCGAGGACTGGCCCCACGGCCCGCGCGACAGCGACGACATGCACGTGGGCGAGGACCGTCTGACCGCCGACCTCTGCCGCCTCGATGGCCGCTACTTCCTGCGCGCGACCCTGCCGCTGCCCCTGCGCGGGGCGGATGAGACCTTCAACTTCGGCCTCTGGGTCGAGGTCACGCGCGAGACCCTGCACGCCTATCTCGACACCTTCGACACCGGCGCTGGTTTCACCGCCGAGGGGCTGACCGCCAACACGCTCCCCGGTTTCGATGCCGAGGCCACGCCCGTCACCCTGACCGCCCCCGACGCCACCCAGCGCCCGACGGCCACCGCGACCGAAGGTCCGCTACAAGAGGCGCAGACAAACGGCATTTCCTTCGACGACCTGCTCGACATCTACGCCGCCGCCGGTCAGGACATCCGCCCGCATCTGGCAGGCTGATGCCACTTGCGCCAAGGCCCGGCCACGCGCATTTTCGCGCCATGCGTGTGCTTCACATCCTCATTCTGCCTCTTCTGTTCCTGCCTGGCACCCTCGCCGCCGCAGACCCCGAGATCGTGACACTCAACGGCCTCACCGTGACCCTTCCCGCCCTGCCATGGAACCGCGACGGCTGGACACCCTCCTGGCGTTCCGTGACCGAGGGCCAGACCGAAGGCGGCAGCACCCTGACCACCGCCACCTGGCACCAGCGGCCGCAGTCCCCGGCCAACTGGAGCGACCGCATCAGGCTGACGCTGGAAACGCCCTCCGAGGCGACCCTGACCGAGGCTCTCACCGATCTTGCCGCCCCCTATGGCTGGGCTTGCGACACCGCCGGGACCGAAATCCACTCGGAGTCCCCGGACCGCCTCAACGCCCTTCTCACATGCTTCGGCACCAAAGCCGGCTTCGACGCGCCCGAAGGGCTGGACGAAATCACGTTCGCCGTGCTGACCCGCCGGGGCGACATTCTGGTCACGCTGTCCTACTCGGCGCGGGCGCGCAGTTTCGCAAACGACCCCGACCTGCAGAACACGCACTGGCGCGCCGAAGTCTTCGCTTACCTCTCACAGTTCTCCATCACCCAGCGCTGAGCCTTCGGCAGATGTCTGCGCAACCATCGCGAGGGTCGGCGGGTGGGCGCCTTCGGGCGCAGCCCGAACAGTGCCACCCGACGCGCCCGTCAGAGCCCCGGCAAGAACATGCCGCACCGCAGCACCGCGACCGGCAAACCTCCGCACAGCCTGCGCCACCCGCCTTTCAGCGTCCGATGTCGCGCAGTAGATGCCCCCGGCGAACACAGTCTCGAACACATTGGGGGCCGATATGGCACAGGAAACCACACCCGCCGCGGTGGCTCAGGCCGCGACCGAACAGGCCGCAGGCAATCTCTCCGGGCTGATCCTGCTCGGCACCTTCGGCAGCGATACCAAACCCCGCGCCCTTGTGCGCACCTCGGGCGGCGATGTGGTCGAACTCAAGGTCGGCGACCGCATCGGCAAAAGCCCGATCATCGCCATCGAAACGGGCCGCCTCGCCTTTGCCCAGAACGGCGCGACAAAGTGGCTCGCGCAGCCCGTGACCAACTGATCCTCAGCTGGTCACTTCCCGGCAGCGCGTCCACAGCACCGCCTCGGCCTCGCCAAAGCTGACCATGGACTCTTCCTCGGACAGCTGCCGGATCACCACGCTCTCGCCTGCACCCGCCTCGCCCTCGGGCAGCAGGAACTCGTAGCGGTGGCGGCTGTACCACCCCGGCACCTCGGTCCCGCCCGGCGTCACCACCGTGTCGCCCAGCACCGTCACCGACCGCCCGTCCGGGCCACACCATTGTCCGCTGATCTCGTCCGCCTGCGCCGCACCCGCCGCCAGGGCGATACACACCCCGATCCATCCGTATTTCATCGCCAGACCTCCACAACCTTGCCAGCAGCCTGCCCGATGTCTTCCCGTCAGGCCAGTCACATCGCCGCGCGCAGCCCCTCGCCAAACACGCATCCCCCCGTTAACCTGCACAAAACGCCATTTCACGCAGCACATGTCAGACACATCCTATTCCCGCGCCATCCTCGAAACCGACACCGATCCCGACACGCTGGCCATCCGCCTGCGGGTAAAACGCCAGCCGGTGAAACTGGTCTTCGTCGGCCTTTGGCTCTGCGGCTGGGCCGCCGGCGAGGTCAGCGTCCTGCTCGCCCTCTTCTGGTTCGGGATGGAGCCAATCGTGGCGGCCTTCATGCTGATCTGGCTCACGGCATGGACCCTCGGCGGGTTTCGCATCATAACCGATTTCCTCTGGGAACTCGGCGGGTACGAGCGCCTCACCGTCTCGGACCACCTTGTCACCGTGACCCGCGCCATGCCCTTTCGCCGCCGCGTCACGACCTGCGACGCCAGCGCCGTCACCAACCTGCGCGCGACGCATACCGACAGCGAAGTGGCCAGCCTGCCGGGCTCCGGCCTGAAGGCCCGCCGCGACCTTGGTACGCTGAAATTCGACTACGGCAATTACACCATCGGCTTTGGCATGGGCCTTGACCCGGACCAGGGCCGCGATCTGGCCGCGCTCATCCACCGCCGCTTTCCGCAATTCGCGCCGCGCGGCTGACCGGCCCCTGCGGCCTCCTGCCCTGCCAAGCCCGCTTGACCTGCCCCCGATTCAGCGCCAAACCGCGCTTATGACCAAGATCGCCCTCATCACCGGTGCCTCGCGCGGCCTGGGCTACGCCCTCGCCCTGTCCCTCGCACCCGAGTATCACATCTTTGCCGTCGCCCGTACCGTGGGCGGTCTCGAAGACCTTGACGACGCCATCAAGGCCAAGGGAGGCGAGGCCAGCCTTGCGCCCATGGACATCACCAACCGCGATGCCATGGCGTATCTCTGCCGCTCGATCTACGACCGCTGGGGCGGCATCGCGCTATGGGCGCATACGGCGATCCACACCGCCCCCCTGACGCCCGCATGGCAGCTTGACCAGAAGGACTGGGACAAGTCGGTCAACACCAATGTCTCTGCCATGGGCCACATGATCCCCTTCATCGCGCCGCTGCTTGGCACCGAGGGGACAGCGCTGTTTTTCGACGACCCGCGCGGTGGCCAGAAGTTCTATGGCCACTACGGCACGACCAAGACCGCGCAGATCGCCCTGGCCCGGACGTGGCAGGGCGAATCGGAAAAGACGGGCCCGAAGGTCCACATCCTGAACCCGGCTCCGATGGGCACCGCGCACCGCGCCCGGTTCTATCCTGGCGAAGACCACGCCGCGCTGGCCACTCCGGCCGAGGAAGCCACGCGCCTTCTGGGCGAACTCGACCTCTGACGGTACGGACAGAGATCGGGGCGGTTCCGGTGGCCGCCCCAACTTGCCTGACACGGCCCTCGCCCGGTTAACACAGCGTCGCCCCACGGCCATCCCTTTGCCATACCCCCTGCATCGCTGGCATTTTCCGCCCCAGGCCGCGCGAGGTCGCGCACCAATCCAACAACGCAACGGTGCCGTGTCCGCCCCGCGCCCGCACCGCTTGCCCCACGCCGCCCCATCCCATAAAGACAACGAAACACGAGGGGCAGGCACATGCGTATTCTCATCACCAACGACGACGGCATCAATGCACCGGGCCTGCACGTGCTGGAACGCATCGCCGCCGACCTTGCAGGCCCCGATGGCGAGGTCTGGACCGTCGCGCCTGCCTTTGAGCAATCTGGTGTCGCGCATTGCATTTCCTACGCGCATCCCACGATGATCTCGGAACTCGGTCCCCGCCGGTACGCCGCCGAAGGCAGCCCCGCCGATTGCATCCTCGCCGGGGTGCATGACGTGCTCAAGGGTCAGCCCATCGACCTCGTGCTGTCGGGCGTGAACCGGGGCAACAATTCTGCTGAAAACGCGCTCTATTCCGGCACCCTCGGCGGTGCGCTCGAAGGCGCGTTGCAAGGCCTGCGCGCCATCGCGCTGTCCCAATACCTCGGCCCGCAGAATTATCACATCGACAACCCTTTCGAGGCCGCCGCCGAACATGGCGCCGATACCATCCGCAAGATCCTCGCCTTCGACGCCGCCGATCAGTCCGGCTACCGCCTGTTCTACAACGTGAATTTCCCGCCGGTGCCGGCCTCGGGCGTCAAGGGCCTGCAAGCCTGCCCGCAAGGCATCCGCGAGAACACGCGTTTTACCGTGGAACCGCACCTGTCTCCGTCGAACCGCCGGTTCCTCTGGGCCAAGGGCGGCGACCAGCGTGCCCCCGTCGCCGCCGGCACCGACGCCGCGCAGAACCTCGACGGCTGGATCTCGGTCACGCCCATGCGCGCCGACCTGACCTGCCACGCCTCGCTTGCCGCCATGCAGGACGCGCTGAAATGAGCTTCGACGCAGAGGCCAAGATGCAGTTCCTTTTTGCGCTGCGCTCCAAGGGCGTGACGGACAATGCCGTCCTGTCCGCCATGGAAAAGATCGACCGTGGCCTGTTCATCCAGGGCTACTTCTCGGAACGTGCCTACGAGGACATGCCCCTGCCCATCGCCTGCGGCCAGACGATCTCGCAGCCCTCCGTTGTGGGCCTCATGACGCAGGCGCTCCAGGTCGGCCCGCGCGACAAGGTGCTCGAGGTCGGTACAGGCTCCGGCTACCAGGCCGCCGTCCTCAGCCAGCTGGCCCGCCGCGTCTACACCGTCGACCGCCACAAGCGGCTGGTGACGCAGGCGCGCAAGGTGTTCGACGCGCTGGAACTGGTGAACATCACCGCCTTTACCGCCGACGGCAGCTTTGGCCTGCCCGATCAGGCCCCGTTTGATCGCATCCTCGTGACCGCCGCCGCCGAAGACCCGCCCGGGCCGCTCTTGGCCCAGCTCAAGATTGGCGGTATCATGGTCGTACCGGTGGGCCAGTCCGATGCCGTGCAACACCTGATCCGGGTGCTGCGGACGGAAACGGGCTTCGAATACGAGGAAATGCGCCCCGTGCGCTTCGTGCCGCTGGTGGAAGGTCTGGGGAAGGACTGATCCCCGTGAATTGGTTTTGGCGTGACGCCCCGGAACAAGGGGCGCATGGAACGAGGACATCGAGATGACGACGAAATCCCTGACATGGGCGCGCCCCCTCTCTGCCATGGCCATGATGGCCGCGCTCGGCGCCTGTTCCGGTCCACTCGACGTGGACATGCGAGGACGCATCGGCGGTCCCGTGGACACCTCCACCGCCGCAGCCAACGCCACCGGCACGCGTCCCAGCCCGGACAACCGCGGCGTGATCTCTTATCCCAGCTATCAGGTGGCCGTCGCCGGCCGTGGCGATACCGTGGCCCAGATCGCCGCCCGCGTCGGCCTGCCCGCCGAAGAACTGGCCCGCTACAATGGCGTGAAGGTTGACGACCCCCTGCGTCGCGGCGAGATCATCGCCCTGCCGCGCCGGGTTCCGGAGCCCTCGCCCGCCACCGGTGCCGCCACCACCGGTCCGATCAAGCCCGCCGCCACCGTGGACGTCACCACACTGGCCGGGGCTGCCATCGACCGGGCGCCCGCCTCGACCCGTCGCGACGTTGCCGCTGCCACCGAAGGCGTCGAACCGATCCGCCACCAGGTCGCCCGCGGTGAAACGGCGTTCACGATCGCGCGGCTCTACAACGTCAGCCCGCGCTCGCTGGCGGAATGGAACGGTCTCGACAAGGATTTCACCATCCGCGAAGGCCAGTTCCTGCTGATTCCACCCACCGCCGAAATGGCGGCGTCCGGCACCTCCACCACGCAGCCCGGCGCCGTCTCTCCGACCCCGGTGCCGCCGTCTTCGGCGACTCCGCTGCCGACGGTGGACGAAACGCCACTCGCCTCGACGACGCCCGCCGCCGCGACCGCGACCGCCGCACCCGCCCCGAAACCCGCCGCACCCGTGGCCGACATCGGCCAGAGCGCCGCGAAACCGGCGTCGTCGTCGGCCCAGATGGCCATGCCTGTCTCCGGCTCCATCATCCGCGAATATTCCAAGGGAAAGAACGAGGGCATCGACATTTCCGCCTCTGCCGGACAACCGGTCAAGGCCGCCGCCTCCGGCTCCGTCGCCTCGATCTCCACCACCACAGAAGGCGTGAAACTGCTGCTGATCCGCCATCCGGGCGACCTGATCACCGTCTACACCCATGTCGACGACATCTCGGTCAAGAAGGGCGACGCCGTCAGCAAGGGCCAGACCATCGCCCGGGTGGGCGCAGGCTCGCCCTCCTTCCTGCACTTCGAAGTCCGCAAGGGCTTCGACAGCACGGACCCGATGGCCTATCTCAAGTAATCACCGTCGAAGGGGGCTCTGCCCCCGCCGTCGGCTCCCCCGAGGTATTTTGAAAACCAAAGAAGCAGGACCGCGCGCTCCTGCTTCTTCTTGGTGCAAATATCCTGGGGGTTTGGGGGCAAAGCCCCCAACCGGTCGCCTGAGCGTCAGCTCAGGCGAAACCGCTTACAGCGTGACGCCCTTGCGTCCCGCGAGATCGACAAAGAACTGCCAGGCCACCCGGCCCGACCGCGACCCGCGCGTTGCCTGCCACTCGATGGCCTCGGCGCGCAGCACCTCCGGCTCGACCTCCACACCATGCGCGGTACAGTAACCCCGGATCATGTCGAGGTACTCGTCCTGCGAACAGGGATGGAACCCCAGCCACAGACCAAACCGGTCGGACAGGGACACCTTTTCCTCCACCGCCTCGCTCGGGTTGATCGCAGAGCCACGCTCGTTCTCGATCATGTCGCGCGGCATCAGGTGGCGCCGGTTCGACGTCGCATAAAGCACCACATTGTCCGGACGCCCCGCGACACCGCCATCCAGCACCGCCTTCAGGCTCTTGTAATGCTGGTCGTCATGCGAGAACGACAGGTCGTCGCAGAACAGCACGAACCGGTAAGGCGCGCGCCGCAGCACTTCCAGAAGGCGACCCACCGTCGGCAGGTCCTCGCGCTGCAGTTCCACCAGCTTCAGGTCCAGCCCCTCGGCGCACACGGCGGCATGCACCGCCTTTACCACCGACGACTTGCCCATGCCCCGCGCGCCCCAAAGCAGCGCGTTGTTCGCAGGCAGTCCCTTGGCAAACTGCAGGGTATTGGCGAACAGCGTGTCGCGCGCCCGGTCGATGCCGATCAGCAGGTCCAGTGCCACGCGGCTCACCCGGTCGACCGGCACCAGCCGGTCCGGTTCAGTCTCCCACACAAAGGCCTCGACCCCGAAATCCGGCTGTCCCATCGGTGGCGGAGACATCCGCTCCAGCGCCCCGGCAATCCGCTCCAGCGGCTGCGCCAGGGCCATCACGTCTCGGTCACTGGTGGTCACGGCTTCTCACCTTCGTCAAACTCCTTCAGCAGCGGATCGTCCTTCGACGCCTCTGCCGGGTCGTCATCGAACCACAGGCCCTGGGCCTTCAGGTCCTTCTCGCGCTTCTTCTCGGTGTGGCGCACGAGGAAGATCGACACCTCGTAGAGCCCGTAAACCACGGTAAACAGGATAACCTGAGACACAACGTCCGGCGGCGTCACCACGGCGGCGAGGATCAGGATCGCCACGACCGCGTATTTGCGCACCGATCCCAAGCCTTCGGCGGACACCAGTCCCGCCTTGCCCATCAGCGTCAGCAGCACCGGCAGCTGGAAACACAGGCCAAAGGAGACGATGAACACCAGCGAGGTCTGGAGCGACTCGTTCACCTTGCCGAAGAAGGTGATCCTGATGCCTTGCGCCGTCTCCGGCACAACCGCCGTGGCTGCGGGAACATCCACCGCACCGCCCAGCAGGTTGGCAAAGATCGACGGCGCGTCGGTGAAGCCCAGGAAGAAAGTCATCGCCAGCGGCGTCACGACGAAATGCGCGAAACTGCCGCCCAGCAGGAACATCACCGGCGAGGCGATCAGGAAGGGCAGGAACGCCCCCTTCTCGGACTTGTACAGCCCCGGCGCAACAAAGCGCCACAACTGATAGGCGATCACCGGGAAGGACAGCCCGAAGCCGAACACCATGGCGATGCGGAACAGCACGAACAGGTATTCCTGCGGGCTGGTGTATTGCAGCGTCGGTGCCGGGTCGCCAAGCGCGCGCAGCGTCGCCTCGATCGGCCCCAGCAGGAAGCGCAGCACATACTCCGCCAAGAAATCGCCCTGGATCGGAATGAACATCACGCAGATGCCCACGAACAGCGCGAGGATCGACCGGATCAGCCGCGTACGCAGCTCGGCCAGATGCTCGATCAGCGGGGCAGAGCTGTCCTCAAGCTCGTCTTGTGTCTGGCTCATGCCTTATCAGCCTCGTCCTTGCCCGATGCCTCGGTGGCCGCATCCTCGGCCAGGGCCCGCTCCATCTCGGCCGCCTTGGCCGCAGCCTCCTCGGCCTCGCGCTTCTTGCGCTCGGCCGCGGCGCGGGCGGCATTGGCCTCGATCTTCTTTCGGGCGTCCTCGCGTTCCTTCGCCAGCTTGCCGGTTTCCGAATTCGGATTGATGTCCGTCATCGACTTCGCGGCATCCTTGACGCTGTCCATCGCGCTGCCGACCGGGTTGGTGGCCGTGCGGATGGTCTTCTGGATGTCCTTGACGCCCGCCTCGTCGGCAGCATCGTTCATGGCCCGGCTGAACTCGCGCGCCATGCCGCGGGCCTTGCCCATGAACTGACCAACCGTGCGGAACAGCTGCGGCAATTCCTTGGGACCGACGACGATCAGCGCCACGATCCCGATGACCAGCAGCTCGCCAAAGCCGAAATCGAATACCAGCGGCATAAAGGATTACACCTTGTCCTTGTCGGAGGCCGGGGTCACGTCCTTGGCCTCGTCAGCCTTCTGGTCCTCGATTTCCTTGCCGCCTTCGCTCACGCCCTGCTTGAAGGCGGTGATGCCCTTGCCCACTTCGCCCATCAGCGAAGAGATCTTGCCGCGCCCGAACAGCACCAGCACGACGACAGCAATCAGCAGAAGGCCCGGCAGGCCGATGTTTCCGATACCCATGGGTTTGTCTCCGTTGTCTCGGCAGCCCCTTCCCGGGCCGCACGTGTAAATTCGGACTGCTGAATACGGCATGGTGCGAAGCGGGAAAAGGACCAAACGGACGCATCACACAGGTGTATGTGTCATGAGGTTGTCAGTTGTCAGGATTCTGTCAGTATGTCCGCCCGGACCGCCCGAATTTTCGCAGAAAATTCGCGCGCTCCCGGCCACGAAAGGCGCGCAGATGAATCGCAAGGACCGCCTCTACGCCCTCACCCAGCGCCTGCGCGACGGGCGCCTGCACACAGCCGAGGCCATGGCCCAGGACCTGGATGTCTCGGTCCGCACCATCTACCGCGACATGGAGGTCCTCGCCGCCTCCGGCGTCCCGGTCGAGGGCACGCGCGGCTACGGCTACACCGTTCAGGCCGCCATCACCCTGCCGCCGCTGAACCTGACCGAAGCGGAACTCGAGGCCCTGCACCTCGCCCTCGCCGCCCTCGGCGCATCCGGCATGGAGGAGCACGCCGCCGCCGCCCGTGCCCTCGCGGCCAAGATCGACGCCATCCTCCCCGAGGATTCCTCGCAACCCTCCGCCCCCTTCGGCTTTGCCACCGATGCCTTCGCCGAGGCCGCCCGGGGCTTCACCCACATGCCCGCTATCCGCGCCGCCATCCGTGCCCGTCAGAAACTGCGCGTCACGCTGGCAGGCACCACCCACGACCTGCGCCCGCTGCACATCGACTACTTCGGCCGCGTCTGGACCTGCATCGGCTGGTCCGAAACCACCTCCGACTTCCTCGGCTTCCGCATCGACCGGATCGAGGATCTCCGTCCCCTGCCCTCGCTCTTCGTAAACGAACCCGGCCGCACACTCGCAGACTGGCGCGCCCGCAGCACCTGACCGCGCCCCTGCTTCTTTGGTTTCCAAAATACCTTGGGGGTTTGGGGGCAAAGCCCCCACCCGTCGCGCTCAGCGCGGCAAACCGCAACCGGTTTTGGGGGCAAAGCCCCCCGCAGGCCACGCCGCTCCGCCAACAAAAAAGGCCCCGCGCACCGCGCGAGGCCTCAACCCATCAATCAGCCGAACTTACAGCGACGCCTGGTAGATCTTGTCGATGTTCGACCCCAGCGCCGCGTTGAAATCCGCATCCGACATCTGCTTCGTCAGCCCCTCGGCCAACGCGCGCGAGAAGGACGCGATCATCTTCGGCTGACGTGCCAGCCGCTCACAGGCCTCATCGGTCGAATAGCCGCCCGACAGCGCCACCACGCGCACCACGCGCGGGTGATCCGCCAGCGAATCGTACAAGCCGTCCACCGTCGGGATCGACAGCTTCAGCATCACGTCCTGCCCCTCGTCCAGAGCGTCCAGCCCCTTGGCCAGTTCCGCCTTCAGGATCTCCTCCGCCTCGGCCTTGGTGGCGGATTTGATGTTCACCTCCGGTTCGAGGATCGGCACCAACCCGCAGGACAACACGGTCTTGCCGACCTCGAACTGCTGCGCCACCACGGCGGCGATGCCCTCGGCATTCGCCTCGTTGATGACCGAGCGCTCCTTGGTGCCGAAGATGCCGAAACCCGCCGCTTCCTTCAGCGTCTCTTCCAGACCCGGGATCGGCTTCATCATCTGCACGCCGTTGGCCTCGGCCTCCAGACCCTTGTCGATCTTCAGGAACGGCACGATACCGCGATCTTCCCACAGCGCCAGGGCCGTCGGCTTGCCGCCCACTTCGCCGCGCATGGTGCGCTCGAACAGGATCGCGCCCAGCACCTTGGCCTTGGTGAAATCCGGTGCCGTTATGATCCGCGTGCGCATCTGGTGGATCTCGTCATACATGGCGGCCTCGCCGTCATACATGTCCTCGGTCACACCATAGAGTCCCAGCGCCTTTGGCGTCGACCCGCCGGACTGGTCCAGCGCCGCGATAAAGCCCTGCCCTTCGGCCATCTGTTTCTTCATGTCTGCAAAAGCTGCGGATGCCATCATGCCACTCCCGGTCAAATTGGTTACCCATCCGTTACCCGGCTTTTTCCCGCAAACCTAGAGGCAGATCAGGCTGTTATCGCTAAACGTGGCAAAGCTTTCATGCCCGGCAGCGCCGCGCTGATGGAGATGATGGATTTGAGTATTTGCACCAAGAAGAAGCACGAACGCGCGCCCTGCTTCTTCTTGGTTCAAATACTCACAACGATGCTTGCCACGGCCACCACCGTCACCGCTTTTCTACCTGCAACCAGATGCCGTCGCGCGCCCTGACAGTCAGATGCGCCTCCGGCACCGGATCGCGGCCGTCGACGCGACCGACCTTCAGATCACGCAGCAACAGCGCCAGCATCAGTGGCCCCTCGACCATGGCGAATCCTGCGCCGGTACAGACCCTCGGTCCGGCCGAAAAAGGAATCCACGCGTCCCGCCCGCAGGTCTTGCCCGCTTCGGTCTGCCAACGGCCCGGGTCGAAGTCGTCCGGGCGTTCCCAGATGCGTTCATGCCGATGCAAATGCCAGGGCGACAGCACCACCTGCGCCCCCTTCGGAACGTCCCGGTCGCGGAACCGTTCGGGACAAGTCGTCTCGCGCACCATCATCGGCACCGGCGGATAGAGCCGCAGCGTCTCGCGGAACACATCGCGGCTTACCCGCAGCTTGGCCACTTCGGAGAACGTGCCCTCCTTCAGTCCCGCCTGCGCTTCCTCCGCCAGACGGTCCTGCCACTCCGGGAACAACGCCAAAAGATACAGGGCCCATCCCAAGGCCGAGGCGCTGGTCTCGTGCCCCGCGAGGAAGAAGATCGCCACTTGGTCGACCATCTCGGCGGGGGTAAAGGTCTCTCCCGTCTCGGGGTCCACCTTGGTCATGATCTTGGTCGCGAGGTCATCCGGCGCGGTCCCGGCGGCGATTTCCGCCGCCCGCCGTTCCGTCAGTTGCGTAATCAGCCCCCGGATGCGTTTCGCCGCCGCCTTGGTATCGCGCCGGAAGAACCGCGGCATCCAGCGCGGACCGGGGATGAAGGCGGCGAGGTTCAGGATCGGCTGCGTCCGCTGGTAGGCGCGGAACTCGTGGAACACCCGGCTGGCCACCGCGTCCTCGATCGGGATCGAGAACAACGTGCGAAAGATCACGTCGGCGGCAAAGTGGCTGGCTTCCTCCTCGATCTCCACCACCTGACCGGCCCTGGCCGCCAGACGGTCCCGCGCCGCAGCCGCCGCCGCCCACATGGCTGGGAAGGTCTCCTTCAGCCGCCCGCCTTCGAAAGCCGGGTCGATGATCCGCCGCTGCCGCTTCCACGTATCGCCATTGGTCAGGAAGACCGACTCGCCCAAGAGCGGCCGCAGACCCGCGCCGATCCGGTCCGATTTCGGAAAGTCCATCGGGCGCGCCTTCAGCACTTCCGCCACGAGGTCCGGCTGGTTCACCAGGTAGGACCGGAAGAAGGGCGTCCGGAACTCCGCCATCCACGCCCGGTACAGCCGCGCGGGCTGCGCCGACAGGATGTCTTGCCGGAACAGTTTCACGTAGCGCCACAGCGACACGCGGTCCGGTCGCGCGGCGGGTTTCGGCGGCAGCCCGGTCACGGGGCCATGCCCCTATATTTTGACACCGCATAGTCGATCCGGCTGGCCGAGGGCGGCCTGTCCGCATAGCGCGCCGCCAGCGTCAGCGGCCCGGCGGTGATGCGGAAGTAGTCGTAATCCAAGGGCCGGTCGAAGGCGCAGAGATACTGAAAATGCAAGCGGAAGAACTTCCACCGCAGCGCCTTCCACCGTTCGGGCGAGAGCGATTTCGTGAACTGTGCCGAGAAGACCAGCGGCCATTTCTTGCCCTCGGGAGCCACGCCCGACACCGAAACCGGATCGCACAGCGCAAAGGCACAGCCATCACCGGGCGCGGTGACGTCTACCCAGGTCAGCTCCGGACGGGCCGACAGGTCGTGCAGATCGCGCCGCAGCCGATGCGCATCACGCAGGAACGACACCATCGGCACCACCTGCCCAAGGCTCAGGAACCCCAGCGCCGGACCCTCCGCAGGCACGCGCCCCCCCCGCACCAGATCCGCAAGGATCGACACACCGAGATGCGCGCCAGAGGAATGACCGACCACCAGCACCTCGTCCCAGTCCTCCGTCAGCGCCTGCGCGATACTGTCGCCGAACGCCGCCATCCGCGCCTCCAGCGCCGGAGGGTTCGCCCCCCGCCAGCGCGCCGAATAGGCGTAGTCATGCATCAGGTAATAGGCGAAAACCTTGCCGTCCTTCGCCTTGAACCAGCGCAGCACCGACCAGACGACAGCCAGACCCAAAACCATGGCGGGCCATATCGTCCAGCCGCCGATCAGCCAACCGGCTCCGAAAGCCGCGACAACGAAGCTGTACCAGCCAAGCACGAGCGCCAGCACCAACTGCAACAACAAGGCGCCGATCGGGTAGAGCGCCGCGATCACCGGTCCCTTGCGCAGCTTCATCAGCCGCCACAGAGCGCCCGTCGCAATATACTCCCACGCCGTGCGCACCAGTTGCGCATAGGTCGCAGGGATGGTGTTCGACATCGAGTCCCGCACGATGTCAGACCAGACCAGCACCTCCACATCCGCCGCGACCGCGACGCCGTCCTGCTCGCTCTCCACGTGCCAGCCATAGGCCCTGCCGGTCTGCTTCGGCTTCAACGTCAGGGAATAGTCCGAGATCTCCGCCTGCGCCGCGCCCTCTTTGCGGTACAACTCCCGGTAACGGCGCGGATGAATCGGATCGTAGCCCGGAATGTAGAACACCCGGCGCCTGCGGACGGTGGTGGATTGGGCTGCCTGCTCTGTCATGCCTCGCCTCTTTGGGGCAAGATTAACCAGTTATTCAGGCAAGAGTAAGGCGCAGGGGACCGCGATTTTGCCGTGGAAAAATCGCCCCACCCCCGGAAAAACCGAAACCGTGCCTCAGCCCAGAGTCGCCAGCGCCGGAAATGTCTCCAGCAGCCAGAACGAGAAGGTTGAGAACGCCCCGGTCACCAGCGCCAGCCCCACCACGATCAGCAAGCCGCCCATGACCTTCTCGATCATGGCCATGTGCCGCTTCATGCGGTTCATCAGACCCATGGCGCGACTCAGGAATATCGCCGCCAAAAGGAACGGCAAACCCAGCCCCGCCGCGTAGACCCCCAGCAACAGCGTGCCCCGCGCCACCGAGGCCTCTGTCGCGGCCAGCGACAGGATCGCGCCCAGCTGCGGCCCGATGCAGGGCGTCCAGCCGAACGCGAACGCCAGCCCCAGCAGGTAGGCGCCAAACGCCGATCCGCCCGCCTCGCCCGCGTCCATCCGCGCCTCGCGGTCCAGGAACCCGATCCGGAATACCCCAAGGAAATGCAGGCCGAACACGATCACCACGACGCCCGCCGCCCGTCCCAGCCACACCTGGTTCTGCAAGAAGAACGACCCCAGCCAGGACGCCGTGAACCCCAGCAGCACGAAGACCGTCGATAGACCCAGCACAAAGAACAGCGCCGCCAGCGCCACCCTCCCGCGCGCGCGCCCCTCCTGCATCTCGCCCATGCTGACACCCGACATGAACGCCAGATAAGGCGGCACGATCGGCAGCACGCAAGGGCTGAGGAAGGACACAATCCCGGCGACCAGCGCCACCAGCATCGCAGGCAGCAAGGACGCGTCTATGATCTCGATTCCGAACATGGCTCAACGCTTAGGCCATCCGCGCGGTCCCGTCACGCCCCGCACGCTCACATCCCCGTGGACGCTTCGTCACATCAAGGCTAAATCCGCACCATGACACACGAACTCGACGCCCTCGGTCTGCTTTGCCCCCTGCCGGTCCTCAAGGCGCGCAAACGCCTTCAGGCGCTGGCGCCGGGCGACACGCTGACCGTCACCACCGATGATCCGGCGGCGATCATCGACATCCCGCATTTCTGCAACGAATCCGGACATACGCTGGTCGACAGCCGCGAGGACGGATTAGCAATGGTCTGGACCATCCGCAAAGCCTGAGCTTCGCCGCACAAAGCCCTGACGCCAAAAGAAAAAGGCCCGCATCCATCAGGACGCGGGCCTCATCTTTTCATCTCTTCCGGTTCAGCGGCCCAGCGACCACCAGCCCTTGCGCTTGGGCTTGTCCGCCTCTGCCTCGGCGGCGGGTTCCGTCACGACCTCAGCCACAGCTTCCGCCGTCTCGGGAACGGCCTCGGCGGGCGCATCCGCAACCACCTCGGCAGGCGATTCAGCAGCCGCATCAGCCGCAGCTTGCTCCGCCTCCGGCCCGGTGCTGGCCGCCATCTGCGCAACGTAATCCGACGCTTTGACGCGGGTCCGTGCCGGGCGGGCCTTCTCCTCGACAGCCGCGGGCTCTTCGGCCACAGGCTGCGCCTCGGCGGCAGGCTCAGCAACATCCGCAGATGCCTCGGGCTCCGCCACGGACGGGGCCTCTGCCACCTCGGCGACCGGCTCGTCCACCTTGGTCTCAGCCTCGGCACCGTCCTTGTCAGACGACTTGGACTTGCTGCGCGAGCGCGACCGGGACCGCGAGCGGCTGGACTTCTTCTTGGTCTCGCCCTCATCCGAAGCATCGTCCGCAGCAGCGCCATCGGCCGCCTCGTCGCCAGCCTCGGACGCAGCGCCCTCACCTGCGTCGGTGGATGCATCCGACGAATCGCTCTCGTCGTCGCCGTCGTCCGAGTCGTCGCCATCGGACTCGCCGTTGCTGTCATCGCGCTGGTCGCCGTCCTTGGACTTCGACTTGCGGCGGCGACGACGGCGCTTCTTCTTGGGCTTGTCTTCGCCCTCCTCCGACCCGTTCGAGTCGTTGGACGAGCCACCGGACCCGTTTGAAGTCGACGCCTTTTCCTCGACCTCGTCTTCCTCGGCCTCTTCCTCGTCGAGATCGTAATCCCCGGCCTCATCCACGAGGTCCATCAGCGAGGTATCCACCGAAACCACATGCGCCGAAGGCTCGGGCACCGTGCGGGTCGCGGTCTTGAACTTCTCCATCGAGAAGTCGGGCGCAATCAGATGCACGTCACCCTCGATGCGCACGGCCATGCCGTAACGCGCCTCGATCATCGCGATATGCTCGCGCTTCTGGTTCATCAGGTAATTGGCGATGCCCACCGGGCACTTCACCAGAACCTCGCGCGACCGCTTGCGGACGCCCTCTTCCTCGATCTGGCGCAGGATCTGCAACGCCATGTTGTCATCCGAGCGGATTAGGCCCGTGCCGTGGCAGGCGGAACACGGCTGTGTCGTCGCCTCGATCATGCCCGGACGCAGACGCTGGCGCGACATCTCCAGCAGGCCAAAGCCCGAAATCCGTCCCACTTGGATGCGCGCGCGATCCGTCTTCAGCTTGTCCTTCAGCTTCTTCTCGACGGCGGCGTTGTTCTTGCGCTCGTCCATGTCGATGAAGTCGATGACGATCAGGCCCGCGAGGTCACGCAGGCGCAACTGGCGCGCGACTTCCTCCGCCGCCTCCAGGTTCGTCTTCAGCGCGGTCTCCTCGATCGACCCTTCCTTGGTCGCCCGGCCCGAGTTCACGTCGATGGCAACCAGCGCCTCGGTCACACCGATCACGATGTAACCGCCCGATTTCAGCTGCACCACCGGGTTGAACATGCCACCGAGGTAGCTTTCGACCTGATAGCGCGCGAACAACGGCATCTGCTCGGTGTAATGCTTCACGTTCTTGGCATGGGACGGCATGATCATCTTCATGAAGTCCTTGGCCACGCGGTAGCCGCGCTCGCCCTCGACCAGAACCTCGTCGATCTCGCGCGAGTACAGGTCGCGGATCGAGCGCTTGATGAGGTCACCTTCCTCGTAGATCTTCGCCGGTGCGATGGATTTCAGTGTCAGTTCGCGGATCTGCTCCCACAGGCGCTGCAGGTATTCGTAGTCGCGCTTGATCTCGGTCTTGGTGCGCTTGGCCCCCGCCGTGCGGATGATAAGGCCCGCGCCCTTCGGCACGTCGATCTCGTTGGCAATCGCCTTCAGCTTGGAGCGGTCCGCCGCATTGGTGATCTTGCGCGAGATACCGCCCCCGCGTGCGGTGTTCGGCATCAGAACGCAATAACGACCGGCGAGCGACAGGTAGGTGGTCAGCGCAGCGCCCTTGTTGCCGCGCTCTTCCTTCACCACCTGCACCAGCATGATCTGGCGGACCTTGATGACTTCCTGGATCTTGTAGCGGCGCGGACGCGCCTTGCGGACGGGGCGAATATCCTCGTGCGTATCGTCATCGGCCACGGATTCGATGGTCTCGTCGCGGGCCACGGCGTCGTCGTCTTCGTCGTCCTCATCATCCGACTCGTCGCTGTCGTCTTCGTCCGAAACGGTCTCGCCGGGTTCGGCGCTGACCACGAGCGCATCATCCTCGGAATCAGCCGCCATCGGACGCTGAGACCCTTCTTCCCCATCTTCGGACCCGTCGGCGGCGGTTTCCTCAGCCGCGTCTTCCGCGGCCTCTTCAGCCACGGTTTCGGGTGTCTCTACCGGAGCGGCAGGTTCCGCATCGACCGGAACCGCCTCGGCCACGGGGGCCTCTTCCGGCGCGACGTCTACGACAGCCTCTTCGGTCGCAGCGTCCTCGACCGGGGCCACTTCGGCCGGCGTGTCGGCAACAGCCTCAGCCTCCGCGACCGGCTCTTGCGCCGGAACGGCCATCTCGGGCGCAACCTCAGCTGCAGCGGCCACGTCGGCCACGGTCTCGTCCGAACCATCCGACTCGACAGAATCGACCGGCTCGCCCATCGGCGCTTCGTGTACCGTCTCCATCGGCGACAGGCCCTCGCCCGGAGCGCCCGCCTCGGCGATCACTTCCGCCTCGGTGTCCTCGCTCAGGTCGATGGTCTCCATGCCGGAGATCTCGCGCGGCGACTCATCCGACGGCTTCGACGACGAAGACTTGGACTTCGACGACGATTTCGACTTGCTGCGCGACCGCGACCGCGAAGACCGCTTGGGCTTCTCGTCTTCGTCCTCGGCAGCGGCCAGCGCAGCCTCTTCCTCCATCAGCGCCTGACGGTCGGCGACGGGGATCTGGTAGTAATCCGGGTGGATCTCGGAAAACGCGAGGAATCCGTGGCGGTTGCCACCGTAATCCACGAATGCCGCCTGCAGGGACGGCTCGACGCGCGTCACCTTTGCCAGGTAGATGTTGCCAGCTAGCTGGCGCTTGTTTTCCGATTCAAAGTCGAACTCCTCGACCTTGTTTCCGTCAACCACCACGACGCGGGTCTCTTCCGCGTGGGTGGCATCAATGAGCATCTTCTTTGCCATGTAACCTTATTGCACACCGCAAGGCCCCCTGAACCGGGTGGCGCAAGGAGTCGTAGGGCGTGTCTTGTCTGGGCGAATAGTGACGGTCGTGCGCATGGCTGCGGGGCGGCGTTTCCGCTCCTGCCCTTGTGCCTCTCATGCGTCGCGCGCGTCATCGCGGTTCTTCTCCGACGTTCTTGCCGCGCATACTCCGCGACGAACGCCCGTTCATGAAGCCCGTCGCTTTTGGCGGTCCGGGCTCGGTTCATCGGCCTCCGGGGTGCTGCGGCGCGTGTCCGCTGCGCCCCTCGGGACCCAATCGTTCTGCCTCGGGCGCCAATTGGCGCGGTCCGCGGCAGCGAAACTCTCTGGCTGGCGCTCGAACGCGCTCTGGCCTGTCCGCTAACATAAGGCCGCAGGGCAACAAATGACAATGGGCAAAAGCGTGCGAATAGGATTAGACCGTACCCCCTTGGGTTGACACGCCCCCCATGGCCGCTATCCAAAAACCGAAGATTTGAATGAGGCCTCCATGTTGAACCTGAGTAACGCGGTTCTGGACCTTGAGATCGACCGTTGGCGGCTGGAAGCCTCGCGCGAGATGGCAAAGGACCTGCTGGCCCGCCAGCCCGAGCGCCTTGCGGGCTGGACCGAGGACGAGCTGACCGGCTTCGTCTTTCACAAGACCCGCGATGCTGAAGCCTTTGGCCTGCGCTCCAAAGCGGACGCATCGGCCTTTGTGGAAACGCTGTTGCTGATCGCGCCCTCGCTTGATCTGACACGGGAATTCCGCGAGGCGGTGGCCAGCGCGCCGGATTCGAAACAGCGCATGGTCCACGCAATTTCCATGCTGCCACCGGGCTTTTTCGCGCAGCTTGCCGTCTCTGACGCGCCCGCGCGCTGGCTGGACAGGATGCGCCAACCATGACCTGCGCCGATACCCATGGGCCGCAGGTTGCGGCGCTCTCGACGGCGGTAACGGCGGTCAACGCGGGCACCGACCCCTTGTGCACCGGCACCACGCCCTGCCCGACAAGGATCGTCCGCGACGCGGGCGTCGAGGCGGTCGAGGATTCGGTCTTTTGCGATGTCATGTGCTGCTGCCGCACCTCGCCGGGCACCGGCGCGCGGCAACGCTGCGTGCAGGAAACGCTGGACCGTGCCGACCAGATGCTGGGCTACCAAAGCCGCTACAAGGCCGAGTTCAGCTACAACATGACCACCGTTCCGCCCTCGCCTTTCATGCATCGCGGCGGCGGGGGGCAGCAGCGGTCCACCTACTGGCAAGGCCGCGCCCAGTCCGAGATTCCCGGCTACACCGCAGGCAGCGGCATGGTGCGCCGCCCCGACATCGTCGTGGTCCGCGACCCCACCGCACCACCGCAAGCGCCCAACATCGAAAGGGTCATCGAACAGAAATTCGCGGGCGACCCGGAGAACATGGAACAGCTCGCCGCCTATCAGGCCATCGCGGGCCCGACCGGCAGCGCTCAGATCCAGACCGAAGGCTCCTGCGATTGCGGCAACGACCAGCGCAGGCGGGTGCCCTTTCCGGCGCCTTTGCCTGCCTCTCAGAACGATCCCTCGCAGCAGCCCGTCCCCGTCCCGGTGCCTGCGCCCGCCCCGGTCCCCGCACCACCACCGCTGCCCGCGCCCGAAAACGGCGGTGTCGGCGGCTGGACGCTGTTCGGTCTGGGCGTGGTGGCGGCTGCCGCGATCCTGTCACCCTTTGACGGCCCCATTGGCGATATCGCCGCCGGGGGTGCCTTCCTGACGGCGCTCGGTGCACAATGATCCGACCCGCGCCCAACGCAACCGCTTGAAAGTCCCGGCCATGGCAAACGATCCCTCCGCTCTCACCGCCGAAACCATCGACGACATCCGCATCCCCACGCGCGGCGGCCAAGTGATGCGCGTGGGGCCTGCGGTCTCGCTCTATCATGCGCGCCCCCGCACCGCCGAGACCACAGCCGCCGTCGCCCATGCGCTGCAGTTGTTCCTGGACCTCGCAGGACCGCATATCCGTTTTGCAGGCATTGACGGCCAGCACCTGCTGCCGATCTCGCAAACCGACCCGGCCGCCCTCCCCGCCTTTGTCACGCAACAGGACCCGGCGCGCGGGTTCGGCCTGCACCTGCACGGCGGCGCGGACCGGGACGACGCCCACCCGCTGTATTTCCGATGCCTGCTGCCCGCCGCGTGGAACCCGCAGCCGATGACCTATGTCAGCATGGGACTGACCATGGCGCGGCAGATGACAGAGGGCCTGCCCCCCCTGACCCACTGGACCGCCGATGCCGCCGCGCGCTTTGGCGCATGGCATGGCAGTGCAGGCTTTGCCCTGACAGCACATGGCGCGTGGTCGCACGGCAAGGCAGTGATGGCCGACGTGGCCTCTGTCCTCGATCGCTTCCCCGGTCTCGATTACCCCGCACAAGGTGCAGCGCTGCACGTGGTGCGCGAAGGCCCCGTGGCGGCCAATTGGATCACGCTTCTGGCCGATGATCTGGCGGACCGGATCGGCGGCGCGGCAAAGGTCGCAGAGGTCATCACCGGCTTTGGCGGACAGGTCCGGCCATGGGCGGGTGGCCTGTCCCTGATCGCGGCAGGCGCCCCCCAGATCGGCGACACCGAGCAAGGCATGACAGCCGAAAGCTACACCATCCCCGGACGGCTGATCGCATCGCTGCGGGGCGCACCGGACGCGGCCTATTTCCCCGGTGCCGCCGGGCGCGACATGATTGCCTTTGGCAAGGACTGGCGCGCGCGCTTCGACTGACGGCACCGACCGGGGATCACGCCACTGAGGATCAGCCGACCGGCGCCGTCTCCGGGCGGGAAATCTGCCCGCCGCCCACCGGGGCCGCGACGCCCGTGGTCCCCGGGGCCGAGGTCGGCAGGCCGCGCGCCACCCGCACGGCGAGATAGGCAAAGGCCTGCGCCTCCAGCATGTCACCGTCCAGTCCCACGGCCTCCACCGGCTCGACCGGACAATCCAGTCCAACCGAAAGCATCTGCATCATCACCGGGTTCTTGCGCCCGCCGCCGGTGACCAGCACCCGCGCGGGCGGCGTGGGGCAATGCTCCATCCCCACCATCACCGCCGTCGCCGCCATGCCGGTCATGGTCGCCGCCGCATCAGCGTCGTCCAACTCGCGCACCAGATCCAGCATCAGCGAAAAATCGTCCCGGTCCAGCGACTTTGGCGGCATCCGGCGAAAGAACGGCTCCTCGAGGAACAGCTCCAAAGCGCCGTCCTCGACGCGCCCTTGCTTCGCCAGCGCGCCGCCTTCGTCAAAGGCCAAACCGCGCCGCTCTGTCATCAGGTCATTCAACGGCGCATTGGCAGGCCCGGTGTCGAATGCGAGCAATGCGCCATCCGCCTCGGGATTTGCCGATCGCGGATCGACCCATGTGATGTTGCCCACCCCGCCAAGGTTCAGGAAACACACGGGCTCTGTCAGGCCCGCCCATTTTGCACAGGCCCAGTGAAAGAACGGCGCAAGCGGCGCGCCCTCGCCCCCCAGCGCCACGTCCGCCGAGCGGAAATCCCAGACCACCGGCAGCCCCATCGCCTCGGCCAGAGCGGCCCCGTCCCCCAACTGATGCGTGCCGCGCCCCTTCGGGTCATGCGCCAGCGTCTGGCCGTGAAAGCCCACCAGCTGCACGCCGTCGAAATCCGCCAGCGCCTCGACATGTGCACGCTGAACGACCTCCAGTGCCGCCTCCAGCCCCTCGCCGGGCCACTTCCCGAGCGCCGCGCGCAGCACCGCGACCTCGGCATCCGAATAGGGACGATACCCACTCTCGCCAAAGCTTTCGATCGTCACGCCGTCGGTCAGCACGCAGGCCGCATCCACACCATCCAGCGACGTCCCCGACATCGCCCCCAACGCCCAGATGTGTCCCGAACCCTTCATGCCTGCAACATGCCCTTTTCCTCGCGCGTCCCGCCCCTTATACGGCTCCCACGTTATATACGAGAGGCCCCCCATGACCTACCATCCCAAATCGGACTTCATGCGCGTCATGATGGAGCGCGGCTACCTCGCTGATTGCACCGATTACCAGGCGCTGGACGAGAAGCTGACGCAAGGGGTGGTCACCGCTTATATCGGCTATGACGCCACGGCGAAATCCCTGCACGTCGGGCACCTTCTGAACATCATGATGCTGCGCTGGCTGCAAAAGACCGGGCACAAGCCGATCACGCTGATGGGCGGTGGCACGACAAAGGTGGGCGATCCGTCGTTCCGCTCCGATGAACGCCCGCTGCTTGGCCCGGAGCAGATCGACGCCAACATCGACGGCATGAAGCAGGTCTTTGCCAAGTACCTGTCGTATGGCGATGGGGCCACCGTGCCTTCAGGCAGCGAAGCGGTCGGGCCGCACAATGCAGCGCTGATGCTGAATAACGCCGAATGGCTGGACAGCCTCAACTACCTCGATTTCCTGCGCGACATCGGGCGGCATTTCTCTGTCAACCGGATGCTGTCCTTCGAATCCGTGAAATCGCGGCTGGACCGGGAACAGTCGCTGTCCTTCCTCGAATTCAACTACATGATCCTGCAGGCCTACGACTTCCTCGAACTGAACCGCCGCTATGACTGCGTGTTGCAGATGGGCGGGTCCGACCAGTGGGGCAACATCGTCAACGGCATCGACCTGACGCGCCGTGTTCTGGATCACGAGATCTACGGCCTGACCTCGCCGCTGCTGACCACCTCAGACGGCAAGAAGATGGGCAAGTCGCAGGGCGGCGCCATGTGGCTGAACGCCGATATGCTCTCCCCTTACGAGTTCTGGCAGTTCTGGCGCAACACCACGGACGCGGACGTGGGCCGTTTCCTGAAGCTCTATACAGAGCTGCCTCTTGAAGAATGCGAACGCCTCGGGTCCCTTGGCGGGCGGGAGATCAACGATGCCAAGATCATCCTCGCCAACGAGGTCACGACCCTGTGCCACGGCGCCGAAGCGGCCGCCGCCGCCGAGGCCACCGCACGTGAGGTGTTCGAAAAAGGCGGTGTGGGTGACGACCTGCCCACGCTGCTTCTGACGGCGGAAGAGGTCGGCGACGGCATCTCGATCGTGCAGTTGCTGGTCCGCTCCGGTCTGGCCAAGTCCGGCAAGGACGCCAAACGCCTCATCGCCGAGGACGGCGCGCGAATGGACGACGCGGCCCTGACCGACGCAGGCCTGATGGTTGACGCTGCCGTGTTGAGCGTCGCACCGATCAAGCTGTCCGCCGGGAAGAAACGCCACGCGCTTGTGAAGCTGGAGAACTGAGGACGCGCCGCATACGGCCTTGGCGCGGTTTGTCGCTCTATGTACCGGCCCTTCGGGGCGATTGGTTGACAAGGTGTTTCGCCTCGCTGCGCGAGGCGACCGGGGGGGGGGGCCCCCCCCCCGATTTTTATGCCCGGAAAAAACACCAAAAAAAGCGGGACACCCC
>NZ_JBNAGB010000002.1:213281-338281 GCF_049800975.1 Sagittula sp. S175
CTCTGTCCGGCCGCGGGGGGGGGTGGGGTTCACCGGGTTTGCCCCCGGGCGGCGGGCGGCCCCCGGCGCGGGCTCCGCCCGCGCCTTTTTTCCTGCCTGAAATTCAAAGGAAAATCGCGGGTCCCGAGCCGTTAAAACCGCATTGTGTCGCTGATCCTCCGATTGGCCCGGTCCGCGCCCGGTGTCGCGTCGGACGCATATCGCCAAAGTCTCAAGATCCCGCGCCTCCGGTGGTCTTGCCTGCGCACCTTCGGTGATCTTGCCTGCGCACCTTCGGTGATCTTGCCTGCGCACCTTCGGTGCGACGGGGGCTCCGCCCCCAAGCCTCGATCCGTCCTGCGGACGGCTCGCCGCGCTCCGCGCGGATCGGCCTCCCCCGCGGTATTTCGGTCAAGATGAAGACGAGAACGCGCGCAGCCCGCGACTCTGGCAGGTCACGAAGCGGGCGCGGCTCGCATCAAAGCAGGGTCTGGATCAATGCAAGGCACAAGAACGGCAGCGACAGGACGCAGGCCAGCAGCAGCGCTGCCGCAGGCGTCGGGCGGGGGCGTGCGAGCGCCCGCGCAGAGGCACGGGACGCAGTGTGGCGGGGCGTGGCAGGACGCGGGAGATGTCTCTTCATGCGGTCATTAAGCCATTCACAAGTTTTCATCCGGTTAATATCCGCCATGACCGAATCCCTCGCCCTCCCCTTGCCCCAAAGCCCGGAGTTCGCCCGGTCCTGCGAGGTGATGGGCGTGCCCCTGCGCCTGTGCAAACGCGAATCCCGACGCAAGGTGACGCTGCTCTGGCAGGTGCAGTCCCGTCAGTTCGGCCCCTTGGGACGGGTCGACCTCGTCTCGCGCGGGCCGGTGGCGGAAGATACGGGAGAGCTGTCGGACTGGGCGCAGCGCTGGCGGCATTGGCACGACGGACGCCCGCTGATCCTGAACGCCGACGGCATCCCGGCAGAGGTTCTACGCGCGGGCGGCTTCTGGCCCCTGATGACTCCGGCGAGCCTCGGGGTGCTCGACCTGAGAGACGATACCGGCATGCGGGCCGCGATGCAGCAGAAGTGGCGCAATCGCC
Source organism: Sagittula sp. S175 (assembly GCF_049800975.1). Taxonomy (NCBI): domain Bacteria; kingdom Pseudomonadati; phylum Pseudomonadota; class Alphaproteobacteria; order Rhodobacterales; family Roseobacteraceae; genus Sagittula; species Sagittula sp. S175. Next base: position 214,350 of record NZ_JBNAGB010000002.1, read on the forward strand.
TGAACCGGGTGGAGCGGGAAGACATGACCATCTCGATCCGCCCCTTGAAACCGGACCACTGGCTGCTGGCGGCGGAGGCCGCGCAGGCGCGGGCGAAGGGGTATCGCGGCATGCCGCCGGGGGTGTCTGTGGCCTTTGCGGTGGCCAATCCCGGCGCCGCCCTTGTTTACGAGGCCCGCCACCGCGGCAAACCAGTCGCCGCCGCGCTGATGCTGCGGCACGGGCGCATGGCCACCTGGCAAATCGGACACAGCAACGACAGCGGACGCAGGCTCAACGCCATGAACCTGGTCCTGTGGGCGGCCATGCGCGACCTGCGCGACCGAGGGCACGACATGCTTGACCTCGGTATCCTCAACGCGCAGGACGCGCCCGGCCTCACGCATTTCAAGCTCGGCACCGGCGCCCGCATACACCGGCTGGGCGGCACCTGGCTGCATCTGGGGTGCCTCGCACCCATGGCGCGCTGGCTGCCGCAGCGGCTGTGCGCGTGACGGAGAGGCCCGATGCCCGATCACGGCTCCGGACCGCCGGTCAGCGCGCCAGCATCCACTCCCCTTCAGGCCAGAAGGCGTGAAAGGCAAAGGCGAACATGACGTCATGCGGCTGGTCCCGGCCGGCCGCGTCGCGCACCCGCACGCTACCGACGTCACGCCCCGCCGCGATGGTCTCCGCATCCAGCGCCGAGGCCTGCCCCGGCGTCCACTCCAGCACCACCCCGGCCTCGCGGATCACCCCCTCGGCGGCAAGGCGATCCATCGGCCAGGCCCGATCCCCAACCCGCACCACGCGCATCAAGGGCGGAATGCCATGCGGCGGCACCTCTCCGGAATACAGGAAGGGGCGATGCGACGTATCGTACCCCCGGTAGGGATTGCGGCCATAGGGCCTGTTCCACTCCGGCTCGTCCATGACCAACCCGTCGGGATTCCGCGCCTTGAACCCGGCGAAATCCTCCATCCAGGACGGCAGATGCGCCAGGCGGACGCCCGTCATCTCGCCCACGATGCCCTGCCCCAGGGCCTGCTGCCACCAGCTTTGCGTCTCTCGGTCGTACATCACCATGTCGGAATTGCGCAGCTTGCCCGAGACGCCAAAAGTGAGCATTTGACCCTCGACCCGGCGATCAAAAGCCAGCGCCGAGTTGCACAGCGGGCAGAAGGTCACCGCCACCGGCACGTCCCCCACCACGTCGTTCACGATCTCATGCCATGTGAGATAGCGGATCGGGTAGGCGCGCGGCACCTCGCCCGCGATCTCCAGCGCGATCACCGGCTCGCGATCCTCGATCCGCGTCTCCTGCGCCACCGGGATGAAGCGCGGGTCCGACAGCGCCGGAATCCCGTCCTTCGGCGGCCCGCCCGAGATGATCTCGACCCAGTTCGTCACGCTCGACGTGGAAAAATCCGTCTCCGGCCATTCGTGCTTCCAAAAGGCAGGGTCCGCCCTCGCCGCTCCGCACAACAGCCCAAAACACAGCGCCAAGGTCAGTCGCATGTCGTTCCCCCCACGTTTGGTTGCCACGACTGTGCCAAACAGGACCCGACTTGCCCAGTGCCCACCCCCAAGAGTCTTCGAACGAAGACTCTTGGCGACAGAAGAGCTTTCGTCGAAAGCTCTTCCCCAAAAACGAACCGGGCCCCCGCAAGGGAGCCCGATCAGATCACTCTGTCACGGTGACCTTGACCATGTGGTCGGGCTGTCCCGCCACCGCACCGGAGCGCGGATCGCCACGCTTGATGCTGTCGACCACGTCCATCCCGTCCGTCACCGTGCCCACCACCGTGTATTGCCCGTTCAGGAAATAGCCGGCGTCGAACATGATGAAGAACTGCGAATTGCCGCTGTCCGGCGACTGCGAGCGGGCCATGCCCACCACGCCGCGATCGAACGGCAGGTCCGAGAACTCCGCCGGCAGATCGGGACGGTCCGACCCACCCATGCCCGCACGGCGCATGTCGAATCCGTCCTTCGTCATGTTGCCAAAGGCCACGTCGCCGGTCTGCGCCATGAAGCCGTTGATCACCCGGTGAAAGACGACGCCGTCATAGGCGCCCTCCTTTGCCAGCGTGGTGATCTGCTCCACGTGCTTCGGCGCCACGTCTTCCAGCAGGTCGATGGTGATGGTGCCCTTCGAGCCACCTTCACCAGCGACCTCGATCTGTAGCCCGGTGGCAAAGGCGGGCGAGGCCATCAGCCCCAGCGCCAATACGACATTACGCAACATCGGCGGCCACCTTGACGGAGATCATCCGGTCCGGGTTCGCAGGCGGCTCGCCGCGCGTGATCGCGTCGACATGCTCCATGCCCTCGATGACCTGACCGTAGACCGTGTACTGGCCATTCAGGAAATCGTTGTCCTTGAAGTTGATGAAGAACTGCGAGTTGGCCGAGTTCGGATTCTGCGACCGGGCCGCCCCCAGCGAGCCGCGCGCATGCGGGATGCGCGAGAATTCCGCCGGCAGGTCCGGCAGCTCGGAGCCACCCGTGCCGGCGCGGCGCGGGTTGTAGTCCTTCTCCATGTTGGCGTGCTCCACGTCGCCGGTCTGCGCCATGAAACCGTCGATCACGCGATGAAAGGCCACGTTGTCATAGGCACCGGCGCGCGCCAGTTCCTTCATGCGCTCGCAGTGCTTCGGTGCCACGTCGGGCATCAGCGCGATGGTGACGGTGCCACCCTTCAGTTCCATCAGGATGGTGTTTTCGGGATCCTTGATCTCGGCCATGGGGTCCACTCCTTGTCCACATTGGGCGTTGATGTATCGCGCCACGACGGCAAAGCCAAGCAGGCGTTGACCTCCGGCGCGGTTGAGGGCAACACGGGGACAACTGGGATATGGGAGTGAAGACATGGCCTGGAAGACCCTCGACGACATGGACCTCGACGGCAAACGGGTGCTGACCCGCGTCGACATCAACGTTCCCGTCGAAGACGGCAAGGTGACCGATGCCACCCGGATCGAGCGCATCGCCGCCACCGTGCAGGACATCCTCGCCCGCGGCGGCAAGCCCGTGCTGCTGGCGCATTTCGGTCGCCCCAAGGGCGAGCGCCGCGACGACATGAGCCTCCAGATGCTCATCCCCTGCCTCGAAGAGGTGCTTGGCGTCGACGTCGTCTTTGCCGCCGACTGCATCGGTCCCGTGGCGCAGGCCGTGGTGGACACGCTGGGCGACAACCAGATCGCGCTGCTGGAAAACACCCGCTTTCACAAGGGCGAGGAAAAAAACGACCCCGAACTGGCCGCGCAGATGGCCGAGCTGGGCGACGTCTACTGCAACGACGCGTTTTCCGCCGCCCACCGCGCCCACGCCTCGACCGAGGGCCTCGCCCGCCTGCTGCCCGCCTGCGCCGGTCGCCTCATGCAGGGCGAGCTGATGGCGCTCGAATCCGCGCTCGGCACCCCGGAACGCCCGGTTCTGGCCGTCGTCGGCGGCGCCAAGGTCTCGACCAAGCTCGACCTGCTGGGCAACCTCGTCGAAAAGGTCGACATGCTGGTGATCGGCGGCGGCATGGCCAACACCTTCCTCGCCGCCCAGGGCATCGACGTGGGCAAATCGCTGTGTGAACACGACATGACTGACACCGCCCGCGTGATCCTCGGCAAGGCCGAGACCGAGGGCTGCCGCATCCTGCTGCCCACCGACGTCGTCGTCGCCCGCGAGTTCAAGGAAGGCGCCGAGTCCGAGACCGTCCCCGCCACCGCCTGCCCCGCCGACGCCATGATTCTCGACGCAGGCCCCGAGTCGGTCGCCGCCGTCAAGGCCGCCATCGACGAGGCCAAGACCCTGATCTGGAACGGCCCGCTGGGCGCCTTCGAAATCGCCCCCTTCGACACGGCAACCAACGCCGCCGCGAAACACGCAGCGCTTCGCTCGGAACACGGCCAGCTCGTCTCGGTCGCAGGCGGCGGCGACACCGTGGCCGCCCTGAACAAGGCCGGGGCCGCCAGCGACTTCTCCTACATCTCCACAGCCGGAGGCGCCTTCCTCGAATGGATGGAAGGCAAGACCCTCCCGGGCGTCGCCGCCCTCGACCAAGGCGGCCCGAGCGACGAAGAAGAATGACAAAAGGCCCCCACGCGGGGCCTTTTTCCATCAAACTCGGGCGCGTGGGCTTGCCGAAAGGACCATCGCGCCTCCACACGCCACACCCGAAAGATTTCAAGGGACGCCTTGTCACTGGAGGTCCGCACTGCGGACCTAGCAGAAAAGGAACGACGTCAGCCCTATGGCGGCTCAATTCCGGATAGCGGCCATTTGATTGAGGGGATGGGCCTGACGTCCAACGCTATCCAATCTAAATATCTGAAAATATTATATGTTGACGGGCGCCGCAAACTTCCGGCCGTAGTGCATATCGCCTGCACGGAAGGTCCCATGCCGACACGGAATGGACGTCGATGCTATAGCGGCACTCAGCCGATGACGTCCGCACGCCGTTCCAGCAGGCTCTCGTTGAGAAAATCGACGAAGAGCCGGACGCGCCTCACCCGGCGCAGGTCGCCGTGCATCAATACCCAGGTCGAGCGGCTCTGGTCGAGCTCGGTTCCCGGCACCCGTTGCAACTCGGGAAAGACGCTTTGCACCCAGACCGCCAGAAAGGTCACTCCCGCCCCGGCGCGGGCAAGGTGAATGTGCACTGCCGGATCGGTGATGGCATGACGCACCTTGGCACGGGGAAAAGGCGAGGCTGAGATCAAGGCCTGCAATTCCGGCGCCTCGCGGTATCCGAGCCAAGGTCAGACCCTCGCCGCGCGGCCCGGCATCGTGCAGATGCCTGTCGATTTAGCTGCGCCAGGCGAAGACACCGATCGACAGCGGAAACAGCTTGCGCCCTACGGCATCGCCGGTGAGATCGTGCACATGGCGGATCGAGACATCGGTCTCACGCTTTTTGATCGAGTCGATGGCGTAGGACAGGTTCATGTCGATGTGGATGTCGGGATAGAGCGACAGGAACTCGCCCAGAACCGGCGCCAGCAGGAAGTGCGCCGGCAGGCGGATGCGACCCGCCGCCTCGCCGTCGAGCCCGCGCACGGCGTTGAAACCCTGCCGCAAGCTCGCTTCGGCCTCGAGTGCCTGTGGCAGAAGCATGCGACCCGCCGCCGACAACTCCAGCCCGCCCGCACTGCGCCGGAACAGCCGCACACCGAGCTGGACCTCAAGCCCTTCGACCTGTCGGCGCACGGTCGCGTGGGTGCCGTCAAGCTGCTCGGCAGCACTGAGGAGCGATCCCGTCCGCGTCACAACCTGTCGGGCACCGGGCTCTCGGGCGAGGTGACCGCCGTGGGCAACAATGTCAGCCGGTTTTCCGTGGGCGACGCCGTCTTCGGCGAGGCGGGGCTGAAATTCGGCGGCAATGCCAGCCACATCTGCCTCGGTGAGGCCGGCGTGCTGATGAAGAAGCCCGATGGGCTGTCGCATGAGGACGCCGCCGTGATGTGCGATGGGCCGCTGACCTCGCTGAACGTCCTGCGCGAGGTGGCTGAACTGCGCGCAGGGCAAAAGACCCTGATCCGTGGAGCTTCGGGCAGCTTCGGGCAGCCTCGGGAGCGCGGCAGTCCAGATTGCCGCCGCAATGGGGGCCGAGGTGACGGGCACCTGCAGCGCCCGCAGTGCCAAAAATGGTTATCGCGCTGGGGGCCGGTCGCGTGATCGACTACGCGTCGGAGGATTTCGTCGGCGGAACCGCGCGCTACGACGTGATCTGTCACACGCTTGGTATTTCGTCCTTCGCCGAAGCCAAGGGCAGCCTCGCCCCGTCCGGCCGCTACGTCTGCCAAGTGTTGAGGCTTCGCCTGCTCGCCGCCCATTTCCTCGACGATCCGCGCTTCGCTCATGCCCGGTGTGGCGCGTCTGAGGATGATGTCGGCGTGTCGGACGCCGTCCTCCTCATGGCCGTAAAGGACGGATTGAGCCCGCATGAAGGTCGGTTCAGACCGCCAGTTGCGCCGGCCGAGCCGGTCGATATGGAGCGCGGTCTTCGCGAAATGCTCTTTGCTGCTGGCGGTATCGGTTCGTGCGAACATGATCTCGTCGACGCCCTGTTGTTCGAAGAACTGGCTGATGCTCCGGAAATGGCTGTCGATCCGGCCCCGCGCGTCGATGCAGTAGCCGGTAATCGAGATCTACGACAGATCCTGCGAGATGCGCCACAGCCCCAGGTGCAGAACCCCGTCGACCTCGTATTGATAGGTCCGGAGGCCCTTGAGGAAACGCCCCTGGAGATACCTGGTGATACATCGCCAGAAACGTGTCGGAGACGCGCATCACCCGGTAGACAAGGATGATGAGCAGCCGGAAGAGGCCGACGCTGGTGAGAAAGTTGATGAACCAGCGCAACGCGGGCAAGATCTGGTCCGCCCCGCGCAGCAGGCTGTTGATTGCGATGATGCAGGTGATCGTCGCCAGCAGGATCGCGATGTTGACCTTTTCGCGCGTATTCAGCGGGTATCTCCATTCGTGCGGGCGGAGCCGCTCTTGCGGGGCTCGGGTGCGGACGGGCGGACGGCAGGAACTGTCCCGCCTCGTACGAAGGTCGTCAGACCGGCTGCGCCTGGGCTTGGGTCATCCACAGGAGCCCGAAAAGCAGGCGCGCGGCTGAAAAACTGCTGGCCAAGGTTCAGACCGTGTTCCAGAAGGTCCAGCGCGGCAGGTAAGTGACGGTCCAATAGGTGCGGGTGGTGTCCTATGACAGGTCCATGCCGGCCAGCGCCTCGTTCATCGGCACGTTGAAGACGACCGTGACGCCAAAGCAGCCGATCAGGTAGACGAGGCCCGCAAGCAGGTTCAGCGCCCCCGAGGGGTGGGCGAGATGCGTGGCACCGTAGGCTGCGACGGCGACGGACGCGGCCGCCATGCCGAGTAACAGGGCCATGAAGACCCAGCGGAACACCTCGCGGTTGATGATCTACATGGCCTCCGCGCCACCGACCCCGCCGGTGAGCGACAGCGCGCGCATGATGAAGTCCGAGAAGGCGAGGAAAACTCCGGCGACAAGGGCATAGGCGAGGATGGCGGCTTGCATCAGGATAACGAAGAAGGGGGACATGGGAGGGCTCCTTGGTGTCAAGGGAACCGCGGCAGGGTCAGCCCGCCGCGGTGAAGGGGCTCAGCGCAGGGCGACGCGCCGGTCGGCGCGGGCCCTTGTGGGCCGGAAGGCGAAAAGGCAGAGCGCCGCGACCGTCAGTTCGAAGACGAGCGCCGCCATGATCCCCGCCGAGGGCATCCCGTCGAGGACGAGGCCGACGATGCGTCCCGCGGGAAACGCGAGAAAAACCAGCAGGGCGGCGGCAAGCGCCAGATCGCGGAGGGACGAGCGGACGAGGCCCGCCAGCATGACGGCGCCGAGGACGGCGAGCCCGGCTCCGGGCGCGCGCAGTTCGCTGAGGAGACTCGGGTCGGGACCGAGAGCAATGCCGTAGCCCGCGTAGAAGGCGTGCGGTATCGCGGTGATGGCCACGCCGATGCCGAAGGCGGAGGCGCCTGCGATGCCGAGCGCGATCTTCTGGAGACGTGTGAGGGTCATGTCATGTCCTTTCGGTGAGGATGAGCTTCGGGTCAGGCGGCGACGGGTCAGGCGGCGACGGGCCAGGCGCCCGCGCGGGCCGCGGCCCTGGCAAAGTCCGCGAAGTCGCGCGGCGGACGGCCGAGGGCGCGCATAACGCCGTCGGTGGTTTGCGCGTTGCGTCCGTCCAGCGTTTCGCGGGCGATCGCGGTGAAGACGTCGGCCACGAAGGTGCCGCCCGATTGCGCGATGTTGGCGTGGAAGTCCTCGAAGCTGATGGGGATGTGCCGGATCGGCCGCCCGATTGCGTCTGAGAGCTCCCGCGCCATGTCGGCGAAGGTCAGCAGGCGCGGGCCGGATACTTCGTAGAGTTGGCCCCGGTGGCCCTCTTCGGTCAGCGCCGCGACCGCCACGTCGGCGATGTCGGCGATGTCGATGATCGGCTCGGGCGTCTCGCCGCCGGGCATCGGCAGGACGCCGGCCAGGATCGGATCGCGCAGGTAGCCTTCGGAGAAGTTCTGCGCGAACCACGCGGCGCGGACGATGGTGAAATCGACGCCGGAGTTTCGCACGACATCTTCGCCGAGGCGCGCGTGATGCTCGCCCCGCCCCGACAGCAGGACGAGGTGCTCGACGCCAACGTCTTTCGCCGTCTCGACAAGGGAGTCGAGCTTCTCGACGGCGCCGGGGAAGGCGAGGTCGGGGAAGTAGGTGACATAGGCAGCGCGGGTTCCGCTCAGCGCGGGGGCCCAGGTCTCAGGCGCCTCCCAGTCGAAAGGGGTGCTGGAGTTGCGCGACCCGCGACGGACGCCAAGGCCCTTGGCCTCCAGTTTCGCGGCAACGCGGGCCCCGGTCTTGCCGGTGGCACCGATGACGAGGATGGGTCGATCTGGCATTGGGTTTCTCCCTTGGTTCGAGTTGACGACCAAGGGATAGGCGACGGCCTTGCGCCCGGTATTGACCGGCATCGCCAGCGTTTTGACCGACGCCGCCAGTCGCCGCCCGCGGCCCGCACATGTGACGTGTCAGCGGGTCCGTGACCTTGCAGGTCAACGCGGCGGATGCGGCGAAGGTCTGCGCCGGGCCGTGAGAGAGGCCTGGCGAGCCCGAACCGAAAGGCCCTCGCCGTGCTGCCGCATGATCGCTTCAAGCCCTTTCTGACATCTGATTGACGCGTGACCTCGCGGACGATAGGCAAACTTCCTTGGAAAACACGACGATCATCGCGATGAATTGGTGGCTGGCCTCCTGACAAGGTGGCCGGACGACCAAACGTATTCCGAGGCCGCCGCATGGGCGGTCTTTTTGTTTTCCGAGCTTCCCGATGCGCCGCCTCTCGTTTTTTGGAAGATGAAAATGAACTTACCAACCATTCTGACAGGCGACCGCACCACGGGGCCGCTTCACATCGGGCACTATGCAGGCTCGCTCGCAAACCGGCTGCGCTATCAGGACAGCCATGAATTATTTCTGTTGCTGGCGGATTCCCAAGCCTTGACCGAGAACGCCCATGATCCGGAGAAGGTGCGGCGCAGCGTGATCGAGGTCGCGCTGGATTATCTGGCCGTGGGCGTCGATCCCCGTCGGACGACGATCTGCCTGCAATCGCATCTGCCGGCGCTGGCGGAGCTGTCGATGCTCTACCTGAACTTCGTCACGGTCGCGCGGCTCGAACGGAACCCGACCATCAAGGACGAAATCCGCGCACGTGGATTCCGGCGCGACATACCCGCCGGATTTCTGTGTTATCCGGCGGCACAGGCGGCGGACATCACGGCCTTCAAGGCGACGGTCGTGCCGGTCGGCGAGGATCAGGCCCCGCTGATCGAGCAGACGAACGAGATCGTGCGACGGATCAATGCAACGGCGGATCGTGCCGTGCTGCCGGAGGCCCGGGCGGTGATCCCCAAGGCGGGCCGGTTGCCCGGTGTTGACGGCAAGGCCAAGATGTCGAAATCCGGTGGCAACGCCATTGCGCTCTCGGCGTCGTCCGACGAGATCCGAAATGCTGTCAGGGCGATGTTCACCGATCCGAACCACCTGCGTGTCGAAGATCCGGGCTGCATCGAAGGCAATGTCGTCTTCACCTATCTGGACGCCTTCGACCCCGACCAGGACGGCCTTACCGAGCTCAAGGACCAGTATCAGCGTGGCGGGCTTGGCGACGGCAAGATCAAGGCGCGTCTGGAAGCCATCCTTCAAGAGCTCATTGCCCCAATTCGCGAGCGCAGGGCACAGCTCTCCGAGGACCGCGGATACATTGTCGAGGTGATCAAGGAAGGCACGGAACGGGCGCGCGAGCGCACGGAGGCAACAAGGCGCGACGTGGTGAGTGCCTTGGGTCTGTTTCAGCTATAGCTGAACAGTGGCGGGCGATCGGGATGAGGGTCTGTTTCGTCAGAACGGCCGACACTGGCCCTACCTTCGGTGAACGGTCGCCTGTCGTGGTTCTTCAGAGCATGGCACGCGCCTTGCGGTAGCTCGCCGGTGTCGTGCCGACCCAGCGCTTGAAGGCCCGAGTAAAGGCGCTCTGCTCGGAAAACCCGGTCAAGAAGGCGATCTCGGCCAGGGAATGCCCCTCGTCGCGTAGAAGCCCCTCGGCCAGTTCGCGTCGGGTCTCCTCGGTCAGGGTCTGGAAGCTCATCCCGTGCTCTGAAAGCCTCCGGTGAAACGACCGCGCGCTGAGCCCGAGACCGCGCGCGATGTCGGCCATCTTCGGCGCGCCTTCGCTGAGCGCCTGCGCGATGGCATCCTTCGTCTGGGCGACCAGCGGCGCCTCGTCGGCTATTTCCGAGAGTTCCTTGTCGAGGTGCGAGACGAGGTAGCGCGAGATTCCCACGTCCCCGAGGATATTCGGCTGCGCCAGCGTTTGCCGCGAGAACAGGATCGCGTCGAGATCCGCCCCGAACCGGACGGGGCAGCCAAACCAGTCCTCGTGCGCCGCGATCGATTTCGGTGCGGGATGCCGGGCCATAACTTCGAGCGGCGCCACTGGCACCGGGCTGACCTGCCGGGCGATCGAGACGGCGCTTGCCAGCGTCGCCTCGTTCGACAGGCGCATGCCCAGCCGCCGTTCGCCGGGGCGGTGCAGGATGAACAGCGTTCCCCGCGGATCGGGGCGCAACTCGTACGACACCACACTGGTCCAGAGGCGGGCATACCGTTCGACCCGCGCGTAGGATCCGCCCAGTGTCGTCGCCGCCTTGAACCCCAGTCCCAGCGCGCCGTATTCGTCAAGTCGCATCGCGGCCCCCGTGCGCACGGGCAGATCGGTGACATCGACCTTGGCCGCGATCCGTTCGAGCATGTCGTAATATCTGACGGCCGGGATCATCGCCTTCGGATCCCAGGGGCCCTCAGGGTCGATGCCCGCGCCGCGCAGGAGCGCCGCGCCGTCGACGGCGTCGCCGGCAGCGGCGATAATCTTGCGCGCGAAGAGCGAAGTCACGTAGCCCATGGCACCAGCCTATCCGGAGGGACCGCAGAGACAAAGCTACTTGGTGGCAGCGGCAAACCAGACCTCGGCTGTAGAGCACGCGGCAGGGCGGTGACCCGCAACCGAAACCCGGAGTGGCGGAAATCGAGGGGTCTTTGTCCTAACGGTCAACGGCCAGTTCGGCGTAGTGTCCGACCATGGAACAAAAGACGACACATCGGACAGAAGAACGCGGGCGCAGCGTGGTCATGGTCACCTACCCGGATGCCCATATCCTCGACGTGGTTGGCCCGCTGGAGGTGCTGACCGGCGCGAAATACTTCCTGCCCGAAGGCCCCGCGCCCTACGACGTACGGCTTGCCGCCGCGCAGACCGGACCGGTCCCGACCACCTCGGGCCTGATCCTCACGGCCGATCTCGGCTTTGCCGAGGCGATGAACGACACCGCCCCCATCGACACGCTGATCGTCAGCGGCGGCCACGGGACGATGGCGGCGGTCGAAGACAGGGCTCTTCTGGACTTCGTGCGCAAGGCCGCGACGAGGGCGCGACGTATCGTCTCGATCTGCACCGGCGCGATGATCCTGGCCGAGATCGGCCTGCTCGACGGTCGCCGCGCGAGCACGCATTGGTGGTGGTGTCCGATCCTCAAGAGCCGCTATCCGAAGGTACGCGTCGAGCGCGACGCCATCTTCGTGCGTGACGGCAATATCTGGACCTCGGCCGGCGTGACGGCCGGCATGGACCTGGCGCTTGCGCTGGTCGAGATGGACTGGGGCCATGACGTTGCGCTGCAAGTGGCGCGCTACAACGTGATGTACATGATGCGCCCCGGCGGACAGTCACAGTTCAGCGCGCACCTCGTGGCGCAGGCCGCCGAGGATCCGGCGATCAATGCCACGCTCGAATTCATCCTCGCCAACCCGGGCGACGCGCTCACCGTGACAGCCCTCGCCGCGCGCGCGGGTCTCTCCGAGCGCACCTTCGCCCGCCGCTTCAAGGACGAGACCGGCCTGACGCCGGCCTCCTATGTCGAGACGGCCAGGGTGCAGGCGGCACGGGTCGCACTGGAAACGAGACCGCAGGGCATCGAGCAGATCGCCCGCGACACGGGCTTCCAGAACGCCGAGCGCATGCGCCGCGCCTTCCAGCGTCATCTCGGCGTCTCGGCGTCGGAATATCGCGACCGCTTCGGAGGGGTCCATCAGGCGGCCGACCAGATCCGGGACGGCCCCGGCTAGACCGCGCCTTTTCCCCCTCACCACACGCGGATCCCGCTCGGACACTGTCCGGGCGCGGGTTCTTCTTTTCCAGACCGCAAGGAACCTCTCAAATGAAACCCCTTCTTCTCCTGACGGCTGCGGCCATCGGCCTGACCGCCTGCGCCGACAGCGGCGCCAACTACAGACCCATTCTCGATGGCGCCCCTTCGGCCGCGTTCCAAAGCGACCTCGCCGCCTGCCAGACCCTGGCCCGCGACCAGCGGCAGTTCGATCAGGAAACCGCCGGTGCAGCGGTCATGGGCGCTGGAGCCGGTGCCCTGCTCGGCGAACTCGACGATGACGGAGATGCCCTTGGCGGCGCCGTTGCCGGTGCGCTGGCCGGAGGCATCGCCGGCGCGGTGAATGCGAGCGAACGCCGCGAAGCCATCGTCGTGGAGTGCCTGCGTGGCCGTGGCCACCGGGTCGTTGGCTAGGGGGGACCCGTCATGAATGACATTCTGCATCATCGCCGCCATCGCTTCGACGCGCTCTTTGCGCTTCTGACCGGTCGGGACATCGCTCCAGTGCCGCAGACACCGCAATTGCTCCGCGACATCGGTGTCGCCGAACCCCTCACGCCAGTCATGCCATCGTGCATGACGCCGTTGGTGCTGGCCATCCGTGCAGGCTTCCAGATGACCCGGGAGGACACCCCGTGACAGCCCCCCCATCCCGCCTTCATGCTGCGATCGGCATTTTCCGGCTTTGAAGGAACATTTCCCATGAAAACCGTCTTCATTGCCGGTGCGACCGGTTATCTCGGTCGCCACCTGTGCGCCGAATACGGGCGGCGCGGCTGGCATGTCACCGCCCTCATCCGGGATGCACCGCGCGCAGGCGATCTGGCCGCCGATACCCTTGTCGAGGCCGAAGCCACCCGGGCCGAGACGCTGACCGGTCTCATGGAGGGCGCGGATCTTGTCGTATCCGCCCTCGGCATCACCCGGCAGGCAGACGGGCTGAGCTACCAGGATGTGGATTTCCAGGCCAATCTGAACCTGCTGCGCGAGGCAGAGCGCGCGGGTGTCGAGCGCTTTGCATACGTCCATGTCCTGAACGCCGACGCCATGCGGCAGGTCCCGCTCGTCGCCGCCAAGGCCGAATTCGTGGACGCGCTGCGCGCCTCTGAACTGCCGTCGACCGTGATCGCGCCGTCGGGTTACTTCTCGGACATGGGCGATTTTCTGGCGATGGCCCGGTCGGGGCGCGTCTGGCTCTTTGCGCCCGGCACGCACCGGATCAACCCGATCCACGGGGCGGACATGGCTGCCGCCACGGCAGAGGCGACGGAGGCCAGGACCGACTGGCTGGACGTGGGCGGCCCCGAGACCTTCACCCACTGCGATCTCGCGCGTCTTGCGGCGGCATCGCTGGGCCGCCACGTCTCCATCACCATGCTGCCCGACTGGATGCGCCGCGCGGTTCTGACACTTCTGCCGCGTATGACGCCGCGCCGACTCCATGGTCCCGCGCATTTCTTCCTTGCCGCGATGTCCCGCGACATGGTCGGGACGCCGTTCGGGACACGCCGGCTGGGCGCATATTTCGAGACCCTGTCGACCTAGCTGCAGGCAATTTCCAAAGGAATTTGTGCATGACCCTCTCCCGCATCGGCGGTTTCGCCGCCCTTGTCTGCGCCGCCACGTACCTGATCGGCTTCGCCCTGCTGGTCACGCTGCTGGCGCCGCTCGGGTTCGGCACGTCCCGGATCGACCCCGCCGCCATCGTGACCTTCATAGACGCGCGGCCCGGCGTGATGATCGCGTGGAACACGACGATCTACGTCGTGAACGCGCTTGCCCTCGTGGTCCTTGTGGTCGCGCTGGCGCACCGGCTTTCGCCCGCGCCAGGCTTGGTCGACGTCACGCGCGGGTTCGGCCTGATCTGGGCGGCATTGGTTCTGGGCGCGGGCATGATCGCCAATGTCGCCGTCGAACGCGCGGCGGTCCTGTTCGCGGAGGATCCTGTCGCGGCGGCCGATCTGTGGGCCGTGCTCCACGCTATCGAGCTTGGCCTTGGCGGCGGTAACGAGATCGCGGGGGGCATCTGGATCCTCTGCGTCAGCATCGCCGCCGGGCGGACCCGCCGCCTTCCCCGCAACGTCAACGCGCTTGGGCTGCTCACGGGACTGGGCGGGCTGGTGACGATCTTTCCACCGCTGGGCGACGTGGCGGGCGCGGTTTTCGGGGTGAGCGCCATCGCCTGGTTCATCGCCGTGGGGGTGGCCTTGCTGCGCCGGGGCGGGACCGCCGCAGCGGGTGTCGGGGGGCGCGCGGCATGACGCGATCCGGGCAGGCATTGCAGCAGCTGACGGACGCCGAGCAGAGGCGAAGCGCCGCCCATGGCGTGCGCCTGCATGTCCGCTCGGGCGACGGTCAGGTCGATATCCGCGCGGCCGCGGGGGGCGGCGGACCCCGACATTCGCTTCCCCATCGCCAGCATCTCGAAGATGTTCACGGCGGCGCTGATCGTCCAGTTGTGCGATGAGGGGACACTCTCCCCCGACCAGACGGTTCAAAGCGCCCTGCCCGCGATCGACCTTTCGGGCCTGCATGGTGTGAAGGGCGTCGATCACAGCCCGCGGCTCACCCTCCGCCAGCTTCTGTTCCAGACCTCCGGGCTTGCCGACGACCACGAGGGCGGCGTGGCGGGCGACCTGATACGCTCGAAGGATTACGCCTACGACCTTTCCGACGTGCTGGCGTGGGCCAAGGCGGGACGCCCATTTGCAGCGCCCGACAGCGGCCGCGCGCATTCCTCCCACACCAACTTCCAGCTTCTGGGCGCAGTCATCGAAGGAGCGACGGGCCGCCTGTCCTTCGGCGACGGCTGCAAGAGCAGATCTGCGCGCCCCTCGGCCTGAGCCGAACGGCCCTCTTCGCCCCTGCCGGGGACGATGGCGCAACGCTGCCGGTCTGGCACAAGGACCTCCCGCTCAAGGTCCCCGGCCTCCTGTCCAGCTGGGGGCCGGACGGCGGCATCGTGTCGGACACGGGTGACATGCTGACGTTTCTGCGCGCCTTCAATCAGGGACGCCTGTGCCGTCCTGAGAATACGAGCGTGTTCCGCCAGTGGAAAAAATGCAGTCCCCGCTCCAGTACGGCGGCGGCCTCATGCGCTTCAGGCTTCCGGGGTGGATGACCCTCTGGCAACCATCGCCCGAGTTGATCCGGCATTCCGGCGCCAGCGCCTCCTTCGCCTATCACGCGCCCGAACGGGACATGTATCTGGTCGGGCCCCTCAATCAGACAGATGCACCGAAACGACCTTTCGCTTTCATGCTGAAGGTTCTGAAAGCCGTCGAAGCCCAGGAAGACCGCTCAAGAAGACCGCACATGAAGACGGTCCTGACTTGGGGTCTGACAGGGGCAGCCCTGCTGGTCGCCCCAGTCATCGCGCTCTTCGTCGAGACACGCCGCGACTACGTTGTTGCGGCCCTCGTGACCGAGGACGCGACTCTACCCTCGCGGGAGGTTTCCGGGGTCGCGCTGCACGTACAGATCGTTGTCGCGCGCCCGACACGCCGACCATCGTCGTCCTGCACGGCGGCGCGGGCGGCGATGTCCACTCACTGCTCGGGCTGTCCTCCCTGTCCAACACCCACTGCGTCGTCTTGTACGACCAGCGCGGCGCGGTCCTGTCCGAACGCGTGGCGGCGGATCTCCTGACGCTCGACGGCGATCTCGCGGCGTTGGACGCCGTCATCGCCATGGCGTCGCCCGACCAGACCGTGGTGCTGATCGGTCATTCCTGGGGGGCGATGCTGGCCTCGGCCTATCTCGGGGTGCATCCGGACAGGGTCACACGCGCCTTGCTGATCGAGCCGGGCTATCTGGGCACCGATGGCAAGGCGGCTTGGAAGGCACCCGCGCCCGAGTTCATGTCAGGCGCGCGCTACGCGGTGGCCGCCGTCCAGAACGGCCTTCGCGCCACTCATGTGACCGGACCGGACGACCATCCAAGGGATGACGTCCTGATCGGGCAGATGGTCGGGGTCTTAGCAAACCATCCTGACAACCCATACCATTGCGGCGAGGACTACACCGCGGCCAGCGGGCGGTTCGGAGCCGTGGCACGCGCGCGCTGGCGGGATGCGCCAGACACCGATCTGGATCGGATCGCGCGGGGAACCGGATATCCCGGCCCTGTCCAGTTACTGGCAGGCGGCTACAAAGACTGGACGCGCGCTCTGCTGCAGACGTGGCACACGGCGCTGTTTGCCGACGCGAGACCAGAGGTCATCCCGAACGCTGGCCCCGAGGTCATCTGGGACAATCCAGGCGCAGCCATGCCAGTGATCCGCACCTTTCTGGGGGGCGCCGACTAAAGGACCTCGACGGATGAAACCCAGACGCATCTCCGCCGGTCTTTCGGGCCTCACCGTTGTTCCCGCCGATCAGAACACACCGAATGCGCGTGTCGAGGCCCTGGCCGCCGACCATCTGGGCGCGGCCGTTGCCATCGTGAGCCCGTTCGGAATGGTGTCATCGGCGGCCGGCGATGCCGATCCTGACGGTCGGGTCATGACACCCGGTACGCCAATTCGAATCGCCTCCCACACCAAGAGCTTCACCGCCGCCGCGATCCTGAGGCTTTGGGAAACGGGGCGCTTCGATCTCGATGCGCCGATCGGCGCGCTGATCCCGGCTGCGCAGATCGACATGTTCCGCGCTGGAGGTTATGACCCGAATGCGATCACCGTGCGCCCCATGCTTTTGCACAGCAGCGGACCGGCGGATCATGCTAAGACCGTCTCATATCAGGCAGCCGTCTTCGCGGATCCCGGCCGGATCTGGACCAGAGCCGATCAGCTCGCGGTTCTTCGGGAGGCGACCGAGCCGACAGGGCTCCCGGGCGCCCGTTTTCACTTCTCCGACACCGGCTACGCCATCCTGGGCGGGATCGTCGAGCGCCAAACCGGACTGCCATTGGGCCAAGCCGTGCGCGATCTGCTCAGGTTGGATGAGACAGCAATGCGTTGGAAGGGGGAATTGCCGGCAGACGGGGCCGCGCGGGCGCATCCATGGATCGGCGAGACGAATACCTTTGCCATCCACGGCAGCATCGACGCCCATGGCGGCGGCGGGATCGTTGCGCGCGTGGAGGCGACCGCCCGAGCCTATGCAGCCTTGATCGGTGGATCGGTATTCGATGACCCGCAGACGCTGGAGGTGATGTTGGCGGCCCCCGACCATCCCGAGGGCAGCCCCTACCGGATGGAATTCCATGCCGATCACCTCGACGGCGTCGCGGCCTATCGCCATGCCGGGTTCTGGGGGATCGAGGCTCTTGCCCTTCCGAAACAGCGCCTGGTGATCGTGGCGACAGTCCTGAACCACAGCCTTCGAGAGCTTGTCGATCGGCTTGCGTTGGACTGGATACAATAACAGCGTTGACTGCACAGGCGGGCCAGCGCGCGGTCGCGCGCTTGTGCCGAGGGCGACCGTTCGACGACTTGGCGCTCGTTGCGAACGGCTCTGCGCGTTGGCCCTAGCGCCAGTGCTCGTGGGCTACCGCTACGGGGTCGGCAGTGTCACCTGCGTCTCGACCCCGATACGGCGCAGGAAATCCTCGTCATGGCTGACCACCAGCAAGGCCCCGTCATAGGCGCGGAGTGCGATTTCGAGGGTTTCGATCGCGTCCAGGTCGAGGTGATTGGTCGGCTCGTCGAGAATGAGAAATTCGGGTGCCGGATCGGCGGCGAAGACGCAGGCGAGCGCGGCGCGCAATCGCTCGCCCCCGCTGAGGCTGCCGACGTGACGCTCGGCATCCGTGTTGCGGAAGGCGAAGCGGGCCAGTGCGGCATGGGTCGCGTTGCGCGACAGGCCGGGCTGCAGCCCTTTCAGGTTCGCGAGCAGGGATCGGTTCGGCTGCAGAAATGACAGGTGCTGGTCGAGGAAAGGCGGATCGGGTCGGGCGCACCAGACGCTCCCGTCAAAACCGCCCGACCGACCGGAAACGGCCCGCAGGACCGTTGACTTGCCAGCCCCGTTCGGACCCGAGAGCGCAACCCGCTCCGGTCCGGTCAGCGTCAGACTGACCGGACCGATCACGGGACCGTTCCGGTGGCGGATGATCAGATGGTCCACGACAAGCACCTTGCGGCCGACCGGCAAACCGCAGGGTGGTAGCGTGAACGACATCGGCCGCGCCCGCTCGGTCTCCGACCGGGCGTCAGCCACGGCGAGTGCCGCCTCCTGACCCTGCCGTTCGGCCAGGCGCTGTCCGGCGCCCGACGTGGCCTCGGCGCGCGCCTTCCGCGCGTTCGTCACCAGCTTCGGCTGGCTTCCATCGGCCGCAGCTCGGCGACCGCTCGCCGCCCTGCGCGCCTGCCGGTCCGCCCGGGTGCGCGCGGCCTTCGCGACCTCGGCAGCGTGGGTTTCGGCCCGATCGAGCCGCCGTTCGAGACGATCCAGCCGGGCGGCCCTGTCGGCGGCATGCGCCGACCAGCCGCCCGCCGTGACATGGCAGCCCTGCGGGGTCAGTTCCACGATCCAGTCCACCCGCTCCAGTAGGCCGCGGTCGTGACTGGCCACGACGACCCAGCCTCGCCAATCTTCCAGCAGCCGGTAGACCGCATCGCGCCCGGCAGCGTCCATATTGTTGGTCGGTTCGTCCAGAAGCAGCAGATCGGGCGCATCAAGCAACGCCCGCGCAATCATCAGCCGGATCCGCTCGCCCCCGCTCAGACCCTGCACGGCGCGCCCAAGGTCAAGATCTCGAAGGCCGACACGCGCCAACTCTTCCGAAAGACGCGCCTCCAACGTCCAGTCTGCGTCGGCCGCGTCCTCGGGGCTGCCGCGGCCGGCTTCGAGCCGCGCCAACGTCGCGACGGCCCGGGTTACGCCAAGCGCGTCTGCGATGGTCTCGAGGCCGGTGTCGATCTCCTGCTCCACAAGCCGAACCGAAGCCGGGACCGAGACCTGTCCCGTCGCGAGTACCGGCTCGCCGGCGAGGAGGCGCAGAAGGCTCGACTTGCCACACCCGTTCCGACCCACCAACCCGTAGCGTGCTGGACCGATCGTCAGCGACAGGTCGGAAACGAGCGGCGTGGCGTCGGGACGCAGGAGCGCGAGCGCATCGAGTTTGGCAAGAGCAGACATGCAGACCTCTGATATCCGTTGGGACAAGCGATGGCGTGGCGCTCACGCCGGGCGTTCACCGGGACAGGTCCAGTCAGGATCCTTCGCGACGAGCTCGACGGTGTTGCCGTCGGGATCGAACGTGAAGACACCGCGCCATCCGACCCAGTCGAATGTTTCGACATGATACTCGAGACCGAGCCTCTGATACCAGGCGATGACCGCATCCTGTTCGTCCCAGCGCAGGCTTAGCGCGATGTGGTGCAACGACGAGCCCGGCCCGGTTGCAGGTGGCCGGTCACCGGCCCGGGTACGGCCCGCGCCCGCGATGTCGTGACGAAAGAGCGCCAGCACCGCCGTATGGCCTTCGAAACCGTCGGCGATGCGAAAGAACACGATAGGCGCGTCCTGAGGGTCGCGCATCGGTTCGAGCCCGATGACGTCGCGGTAGAACGCGACCATCGCGCCGTGGTCGACGCATCGGATGGCGATTTCGCCAAGAGCGCGGACGGTAAATCCTCGTTCGGACATCGAAATTCTCCTCGTGGCCGGCACCTTCACCAAACCGGAATGCTGATTTCGTCACCCCGGGCTTCTCTGCAAGAGAAGGCTCAGGCAGAACGCGGTCTCGGCAAGGATCGTCAGCCCGTAGGCCGGCATGAACGCCGATGACAGGTCGGGGGCGAAAAACCGCAGGCCGCTGCCGATGAGGTAGACCAGTCCGGCAAGTGCGAGGCCGGCACCGAAGGCCTTCGCGAAGCGGTCAGAACGCCAGACGAGCAGGCCCATGATCAGGCTGTTCACGCCGAAGAACACCAACCCGAGGTCGTCGCCGTGAGCGTGCAGGTCCAGAAAAACCAGCGCGAGCGTGGGCGCGTCGGCCAGATCCTCGGCTCGGCTCAGCAGCAGCCATGCGGTCAGAAGCGCCATGAGACTTGCGGCGATCAGCACCGTCTGGATCAGCCGGAACACCATTGCCGACAGCGCGAGGCCAGGTGCCAGGGTGCGGAAGATCATGTAGAGCAGGATCGCAAGGCCCGCATGGCTGAGCGCCATTACGATGTCTGCGCCGATGGCCAGACGGAACTGGCCGGGAGAGCCCAGGATCGCGGCAGCGGTGGCTTCTGCATCGCCGAGGTCGATAAGCGGCGCCCGCAGGCCCAGCTCGGCCCCGAGGCCGGTCACGATGATGATCAGGTATAGCAGGCCGGCAAGGCGGGCCTGTCGGGCAAAGTCGGGGGTCAGCTCGGCATCGGCCATCAGGGCCTCCTTTCGGTGCGGTTGGCCAAAAAGGACCGGAACGACTGCGCGCCGAAAATTGCCGGAGGCGAAACGGCGTGGTTCACAATCGTTCATCTCTCCGGATCGGGATCCGCCTCCGGCCTTTCCGGTGCTGAGGTCGCAGCGCGATTCGCCCGCTGCCCCAGCCACACCGATCCAAGGACGACAACCGCGCCGAGGCCCTGCAGGAGCGTCAGGGACTGGCCCAGCACAGCCCAGCCGAGCAGCACGGCCGTCACGGGGCTCATCATGCCGAGCATCGAGACGGCTCCGGGCTCGATCCGGGCGACGCCCCGGAACCACAGCGCATAGCTGGCCGCCGCGCCGATGAGTCCGAGCCACACGAGTCCGGCGAGGTTCATCGTCGTCAAAGGTGGCAGCGCAGGTTCCATGATCAGCGCAAATGGGAGCAGAATCAACCCTCCGGCGGTCAACTGCCAAGCGGTGAAGCTCAGCGCGGACACGGGCGGCTGCCACTTCCGGCTGAGCACCGTGCCCGCCGCCATGGACGCAGCACCTCCCAATCCGGCCGCGACACCTACCGGATCCAGAGCGGCATCACGACCGACAAGCAGCAGCGCCACGCCCAAAACACCCGCCGCGGCCGCAGCGACCGCACGCGCCCGGATCGGCGTGCCAAGCCACCCGCGGGCCATGAAGATCACCATCATCGCCTGCAGCGCGCCAAGCGTCGCCGCCACCCCGCCCGGCAGCCGGTAGGCGGCCACGAACAAGAGCGCCCAGAACACCGCGAAGTTGAAGCTGCCCAGCAGGAAGACGCGCCCGAGCCAGGCAAGGGGCGGCAGGCAGCGCGTGAAGGCGAGCAGCAACAGCCCGGCCGGCAAGGCGCGCAGCGCCGCCATCGTGACGGGGTAGCCTGCGGGCAACGCCTCGGTGGTGACCAGATAGGTGCTGCCCCAGACCGCCGGGGCGAGCGCCGTGAGAAGGATATCGGTGTTGCGGGACATGGGTCATGCCTCCTGTCGGGGCTCACCAGAGCGGATGGAAGGGCAAGAGCGGGCGGTCCGGCCAGGAATCGAGGCCGATGTCGCGCATCAGGTGGGGCGGCAGGTCGCGCGGCACGCCTTGTGGAATGCGGCGGCGGTGCCGAACAACCGTGCGGAGGAAAGAGAAGGTCATGGCATTTCCTTTCAGGCGACGAGGCGCAGGGCGGCGCGCAGTTGCGCGGCGAGATCCTCGCGGGGGCCGTTGACGAGGCGGGCGCCGGTCTCGCGAACGATGAGGGTGGGAACGGACCGGACCTGGAGGGCGCGGGCGTGTTGCCGGTCGGCCTCTACGGCGCGACGGGTGCCCGGATCGTCGAAGACCTCGGCGAAGGCCGCGGCCTCGAAGCCGAGATCCTGCGCTGCGAGAAGCACGACCTCCGGATCCGCAATATTCCGTGCCTCGGTCAGATGCGCGCGCTGCAGGCGGTCGAACATGTCCCAGTGGGCAGGCTGTCCCCGAAGCCGCTCCGCCGCCTTGCATCCCAGTGCGGCAGTCATCCCATGGGGATAGTCGAAGGGCGCGGCCCGCATGGCGTCGATATCGACAAGCTCCGGCCGGTCGCTCACCTGGCGACAGACCGCCCAGTGCCCGAGGATGGTCTCGCGGGCGTCCTCGGGCGTGCCCCAGCGCGCGGCCATCTCGGCACGGTTGGCTTGCAGGACAAAGGTGCGGTGCCGGATGTCGAGGTCGAACTCATCGGCAAGACTGCGCATCCGCGACGAGATGTTGAAGCACCAGCAGCAGACCACGTCGTGGAAAAAGTCGACGGTCAGAGAGGGCATCACGCGGCCTCCTCTGACAGTTTGCCCGCAGCCAGCTGCGCAGCGATCCGCGCCACATGCGCCCCCTGGAACCGCGCGCCGGCAAGGTCGGCCTCGGTGGGCGCGCGCGAGCCATCGGCACCGGCGATGGTGCCCGCGCCATAAGGGGCGCCGCCCACAATCCCGTCGGCAGTGGTCTGGCCGGCGAAGGTATATGGCATGCCCGCGATCAGCATTCCGAAATGCTGGAGCGGGATCTGGCTCGAGAGCAGCGTCGCCTCGTGCCCGCCATGCTGCGAGCCGGTGGAGGCGAAGACGGCGGCGACCTTGCCGACCAGCGCGTTACGCGCCCAAAGGCCGCCCGCCTGGTCGAGGAAGGATTTCATCTGGCCGGCCATCATGCCGAAGAGCGTCGGCGTGCCGAAGATGATGGCGTCGTAGGCTTCCAGATCGGCCGGCGCCGCGACGGGCGTATCGTCGGCCAGAAAGCCTGCCTTCTGCCGGACCGTGGCGGTGACGGTCTCCGGCACGCGCCGCAGGTCGACATGGGCGCCGGGGACGCTGCGTGCGCCTTCGGCTTCGGCCTGCGCGAGGGCACGGACATGGCCGTAGCTGGAGTAGTAGAGGACGAGAACGCGGGTCATGGGATCCTCTCGGGGGCTTTGTTTCGTTGCCTGAGAGGATGGGCGATGCGGCGCAGCGGAATAACCAGCCCGCTGTCACTTCATTCTTTACGCGGGTTGATGAATGTCAGGGCCGGAGCGCGGCACGCAGGTGGTCGAGGAAGGCCGTCACTTTCGCGTCCATGCCCAGCCGCGAGGCCGTCACGGCGAAGATCTCGGGCGCGGGAAGCTCCCAGTCGGGCAGAACCCGCACCAGCATGCCCCGCGCCTCGGCCTCGTTCGAGACGAAATCCGGCAGAGTGCCGATGCCTTGCCCCGCGATCAGGAGGTCGCGCAGGACGAGGCTGTTGCCCACGCGGACGGTCGGGTCGAGATCGACGGTCGTCGTGCCCGCGGGTCCGGTCAGCGTCCAGGATGTCAGGTGGCCCGCCAGCAGGAAGCCGACGATCTTGTGTCCGGCGATCTCGGCCGGTGCCTGCGGAACGCCGGTGGCCTTCAGATAAGCGGGCGATGCGAAGACCCGTTGCCGCATGGTGCCGATCCTGCGTGCCACGAGCGCCGAATCCGGCATGACGGGTCGGATCCGGATCGAGACGTCGAACCCGCCCTCGACCACGTCCACCACCCGGTCGTCCATCGAGAGCGTGAGGCGCAAGTCGGGGTATGCCTCGATAAACTCCGGCAGGATCGGCGCGATGACCGTCTGTCCGAAGGAACTGGAGGCATTGACTTTCAGATGACCCCGCACCGCCCCGGCGCCCTCGCGGATTCGCGTCTCGACCTGTGTCACGGCGTCGATAATGCCGGTCGCCTCGTCGTAGTAGAGCCGCCCGGCATCGGTCAGCGACATCGAGCGCGTCGTACGCGTCAGGAGCGTGGTTCCGAGGCTTTCCTCCAGCAGCTTGATCTCGCGGCTCAGAAGCGCGGGCGAAACGCCCAGATCCTCCGCCGCCCGCGCGAAGCTGCCGCGCTCGACGATGCGGCGGAAGGCTTGCATGACGGAAAGCTTGTCCACGTGTCTCTCGTTCCTTACGGGCGCGATCCCGGCGGGTCGCCTGCGCCTCCACCCTATCACGGGTAGGGCCAGGCGCGAACGGATTGCGTCCGCGTCCGCCGAAGGACCATCACCGCTGCCCAGGCCGCCTGCCGAACCGCAAGCCAGTCCAGCATTGCCTCCGTTCGA
Source organism: Sagittula sp. S175 (assembly GCF_049800975.1). Taxonomy (NCBI): domain Bacteria; kingdom Pseudomonadati; phylum Pseudomonadota; class Alphaproteobacteria; order Rhodobacterales; family Roseobacteraceae; genus Sagittula; species Sagittula sp. S175. The sequence goes on from NZ_JBNAGB010000002.1 coordinate 238,493, forward strand.
GCAGTCGTTTCACGATCGGCTGTGCCTGAAGTTCATCTATCGCGACGCGAAGGGCGCCGACCCGAAGCGGCAGGTGGAACCCCAAGCCGTGCTTATCCTGCCGCCGCTGTGCTACCTCGTAGCCTGGGACCCCACGCGCGAGGATCTCCGGCATTTCCGGATGGACCGGATCAGCCGACCCGAAGTCGTTGAGGGCGCGGCGTTCCGATCGAGGCACGTCCACTTCGATTCTGGCGTGCAGCGCATTCGATACGCCTAGCGGCCATGAAATCGAGGTTGGCAATGATCGGTACGGGCTTGAGGCTCTCGAACGTGCGCGCCATTGGCGCTGCGGCCCACCAATTCAATTCGATTACACTTGATCGCAAACCCGCGCCTGCTCTGGCACCACCGCATAGTCTTCTGGCATCTCCGCGATCGCCGAGCCTTCCGGCAAGAGGGTCAGTTCCTCGGCCACCTGCATCTGGAACTCTCGGCTGTACTCGACGACAGGCGGACATACCTTGAGACAGTCGCCCTAAAAACCGACCGTTGGGCAGCCGCTTGCCCGGCCACCCGCCGTGCTGTGACATGCACCCTGGGATTCCGCTGGCCTGCCAGCGCCCTTACCATCTTGCCCACGCGATGCCCGGGCGACACCGTGACGTCCACCCGGCCAAAGCCCGGCGCTCCGGACCGATCCCGCCCCGCACCACGCGTCAGCGCCAGCGGATCTCGCCGCCTCGGATCGCACCGATGGCGACGAACCAGCCAAGATCGACGACCTCGATGTGTCCAGGCCGGGCCAGCGCGCCGCCCGCATCGACGATCAGCGTGCCCGGCACGATGATAGAGGTCAGCCACCAGCCTTCGAGGAGGAAGACAAGGCAGATGTTCCGGTAGGACCAGAAGCCCACTGCGTCGAGGGCGGGGAGGATCCGGGACGTGAGGCTGGACATGGTCTTGTCTGGTTCATTTTGCTGCAATCGGACAGCGGGTCATTCCTGCGACTTCTGCATCGCGGTCATGTCGGTCACGGTGACGCTGAGAAAGCCGAGCGAGGTCCTGTTCCTGCCGGAGCCCATGCCGCGGCAATCCACCGGCTGGGACAGCAGGTCACCGAAGGACGCGCCCAGCGGGCAGGTCAGGATATAGACCAGCCAAAAGCCGAGGATGGCGACGAGCCCGAGGAAGACATACCCCAGCGCCGGCGAGGCAATCACTGACCCGAACAACACGCCGGATGCGAGGTATCCAATTGCGAAGTGTTCGGCAACAAGCCCCCCTGCGGCGGTGCCGGGCGCAAAGGTGAACAGGATCGCCAGCCAGTAGAACGCATCGCGCAGCGGACCATCCCGGACAGGCCGGGACCGCCACCATGGCGGCAAAGATCGACACCAGCGGGGCCAAGCCGCGATCCCTCGCCAATCCTCTCAGCGCTTGCCTTAAAATGGGACTGCTCATGCGGCGTCTTCCTGCGCGACGCCGACATACAGCTCTTCCAGCGCACGCTCGTCATAGCCCTCCAGCGCCGAAATTCTGTCCTGAAATCCCAGCCGCCCCTGCGCCAGCACACCGATGGAAGTGTACCTGCGCGCCACCTCAGACAGCAGCTGCGTGTTCATGAAGAGAGTCATGCCCCGGTCGCGCAGGCGGTCGATGATTCCACGTAGATGGCGCACGCCCATGGGTCGGGGCCGGAGGTCGGCTCGTCGAGGAACAGCACCTGCGTGTCGTGCAGAATCGCCTGCGTGACGCCGACCCTCTGGCGCATCCCCTTTGAAAACGTGCCGACGCGGGTGCAGCGCGGTGTGGCCGCCCTAGCGCGGCGTCAGGGCCTGCGTGGCGATGGTGTATCTGTCGGTCCTGTGCCGGGCATGGGGCAGCTCCTGCCGGTATCTGTGTTCCCCATATGGCTGGGGCATTTGCGTCTGAGCGTCGCCAAGCGGCCGCGCCGCATCGCCGAACTCTACCGCACCGAGGCCGAGATCCGTAGCCCGGGCCCGGTCAGCGCCTGTCTTCCCGCACGTCCCGCAGCGCGTCCCGCAGCCCCTCCAGCGCACGCGGCACCCGCATGCCCGCGATATGCGAATCCAGACCGAAACCGCTGGCCTCCCCGCTCAGATCGACCACCCGCACCGGCAGCGCCTCCAGCGCATCGACACCCTGCCCCGCCCCCAAAACGCGCCTCCGTGTCACCAGCCCGCCCAGTTGCAACATCTGGTCCCGGTCCGAGACCATCACCGTCACCTCCTCCGGCATGGGCCGTATGGCACGCAGCTGCGTCATGAACTGCTCCGCCGTCAGATCGGGACTGATCAGCACCAACCCGCGCACCCTTGCAACGACAGCCGCCTGCCCGGCGCGCGTCAGCTCCTCCAGGGCCTCCATCGCCACCAGCGCGCCCATGGAATGCGTCACGAGCACGATGGGCCGGTCCGCCCCCGCCAGTTCAGCCAGCAACCCGGACAAGGCCGCCGCCGACCCCTGCGCCCGCCGCCGATCCGCACGGTACGCGGTCGAGCGCATCATCGACGGCCAGGAAAACGCCACCACCGCCCCGCGCGCCCCGGCATCGGTGGCGACCTGCGCGCTGCGCAGCACCGCCTCCGCCCCTGCCACGTTGAACCCGTGCACGAAGACCATCACCGGCGCGCCCTCCGGCGTTGCGCGCTGCACCGCGTCAGTGAACCCCGAGCCGCCCGGATACAGGAACACCTCGCGCGCCGTGAAATGGGTTCGGGGGTTCCATTGGCCCTTTAGCGCCCATTCCATCTTGCCCACGCGATGGCGCGGCGGCACCGTCACATCCACCCGCCCGAAACTCAGCGCCCCGGCACGTCCCCGCCCCGACCCGCGATAGAAAATCGACAGCGGATCATCCGCCTCCGCCGCCCGATCGGTGGCCAGAAACACCGGACGCACCGCCATCCCATCGGCCACCGGACCGGGCACCACGTCCAGTTCCCGCAGCACCGCGCAGCCGGACAGCAGGACCACCATCAAAAGCGCTGAAAGTCGCATCATAATCCTTAACATACAGGGCCTTCGCCCCGCCCTTCCAGCGCATAATCCGCGCGCATGGATGCACATTTGCAACGTTTCAAAACCGTCTGGAACCTTCACGCAAGCGTCGCTTTCACCGATTCGCCGGATATGAGATTCTGCCCTCCAACGGCGCACGTCAGAGGCGCCACACAGGCAGACACATGATCCAGCGACCTTCCCTCGGCGTTCCCGTCTTCTTCGCGGTAACCCTCAGCCTATCGGCCTATTTCACCTTTGCCGCCGTGCAGGGCGATTTCGGCATTTTCCGCCGGGCCGAGATCACCGTCGAGGCCGAGAAACTGCAACAGGAACTCGGCGAAGTCCAAGACGAAGTGACCCGCATGGAGAACCTGACCATGCGCCTGTCGGACGATTTCCTCGATGTCGATCTGCTCGACCAGCAGGCGCGCGATGTTCTGGGCCTCGTGCGCGGCGACGAAATCGTCGTCAAGTAACCGTCACGGCATCTCAGGGTAACGCGGGCGGGCTGAACACGCCCTCCTCGTCCACCTGCTCCAGCATCTCGTCGAAATCCGCGTTGCCCAGCGACAGGTTGTTTTCCACCACCCAGATATCCGCCGCCCGCACCCGGAACTCGGCCCCGCTGTCCGCCTCGACACAGAGGATCTCCCACCGCTGATCGCCCATGGCGTGCTCGTCCGCCACATAGAGCACCGGATCGTCCGGAAAGCGGTCGATCAGCGCCTCGGCATCCGCACCGTCCAACTCTTCGTCCTCGATCACGTCGAACACGGCGGCGAACCCGGTGTCATTGCCCTCGACCGTCGCCTGCACGAGGGCCTCCCACGAGGTATCGTCGCTGAAGTCCGTGCGGATCAGTTTTGCTGCGTCGTCATCCATGGCCTTGCCTTTCGCGGATAGCCTTTCGGCGGTAACGCTGCCCACCCCCGCCCGGTTGCCATAGGCGAAATTTTTCGCATTCTGCATACGGTTGACCGCGAAATAATGTTGCGCGGGCTTGCCGGATCGAAAACGCCGGGCTACGCTTCCATCAGAAAACGTTCAACGTTAAACCACATATCCTGGGGAGGAGAGGCTATGGCCACGCGCAAGCCTGCTGCCAAGACAAACGTCTCGGCAGACGAACTCAAGACCTGGTACCGCGACATGCTGCTGATCCGCCGCTTCGAAGAGAAGGCCGGCCAGCTATACGGCATGGGTCTGATCGGCGGGTTCTGTCACCTCTACATCGGCCAGGAGGCCGTCGTCGTCGGGCTGGAGGCCGCCGCCGAAGAGGGCGACAAGCGCATCACCTCCTATCGCGACCACGGCCACATGCTCGCCTGCGGCATGGACCCGAAGGGCGTGATGGCCGAACTCACCGGGCGCGAGGGCGGCTATTCCAAGGGCAAGGGCGGCTCCATGCACATGTTCAGCCGCGAGAAGCACTTCTACGGCGGTCATGGCATCGTCGGCGCGCAGGTGCCGCTGGGCGCGGGCCTCGCCTTCTCCGACAAGTATCGCGGCAACGACCGTGTCACCTTCACCTACTTCGGCGACGGTGCCGCCAACCAGGGCCAGGTCTACGAGACCTTCAACATGGCCGCGCTCTGGAAGCTCCCCGTGATCTTCGTGATCGAGAACAATCAATACGCCATGGGCACCGCGCAGGTGCGTTCCACCTCCACCCCGGACCTGCACACACGGGGCGAAGCCTTTGGCATCCCCGGTGAAATCGTCGACGGCATGGATGTGACGGCGGTGCGCGACGCCGGTGAAAAGGCGGTGAAACACTGCCGCGCGGGCAAGGGCCCATATATCCTCGAGGTCAAGACCTACCGCTATCGCGGCCACTCCATGTCGGACCCCGCGAAATACCGCACCCGCGAAGAGGTGCAAAAGATGCGCGAGGAACGCGACCCCATCGACCACGTCCGCGAGATGCTGCTGCAAGGCAAGCACGCCACCGAGGAAGACCTGAAAGCCATCGACAAGGAGATCAAGCAGATCGTGACCGAGGCCGCCGACTTCTCCCGCGAAAGCCCGGAACCGGCGCTGGACGAACTCTGGACCGACATCTACGCCGAGGCCGTTCCGCAGAAAGAAGGTGCCGCATGAAGACGCTTCTCGCGGCGCTGCTCGCCGTGCCCCTCGCCCTGCCCGCCGTGGCGCAGACCACCGTGACAAACAACGAGACCGGCGAAACCATCGTGATCGACGGCCCCCCGCCCGAGGCGCCTCTGGCCATCTCGCTCTTCAAGCACCTCAACCGCGCCAGCCCGGACGGCAAATACGCCACCCGGTTCGAGCACACCGGCGACTGCCTCTACCGCATGGTGCTGCAACAGGACCTCGACGGCGGGGCCAAGCGCGAGACGATCACCGATTTCAGCGTCCGCGACCTGACCATGGACGGTTACGAGGAACGCACCTATTCGCCCAGCATCGCCGAACTGGTGCTGCCCTTCGCCGAAGGGACGGGCCAGACCGCAACGATCACCTTGACCGGCGCGGATGACGCGACCCTGGCCAATTATCGCGAAAGCCTCGAGATGACCTGCGAGGGCGACGTCTGTTCGGGTGCCTACCCGACGCCCACGCTGCACCTGACGATCCTGTCCGACACCGCCGAAAGCGACATGGGCTTTGCCAACATGGCCATGGGGGCGCTGATGAACGCCTGCCGCCCGAAGGAGTAAGAGATATGGCAACAGAAATCCTCATGCCTGCGCTGTCTCCGACGATGGAGGAGGGCACGCTGGCGAAATGGTTGGTCAAGGAAGGCGATGCAGTCTCGTCGGGCGACGTGATCGCCGAGATCGAGACCGACAAGGCCACGATGGAATTCGAGGCCGTCGACGACGGCATCATCGGCAAGCTGCTGGTGGCCGAAGGCACGCAGGCAGTGGCCGTGAACACCCCCATCGCCGTATTGGTCGAAGAGGGCGAAAGCGTCGAAGATTCTGCCCCCGCAACCGCATCCTCCAGCGGGAAAAAGGACCCGCAACCGGAATTGTCAGCCGGCAATTTGCCCCCGGCCGCAAAAAATTCTTCAATGAAATCAAAGCCCGTCGAGGTAAAGGCCGTCTCTGATTGGCCTGAGGGCACCAAGGTCAAGTCCCAGACCGTCCGCGAAGCCCTGCGCGACGCCATGGCCGAGGAGATGCGCGCCGACGGCGACGTTTTCCTGATGGGCGAGGAAGTGGGCGAGTATCAGGGCGCCTACAAGATCTCTCAGGGTCTGCTGGACGAGTTCGGCTCGAAGCGGGTCATGGACACACCGATCACCGAGCATGGCTTTGCCGGAATCGGTGTCGGGGCGGCCTTCGGCGGGCTGCGCCCCATCGTCGAGTTCATGACCTTCAACTTCGCCATGCAGGCGATTGACCAGATCATCAACTCGGCGGCCAAGACGCTGTACATGTCGGGCGGCCAGATGGGCTGTCCCATCGTGTTCCGTGGTCCCAACGGGGCTGCGGCCCGCGTCGGTGCGCAGCACTCGCAGGACTACGCCGCGTGGTACGCGCATATCCCGGGGCTGAAGGTCTGCATGCCCTACTCCGCCTCGGACGCGAAGGGCCTGTTGAAATCCGCCATCCGCGATCCCAACCCGGTGATTTTCCTTGAGAATGAAATCCTCTACGGGCGGTCGTTCGATGTGCCGGTGATGGACGATTTCACCGTCCCCTTCGGCAAGGCCCGCGTATGGCGCGAGGGCACGGATGTGACGCTCGTGTCCTTCGGGATCGGCATGACCTACGCGCTGGAGGCGGCCGACAAGCTGGCCGCAGAGGGGATCAGCGCCGAGGTCATCGACCTGCGCACCCTGCGTCCTCTGGACATGGAAACGGTCATCGCTTCCGTGCAGAAGACCAACCGCTGTGTCACCATCGAGGAAGGCTTCCCCGTGGCGAGCATCGGCAACCATATCTCTGCCCGGCTGATGATGGAGGCGTTTGATTATCTCGACGCCCCGGTCATCAACCTGACGGGCAAGGACGTGCCGATGCCCTACGCGGCGAACCTTGAGAAACATGCGCTTGTGACCACCGCAGAGGTGATCGAAGCCGTGAAACAAGTCACCTATCGCTGAGGGGAGCGACATGGCGGAAGAGATCGAGATCCTGGGCGTCGATCATCGCGGGCTGTCCGTGGGGATGGGCCCTCACGTGGCGCTGGTGCCCAAGGCGCTGCTGGCGCGCGAGATGACCGAAGTCACCACCGACGGAGCCGAGGAATGGGCGTCGGCCATGCGCAACGAGCTGGCCGCCGCGATCACCGCGCTGGTTCAGGGTGCCGTGCCGCCCAGTCCGTTCGATGGTGTGACCTTGCAGGGAGAGGGTTGAGCGATGCCGATAGAAATCCAGATGCCCGCCCTGTCCCCCACCATGGAGGAGGGCACGCTGGCCAAGTGGCTGGTGAAGGAAGGCGACACGGTCACCTCGGGCGACGTGCTCGCCGAGATCGAGACCGACAAGGCGACCATGGAGTTCGAGGCGGTCGACGAGGGCGTGATCGGCAAGATCACCGTGGCCGAGGGGACCTCGGACGTGAAGGTCGGCACGGTGATCGCGGTGCTGCTGGAGGACGGCGAGTCGGCGGATGACATCGGCTCGGTCTCTGGCCCGGTCTCTGGATCGGCAGAGGTCTCCGCCCCCAAGGCCGAGGCGGCCGCAGTGCCCACCACCGCCCCGTCGGCCCCCGCTGCACGGGCACGTCAGGATGGGGAACGCATCTTCGCCTCACCCCTCGCGCGGCGCATCGCGGAACAGAAGGGATTGGACCTTTCGCAGATCACGGGCTCCGGCCCGCGTGGTCGTATCGTCAAGGCCGATGTGGAGGCCGCCCAGCCGGGAGACACAACGACGGATGCCGCAGCGCCTGTGGCCGATGCTCCGGCCAAGGCCACCGCAGCCCCTGCGCCTGCCGCTCCTGCCGCCAAGCCGGTCGATCCGGGCAGCGTCGCAGCGATGTACCAGGGTCGGGAGTACACCGAGATCCCGCTCGACGGCATGCGCCGCACCATCGCCGCGCGCCTCACCGAGGCCAAGCAGACCATTCCGCATTTCTACCTGCGCCGCGACATTCAACTGGACGCCCTGATGGCCTTCCGCGCGCAGCTGAATGGCCAGCTCGAAGGCCGGGGCGTGAAGCTTTCGGTCAATGACTTCATCATCAAGGCCTGCGCTCTGGCCTTGCAGCAGGTCCCCGCCGCCAATGCCGTCTGGGCAGGGGATCGGGTGTTGCAGATGAAGGCCTCTGACGTGGCGGTGGCCGTGGCCATCGAAGGCGGGCTCTTCACCCCGGTCCTCAAGGACGCGGAGGTCAAGACCCTCTCGGCCCTGTCGTCCGAGATGAAGGACCTCGCGACCCGCGCCAAGTCCAGGAAACTCGCCCCCCATGAATACCAGGGCGGCAGCTTTGCCATTTCCAACCTCGGGATGTTCGGTATCGACAACTTCGACGCGGTCATCAACCCGCCGCACGGTGCGATCCTTGCCGTGGGTGCCGGGGTGAAGAAACCGGTGGTCGGCAAGGATGGGGCGCTGGCCGTGGCAACGGTCATGTCGGTGACCCTGTCGGTGGATCACCGCGTGATCGACGGCGCGCTGGGGGCGGAGCTTCTGGGCGCGATCAAGGACAACCTCGAAAACCCGATGGCCATGCTGGCGTAAACGCGCAGAGCGGCCTTTCAGAGATACGTTCATGAGTTTCTACTTCACGATTGCGACGGATCGTGCCGTCGAACCCGAAGATGTGCTTGCAGAACTGGGAAGGCCGGAGGTGCGCTTTCACCAGCCCGGGCCGGAGATGACGGTGTTCTACATACCGGGCGAGTCGCTCCGCGGCGTCGTCGTGGGCCTGGCCCCACCGTCAGTCTCGGTCGGGATCAATGCCTTTACACCAATGGCCGATGCGGCGCTCGGGCGGCAGATCGCGGCGGCCATCGGGCGCTTTCTGGGCGTTGCGGTGGAACCGGAGGACAGCGAGACCGCGCTGCCCCCCGAGGATATCGCGCAGTATGGGGGTGATGCCTGGCTGGCGGCCCGCCTTGCCGAGGCGACCATGGTGCTGGGCCCGCTTTCGCGCATGGCGGAGGGCGACACGATGCGGATCGAGGGCTATCTCTACCCCTTCTCGATTACCAAGGACATGTTCGACACGGAGCATGACAAGCGCGATCAGTCCGTCCAGGACGTGATGCAGAAAAACGTCGCCTTGCAGGCTTACGCCGAGCGGGAGGATATCTTTGTCCCCTCGGTGATGACCGTGACCCCGAAGACCGCGCCAAAACGCAGTTGGCTGGACAGGCTGACCGGGAAGCCCGCCGTGCCGGTACAGCCCTTCGACATATTCTTCCTTGGCGTCGGAGTGCACTGCCTGACCCCGCTGCTGGGCACGGGGAAGCCGGGGTACGTGGGGCTGCGCGATGCCCAGAAGGTGTTGTGGCGCTTGCCCATCGCATCCTTCGGGGAGTTTGCGCAGCAGGCGGCGCTGCCGATGCACGGGCCGGGTATCTGGGAGATCACGCTGGACGAGGCGGAGAACGCCACGCTCATGCGGCGCGCAGAGCGGATGTAGCACCCCCGCTGAAACAGCGTGCATGCAAAATGAAAAGCCGGAAACCGAGGTGGTTTCCGGCTCCGTTCACCAGTCAAATCGGATCACAGGCCGAGCGTCTCGCCGCGCAGGAGCTGATCCATCTCCAGCGAGGGCTGGTCGCAGCCTGCTTCGCCGACGATCTTGGCGGGCACGCCCGCGACGGTCGTGCAGGGGGGGACTTCTTTCAGCACCACGGAACCGGCGGCGATGCGCGAGCAATGTCCCACCTTGATGTTGCCCAGGACCTTGGCCCCTGCCCCGATCAGGACGTTGTCGCCGATCTTGGGGTGGCGGTCGGCGTCTTCCTTGCCGGTGCCGCCCAGCGTCACGGAATGCAGCATGGACACGTTATTGCCCACCACGGCGGTTTCGCCGATGACGATGGAATGGGCGTGGTCGATCATGATGCCGCGGCCGATGCGGGCGGCGGGGTGAATGTCGACGCCGAATTCCTCGGACGAGCGCATCTGGAAGAAGTAGGCCAGGTCGCGGCGCCCCTGTTGCCAGAGCCAATGCGCAACGCGGTAGGCCTGAATGGCCTGGAACCCTTTGAAGAACAGCAAGGGCTGCAGGTAGCGATGGCAGGCCGGGTCGCGTTCGTATGTGGCGGTGATGTCGGCGCGGGCCGCCTGAGCCAGATCCGGTTCGGACGCGTAGGCCTCATCGCAGATCTCGCGCAGGATCTGTTCGGACATTTCCTGATTGGCGAGCTTCAGCGACACGCGGTAGCTGAGCGCGCGGTCGAGGCTGGGGTGGTGCAGGATGCTGTAATGCAACATGCCGCCCAGCAGCGGTTCCTTGGCGACGGCCTCTTCGGCCTCGCGGTTGATCCGTGCCCAGACGGGATCGAGTTCGAGCAGCTTCGCGCGTCTCTCAGCCATGTGGCATCCTCCAGTTGGCCTCCTGTCACCGAGGCACGATAGCAGATAGGCTATTTCACGCGAAACGCAAATCCGTGATGGAGGATATGACCAATTCGGATCAGTTCTTCTCTGGATGGTGAACAGGGGGTTCAGGGTCGTGAGGCTCCGCCCCTGCACCCGCGTTCGGGTTTCGCCATTTCAAAAGCGCCTCGAGCACAAGGTATTGGCATTCGAGATAATCGCCTGAAAGAGGCGTTTCCCGCGCAACCGGACGGGCCAGCGCGGCAGCCATCAATGTGCCGTCGCCCCATGTGGCATGCGCCTTGCGGTGGGTGCGGCGGAATGCGTCCGCCGCATCTGCCTCGGCCAGCATCCGGCGTATCAGGACGCGACGCGCCTCGGGCGGCACGGGCATCAAGGCCCGCGCCGCCGCGTTGATGTCCTGGGACAGGACCGGTCTCATGCCGCCAACCCGATCGAGATGAATGGCCCCGGGCCATAGCGAGCAGAGATCTGGGCCACGGCGATCTGGTAGTCTCCGGTCAGGGCGTCCTGTGCGCGCGCGAGCGCGGAATAGGTCCATTGCGGAGTCATTGTCTGTGCCTCCCGCACGATGGTGCCTCCCTGAATGACACGCACAAGGTACGCTTCGCTGTCCTCGCCCAGCGGCACCTCGTAGGTTTCCCAAGTGTCGCCGTCGATGCGGGTGCGTCGGACCCAGGTCAGCGACAGATCCGCCCCGGTATCCGTCGCAGTGAGATGCGCCGGGCGGTAGGGGCGCAGCCCATTGCCGTCGAAGGCTTCGACGCTGTGGGTAAACGTCGGGTCGTCGTAGGGTCGCTTGGCCGGACCGATGCGGTAGTGGCGTGCCACGCGGCGCAGTCCTGACGCCAGACCGATCTGGGACGGTGCGCCGTTCATCAAGACCACGTAGGACCCAACCGGCCAGGCGTCCGGCATGATGCCGTCCGATCCCGACTGGCCACGCAGGCGATGGCTCAGGAGCCATTGGTTCTCGCCAAACAGTGCCGCGTCGCGGAACTGGAACAGTTCCCAGTTGCCCGGGCCGCCGTCGCCGATGGCCATGAGGTTTCCTCCAGACAGGAACGCCCCGTCCGTGATGGACGACAGGGTCCCGGTGGCGAGACGGACCTGCAAGGGCGCGCCGGGGTCGATCATTCCGGGTCGCGCCCGAAGGAGCGGCGTTTCGGTGATCCCGATAACAGAGCGCGCGGCAATCAATCGGTTGATCGTATAATCGGCATCCTCGGGAGCATCGTAGACCGCAACGGACCCCGGCCAGGGCAGCGCCGTGACGGCGAGGTGCGGCGCATGTTCGACTTCGGCCCCGCTCATCAAGGGCAGGTCCATGAACAACGGTGTCACCGGCGTTGCGGGCACGAAGGGACGCAGCCGCGCCGCGTCTTCGTCAAAGGTCGATGGCAGGTAGATGTCGGGCTCGATACGAACGGCGTCGATCAGTTGGTATTCCATCACCTCGACCTTGTCGATGCGCGCCAGCACGGGGCCGGATTTCGACGGCAGGCGGACGATGTCGCCCGCGCCCAGCGCCAGGTGCGAGGGCGGCAGGGCAAAGCGCATCGTGTCACGCGCCACCCGCGCCTCCGCCAGCCAGCGCTCCGCGGTCTGACGGCCCTCGGAGCGGGTCAGCGTCAACGCGATGTCCGTGTCTGAAACGGCATGCGTGGCATCGTCGGGCAGCACGGCCTCTTCGGTCACGGCCTGATGGTCACTGTCAGCCAGCACAAAACCGACCCGTACACGGCCTGCCATCTCGGCTTCTCCGGCGCGGACCTCCTCGATGTCGCCTTCGAGCTCGTCCGAGACCGCAAACTGCGCGAGGCTCAGGTCGGTGGGATTGGCCCCTGTGCGCATGCGGAACACCAGCGTGCCGTCTCGCTCGATGGCGTCGAAGCCATAGGCCAGCATGAGTGGCTGCAGCGCACGGCGGGCGTCTGCCACGTCCGGGACAACGTATCCACGGACAAAGCCATGCAGGCCCGAGGTGTCGATACGGGTCAATCCGACACGACGACAGACCTCGGTTACGACAGAGGCAAGCGTCCGCCCGGACACACGCCCGTTCAGCCAATGCCCGGCGCGATAGTTCGCGCCGTCCGACCACAGTGCCGCATTCCCCGGGAACCAGGGATATGGCCGGGCATCCCATGCCCAGACGAAAGCGCGCGACATGTCGAGCATCGGACCGGCATAGACCTCGGAAACCGGATTGTGCTCTGCTTCGCTCCAGTAACCCAGCATGGCACGCAGGTACTGGCGCTGGATGGCCTCGTCACGCAACCCGTTGGAGTAATACGGCAGGCTCGATTCCGAGCTTTTCGGATCGAGGAACTTGTTGGGCTGGTTGGTCCCCTTGTCCACGGCGGCGCAGCCCAGTTCGGTGAACCAGATCGGTTTGGATTGCGGCTCCCAGTCCGTCGGCAGTTCCTGCCGGGTGCCCCCGATGCGCTCGTGATGACGGTTGAGCCACCAGTTGCGGATGTCCTTGTAACGCCAGACCCAGGGTTCATCGTGTTCACCATCTGTGATCGGCAGGCGGACCTGGGCATCGCGGGCCTCCTGCCCCTCGTAATACCAATCATACCCCTCGCCGCCTTCGATATTGGCACGGAGGTAGTCGAGGTTGCCGATATGACCCCATACACTGTCGGCATGATCTTCGTCGTCGCGCCAGTCGGAGAGCGGCATGTAGTTGTCGATGCCGACGAAGTCGATATTGGCATCCGACCATAGCGGATCGAGGTGAAAATAAAGATCACCCGAACCGTCCTGCGGATGGTAGCCGAAGTATTCGCTCCAGTCGGCGGCATAGCCGATCTTGGTCTGCGGACCGAGTATGGCCCGGCACTCTGCCGCCAGTGCCTTCAACGCCTGAACCACCGGGAAACCGGATGTCCCGCGAATTTGCGTCAGCCCGCGCAGTTCCGATCCGATACAGAACGACTCCACGCCACCAGCGGCCGCACACAGCGCCGCCTGATGCAAAACGAAGCGGTTGTAGCGCCATTCCGCGGGACCGGTGTATCCCGTGGTGCCATTGCCAACGATGAAGTGGCTGGCCTGCGCCGTACCAAAGAAGGCGGCGACCTCGGCATCCGCCGCAGCGGTCTGATCGGGCGTCCCGCTCAGACCCGGCGCCACCGACAAGGTGATCCGCCCGCGCCAAGGCAAGGCAGGCTGCCCCGCCGCTCCGGTCCACGGGTCCGTCAGACCGTTCCCGGCCGTCTGATCCATCAGGATGAAGGGGTAATACATCACCTTCAGCCCCTGCGCCGTCATGCGCTGAATGGCTTGAATGACCGATTGATCGGTCGGAGTGCCGCCATAGACCGGGCGGCCCGCCTCCAGCGGGACAACCTCGGCCTGAGGACGCAACAGACCGCAGACGGTCCAGGGCATGCGCGCCTCATGCGCGGTCTGTTCCACCTTTGGTTTGATCTCGCAGGAACCGCAGCGCAGATCGTTCCCGAACCAGCTGACGATCAGCGAAGCCGCTCCGCAGGCGGGGGCCTCTTCGGTCAGCTGCCGCAGGGATGTATTGAAGTCCGGTTCTTCGGATGGTGAGTTCACATTGGCAACGGCCTGCCCTCCCGGCCCCGTACCGAACAGCGCATCCGTCGCCGCCGCATAAGACCAGTAGACCGGTTCGGTTGCCAGCGCGTATTCCCCCGTGCCGGGGATCATTGCGACCGCCTGCAATTGCGCGGGCACGTCATCGGCCCCGGCCTCGGGACGCGTCACCTCGAAACTGAACTGGGGCACGCGGTTGCCAAAGCGCCCGAGATCCAGATCCTCGATCACCACATAGGCCGTGCCGCGATACGCAGGCACGGCCCCCGCGCCTTCGACGGCCTCGATCTTTGGGTCGGGGAGTTGGTCGCGCGTACCCGTGTAAACGCGCATGTTCAGGTCGCGCAGCGGGATCTCGGCCCCGTCCGCCCAAATGCGCCCGACCGACGTGATTTCACCCTCACACAGTGCCAGCGCAAGGCTGACCGTATAGCTGTATTCCCGAACGATCGGATCGGGACGGGTCGGCGCACGGGGTGCCCCCTTGCCGCCACCGCCGCTGGAGCCGCCGCCCCCGCCACTTTCATGCACATGCTCGACGAACTCGGTCGCCCAGATCACATGCCCGCCGATCCGCATCCGTCCGTAAACTTGGGTGACAGCTTGACCCTCACCCGCGCCGGTGACCCGAAAGCGGTCGATCCGCCCCGTTTCGACCACCTCGGTGCCCTGCCCCATGACCCGCTGGTTCATCAGGCGTGCGTCGATGGACCGGCCGATGGCTGCGCCGACGAACCGTCCCGCCGCCATTGCCGAAATGCCCATGACGGACCCACCGATGGAACTGCCTATTGCCGCGCCCGCGGCGGAAAGAAGGATCGTCGCCATCACTCAATCTCCCAATGGAAAGGCAAACCGCGCCACGACGCGCCGTGCCCATGGCGCGCTGAAGGCGCTTTCGATCACCCCATGCCCCGTGTAGGCATGGATGAAGCTCGCCTGCGCACCGATTTCGCCCTGAAGGCCGATGTGTTTGGCCACCGCGCCCTCGCGCATCCGGAACAGAAGCACGTCGCCGGGTGTGGCATCGCCCAGCGCCTTTGGCACCAGATGCGTCAGCCCCGCCCGCCATAGCCGTTCATCCCCCTCGGGTTCCGACCAATCGCGCGTGTAGGCCGGAACCGCCTCTGGTTCCGGCCCGATCACTTCGCGCCAGACGCCGCGCAAGAGGCCGAGGCAATCGCAGCCCGCGCCCTTGACCGAGGTCTGGTGGATATAGGGCGTGCCGATCCACCCCCGCGCGGCATTGACCACCGTGTTCATCTGCGGCTCCCCCCGGTTTTGGCCTTGGCCGAGGCCGGATGCACCATGACCCAGTCTTCCTCGGGGATGTCCGGAAAGCCCTGAAAATTGACCAGGTTGCCGAATTTGAGGCGGCAGGTGTCAAACCGCTTGTCGCAACCGGCCTCCAGACGCACCAGGTCGCCCGCAACCGGAGAGGCGCGCAACGGCTCCCATATCTCGATGACCCGTGTCCCGTCGGGGCGGAACTGATCGCGTTTGATCGCGGCGGACAGCCCGGCGGCGTCGCCTGACAGCACCGTTAGCCGCCCGCGTTGGAACCACCCCGGCTCGAACCCGGTCAAAGGCCCGCACAGGAAGACACGTGTCTCTTCGACTCCGAACAGTGCATCTTCGTGGACATAGCCGGACGTGTTGAGGTCGAACCCACAGGACGCATCCCCCAGCACGGCGGTGCAGGGTTTCTGGTATACGCGTCCGACGGGGCGGTTCAGCGCCTCGGACAGGCCGCGCAGTTCCGCGTGGAAAGCCCCCTCGCCCCGACGCACCTCGCCGATATGGCCCCGGAACATCACGCGGCGCGCATTTACGTCGGACCAGTTCACCAACCAGGCCACCACCTCGGCCCCGTCGAAACGGCCCGCGGCAATGTCTTCCTCGCGGATCGCCGAATCGGAGAGCGCACCCATGGCCTCTGTATTGTCCACCGAGAGGCCCGTCGACTGCGCCAAGGCGCGTGCCGAAAGGCCGGTCTCGGCCTTGAAGGTCAGCCCGTCGAACGCCAGATCGCGGTCGTGGTCGGTAAACCCGAACACCGTCCCGTCCTTGCGCGTCACGGCCCAGGCGCGACAGACCGTCGTCACACCGGTGGCAAGGTGTTCATGCAGTTCAGCCTGTCCCATCAGATGCGCACCTCCACCACCGGCACGTCAGGCACCTGTCCCGCGCGGAAGCTGGCGACAGAGACATTGATCCGGTCGGTGTCGAACCGCACCGGTACGTCGAATTCGAAGCCCGCGCTGATCTCGACATCCGCCATGGGCGCCTCGACAAAGGTGATGATCCCCGTGGTGGTGTCGATCTCGAAATGCACGCCCTCGCGCATCTCGTCGTCCTGCACGGCGGCAATCACCGTCCCCGCCACCGGCTTGGTAATGGGACGCGCGTATTCCGCTGTGCCAGAACGGTAGGTCTTTATCAGCTGAAAGCTTTTCGTCACGCCGTCGCCCCGCGCGATCACCTGATCGCCGTTGGCCACGGTGCGCGACGGCGTGCAGGATTTGAAATCCGCCCAGTCCTTCCAGCGGAACCCGAACAACTGGCCCTGACGCGCTTCGAAGAAGTCGATCATCGCCGACACATCATCGAGCGAGCGCAGCCCCAGCCCCGCGTCATAACGCCGGCGCGAATGCGCCCAGGGCGTATTGCGCTCTTCAAACCCGCTGGTGAGCGTCACGATATCCGTGCGCCGCTCCGGCCCGCCAACCGAGCCAAAGCTCAGGTCCGCCGGGAATCTCACCTCGTGAAATGCCATGGTTCCCTCCGTTCAACGATTGCGCGCGCCACGGCCCAGCGCGGCGCTCATGCGCGCCGCGATCTGGCTCTGGCTGCGTTCAAAGGACCGCGCGTCCGGCGTGTGGATGTTCATCACGATGGAGACCGGCTGACCGCCCCCCGCCGCGCGCACCCCCAGCTTGCCATCGGCACCGCGCGTCAGCGGCATGATCGCCTCCGGCCCCGCCTCGCCCATCAACCCGGTGCCGCCACGCATGGGAAAGGTGGTCGGACTGCTGACGACACCCCCGGAGGCAAAGGGCATGACGCGGCCTTGGGTGAAACTGCCCCCCTTGGCGAAGGGAGAGAAATCACCAAAGATCGACGACATGCCAGAGGCCAGGAAGCCGCCAACATGGTTCGCCACCGGTTTGACCGCCGATCGCCAGGCCGCGTCGATCATCGACTGTGCGACGCCCTTCATGGCGTCCGACAGCTTCATCCCATCCAGCACCACCCCGTCGATGGCCCGCGCCACGCCACGTGAAAGCGTCCCTTCCAACCTGACGGCACTGCGGCCCGTGTCCGAAAAGGTCGTGTTGATCCGCCGCATCTCGGCGTCGAAGGCCGCGGCCATTCCGGCAGCGCCGCTCAGCGACTGTTCCAGCCGCATGGCCTCGTCGCCCAGGGTCTCGATCTCGAAGTCGCTCATGTCTCGTCACTCCTGTCGGGAAAGGCCGCCATCAGCTCATCGAGCCGTTTGCGTCCCAAGGGGCGCAGGCCGGAACCTTCGCCCAAGAGCAGTTGCAGTTCCGCCGGGGTCAGCTGCCAGAATTCCCAGGGCTTCAGCCCCAGTCCACGCATCCCCGCGCGCATCAGCTCGGGCCAGTCAAACCTTTGCATCGGCCGTCTCCGGCAGCATGAAGGCCCGCGCCAGAAGTTCCGCCGCAGCCCGCGCCGCAGCCATCGGCCCGCCCTCGATCTCGGCGGCCAGCAGGTCAGAGGCCCGACCCTGCCAGCCACCGCCGCGCAGCCCGGCGACGATCAGCGCCAGCACGTCGCGCGTGCTGAAGCCTCCCGCCTCGAACCGCTGCACCAGGTCGATCAGCGAGCCCGTCTCCAGCCCCGCTTCCAGTTCTGCCAACGCGCCCAGCGTCAGCCGCATCACGTGGGGCTGGCCGTCGATGACCAGCGCCACATCCCCCCGCCACGGATTGGCCATCAGACCACCGGCACCGCGGTGAAGGTCAGCTCGCCCGCCGAAGCCAGCGATACCTCGTAGGTGGCCTCGCCATCGTGCGATCCCGCGTATTCGATCGAGGTCACCTGGAACTTGCCTTCCACGGTGCCGAAGTCGGGGATGATGACCTGGAAATCCGGGGTTTCCCCCGCAAAGAAGATCTGCCGCGCGCGTTCATCCGTCGCCGCGTCCTTGAACACGCCCGACCCGCTGATATTGGCAGATTTCACGCCTGCCCCGGCCAGCAGCTCGCGCCAGCCATTTTGGGATTCCAGCGTGGTCACATCCACGCTTTCGGCGTTGAAGCTGATGCGCGTGGCACGCAGCCCCGCGAAAGTCTGGAACGTGCCGGTGCCGGTCATGTCGACCTTCACCAAAAGGTCCTTGCCGTTCTGAGCAGCCATCTGTCTCACTCCATCCAAAGAAAGGTTCAGTCCAAAAGGCGGCGCCGTTTACGGCGCGACCACATCCTCGACACGGGCGCGGAAAGTCAGGTCGATCCTGCGCCGCCCGTCCGCTTCCAGCCCCGCCTTGGCGCGCAGGAACCACAGGCCCACCAGCACACCCCGGCCCAAGGTCAGGTCCGCCCCGTGCAGCGCATCGCTGATCGCGCCCGCCGCCTGCTTGGCGGTCAGGAACCCGGCGTTCTCGGTCACCACCGAGATGTCGAACTCGTGCCAGGCCCCGTTGCCGTCCTTGTCGCCTGCCTCTCGCACCCGCTCCGGGCCCAGCGCCACGTAAAGCGGCGGCAGCGTCCCGGCGGGTGGGCAGTCGAAAATCGCCTCGCCCACCAGCGTCTCCAGCGCAGGGTCGGCCTGAAGCAGTCCGTAGACCGCCGTCTGCAAGGCCCCGGATAATGCATAAGTCATGCCGAGACCTCCTCGTTGCAGCTGCACCGCAGGTACAGCCCGCGCGGCTCTTCCTCGGTGACCGCCTCGATGCGCAGCACACGGCCCTGCATCACGAACCGCTGTCCCGGCGCGGGTCGGTTAGACTGCCCCACGGGCGCGCCACGTACCCAGACGGTGAAGCCGCTCGACGAGATCGCCCCGACCTCCCCCAGCCCCAACCGGGCGGATCGCGGTTCGACTTTGCCCCAGAGCGTGCCCAGCGCACCCCAGCTGCGCAGGCAGCCGCCCGCGCCGTCGGGGATCTCCTGCGGCGCTTCCAGAACCAGCTTGTGGTTCAGCGCCATGCTCCTGTCCGCCGGGCCGCTCATGCGTTCAGCCCCATGCGGATCGGATGATACCGCGCGATCAGGCTGGTGACGCCGAACGGCATGCAACCCTGGCTCAGCGCCGTCTCGTCCCTGTATTCGTAGTAATGCGCCGCCAGCAGCAGAACCGCCTGTTGCAGATCCGCCGGCACCGCGTCGAACGTCGCACCGTAGCCCGCCTGAAAGCGTACCTCGATGGCCCCATCCTTGGGCACGCTGGGAAAGGTCCCGACCGAGCGCAGCTTTGGCGCGAAATTGTCCTTCACCAGCCGATAGGCCGAGGGCGCCACGGTCTGCGCGGCACCGAAGCCGTCCACCAGCGTGATCTCGGTCACCGCCGCAATCGGCGCGATGGGCAGCTTCTGGACGGTGCGTTCCTGCCAGTCTTCGAAGGTCACCACGAACCCGCGCTGGATCAACGCCTTCGAGGTCCGCGCCTCGATCGCCGCCAGAGCCGCCCGCAGAAAGGACGCCAGCACAGCATCTTGCAGGTCGGTCTCGGAAAATCCGCTGCCCAGCCGCAGATGCTCTTTCAGCGCTGCCACCGGGAGGGCCGCCTCCGCCACCTGTGTTTCTTCCACCAACATCATGTCTTTTCTCCGAAATCCTCGACCACGGTTCTCGCCCTCGGCTGTGTCAGCGGGGCCAAACGGCAGGTGGGCGCGCGCCGCCCAGGCTGCACGGGCGGAGGGGAAGCTGGACAACCCGGGACCACGCGCGCCCGTCAGGAGGCGGATTTCACCGCCTCCCGGTCCGCTTTGCGCTTACGACACTGCGCAGCGCATGAACTTGATCGCGGCAAAGTCGCTGACACCGCCGCCCACGCGCTTGGACGCATAGAACAGCACGTGCGGCTTGGCCGAGAACGGGTCGCGCAAGACGCGGATGTCCGGGCGTTCCGCAATGGTGTAGCCCGCACCGAAATCACCGAAGGCGATCGGATGCTCGCCCGCCGCGATGTCCGGCATGTCCTCGGAAATCAGCACGCGCTGACCCAGCAGGCGCGCGGGTTCCGCCGCCGCCAGACCATCGGCCCACAGGTGACGGCCATCGGCATCCTTCAGCTTGCGCAGCGCGCCGGCAGTCTTCGAGTTCATCACGAAGGTCGCGGTCGGGCGGTAGCGCGCATCCAGCGCATAGACCAAGTCGATCAGCGCATCGCCATTGCCGATATCCGCCGCTGAACCGGAGGCCACATATCCCAGAGAGCCCCAGTTCCACACGTCGTTGGCGACGATGGTGTTGGTCAGGATGCCCGTCGGCTTGTCCACGCCGTCGCCATTGATGAAGGCAGATGCCTCGGCGCGGATGAACTTGTCAGCGATGCGCGCGGCCAGCCAGGCCTCCACGTCGAAAGCCGAGTCGTCCAGCAGGCGCTGCGATACCTTCGGCATGGCGTTCAGTTCATACAGCGGGATCGAGATACGCTCGATGGTCGGCGTCGCGGTCTCTGCCGCGGTCGTGGTCTCGGCCGCCCAGCCCGCGCCGGTGTCGTTGCGGTCGATCAGAACGTCGAAGGACGAGGCCTCGACGTTCACCACGTTGGAAATGGCACGGATCGAAACAAGCGACTCCAGCTTCGACTTGATGTTGGCCGAGGTCTCGGGATCGACGAGGTAGCCGCCATCGGCGTTTACCGCCGTCGACATCGCCTTGCCTTCGATCTCGATGCCACGCAGGGCGTCGTCGTCACCGGTGCGCAGGTAGGCGTCGAACGCCTTCTGGTGGGGCGCCTCGACCTCGGTGCGGGTCGACAGCGCCGGGCGTTTTGCGAGTGCGGATTTGTGATCAAGCATGGTCAGTCGCTCTTCCTGTTTTGCAAGCTTCTCTTCCAGTTCAGCCGCGAGGGCCTTGTAGTCCCCGATCAGTCCCGCCATCGCGGCACTCACCCGGGCGACCGGAGACACATCTTCCCCGGTCCGAGACTTGGTCTCGGGTTTGCTCATGGTCATTTCCTCTTGTGGTTGCCCTGCCGCGCTTCAGGCTGGGACGTTCCGCCCCGTCAGCCTTCAGACACGGCCATGAGTGACGCGCGTCAGACGCCCGCCAGGTTGCGGCGCAGGCCCTCGAGGGACTCCGCCAACTCGCGCAGGGCGTCGCTGTCATCGGTGGGGAGTTCTTCCCCCTTCGACGCCACCCGCGCACTGGGCAGCATCGGGAACGTCACCAGCGACACCTCCCAAAGCTCCAGTTCCGCCAAGAGCCGCTGGCCCTTGTCATTCTTTGTGGATTTCACAGTGCGGTAGCCGATGGACAGGCCGTCGATCGCGCCCGCTTCGATCAGCGCGGCGGCCTCACGGCCCTTGGCCACGCTGTCCAGCAGGCGGCCCTTCACGTACAGGCCGCGCTCATCCTCGCGCACCTCATCCCAGACGCCGATGGGCTGCGCCGGGTCATGCTGCCACAGCATCTTTACCGCGCGCCCCTCTTCGACCAGCCGCTTCAGCGAGCGCGCATAAGCGCCCTTCGCCACCACGTCCCCCCCTTGGTCGCACTTGCCGAACAGCGAGGCATAGCCCTCGATCCGCGTGCCCTCGACCACCGTCACCTCTGCGTCGAAGCGGCAGAACTTGTGTTCCAGATCCATCTCGCAAATCCCCTTTCCGACGGCCCTCACGGCGTCAAGTTCATGAATTTCTGAAAGGCCTCGGCCAGGATCACCCCGGCCACGCCGTAAACCGCCAGCCACAGCCGCCGCTCGAGACGTTCCATCAGCATCTCCAGCCGCTGGAACCGGTCGTTGAGCGCATCGAACTGCAGCTTCGCCACCTTCTCGTGGCTCTCCAGCCGCAAGCCCGGCGCGCAGGCGAAGGGTTCGACCCGACTGCGCAACTCAGTCACTTGCCGCCTCCACGTCCAGGGCGGGCAGCCCCAGCAGAGCACGCTTCTCGGCCACCGTCAGGAAATCGGCCCCGGCCACGCGGTTCCACACCGCGTCGCGTTCCACCGACAGCGCAGGGACCTGATCCAGATCCGGGCGCAACTCCACCTCGTCCCCCACGTAGGACGACAGCCAGCGACCGACGGCGTGGGTGACCTTCGACGCCAGCGGCAGCACCGTCTGACGGTAAAATGCCCGATGCGCCTCGGCGTAATTGGCGTATGTCGCCTCGCCCTGGATCCCCAGCAACATCGGAGGCACCCCGAACGCCACGGCGATCTCCCGCGCCGCCGCTTCCTTGGTCTTCTGGAACTCCATGTCGGACGGAGAGAACCCCATCGGTTTCCAGTCCAGCCCGCCTTCCAGCAGCATCGGACGCCCCGCGTTTCGCGCCCCCTGATGGTGCGCCTCCATCTCGGCGGTCAAACGGTCGTATTGTTCGGATGTCAGATGTCCATTGCCATCGGCGCCCTTCCAGACAATCGCGCCCGAGGGCCGCGCCGCGTTGTCCAGCAACCCCTTCGACCAGCGCGATGCGCTGTTATGAACATCCACCGCCTGCGCAGCCGCCTGCAATGGCGACAGACCGTAGTGGTCATCCTGCGGGTGAAACGTCTTCACATGCAGCACAGGCGACACCGGCCCCGTCACGTTGAAGCGATGCTTGCGCCCCGCGACCTCGTAGACATAGGCAACCGGCCAGCCATCCTGCCCCGGCACGACACTCATCCGGTCCGAGCGCAGCACATGCAGTTCAAACGGCAACCCCTGCTCGCCCGCTACCGCTTCGACATATCCGTCACCGGACAGCAGCATCTGACCGTACAACGCCTCGAACAGCTCGGCGCGGCCCTGCCCCGGATTGGGCTGGGTAATCAGCTTCAGGATCGGGTGCTCGGCGTAGCGCGCCGTGGCGTCCTGCAGAACCAGCGGCAGCGCCGCCGCGGCCTCGGCGATCAGCTTGACCGCGCGAAAGCCCACCGGGTTGCCCGCAAAGGCCTGCTTCGTCAGCGAAACCGTGTCCCGCGGGCTCCAGGCCACGCGACCGCCGGACAGATGCGCCACAACGCGCCCCGTGGCCGAGGCCTTCACCTCGGGCACCACCGCCGCCTCTTGCGCCCCGCCACGCCGCAGAAAGTCGAAAACCATGCTCATGCTCCTTTTCCCGCTGCCACCGCGCCGCTCCGCCGCGAGGCTCTACCGGGTCCATGCCCCGCGCTTCGAAAGTCACCCTATGAATGCGAAGTTAATTGGCGGTAGCACCACCGTACGGTGCTCAACCCCGGGGCTTTACCTCGCAAAAACAGATACTTGATGGCCCATCAGGATGCGCAGGTCGGGGCTGTGCCCCGACTCCCCTGAAAGACAAAAGGCCGGGCACATGGCCCGGCCTTCCCTTTGCGATGTCACGCCGATCTGACCCTTGGCGTCACAGGGCCTTTGCCGTGCACCAACTCCGTCACCGCCCAGACCAGCGCATCAACACGGTCCGGGCTGCCGTGCCCCTCGTACCCCATGGGCGTCATCAGGCACATCTGCGCCTCCAGCTCTTCCATGCCATTGTTGTGGCGCACCCGATCCTGTTCATACAGCACCGCCACCGGCTCGGCCCGCGTCGACTTGCCGTCCCGCGCGTGAACCCGGGTGACCCCGATATCCGGGTCGACCTGCCGCAAAACCGTCTCGACCATGGCCCCGCCCTGGTTCACCTCCGCCACCACGCGATGCGCCTTCCAGCGCCGCGCGGCCTCGACCGCCACCTGCGCCCACCCCTGCGGACTGAGCCCCCGCGCACTGGCATCCTCCAGCACATGCACGTGGCGCCGCCCGTCCTCGGCGGTCCAGACACCGGCCACCACGATCCCGCAGGCGTCCGACTTCTTCGAATCCCCCGCCGGGGGATCAACCGCCACCACGATCCTTTGCAGATCCGGCACCGGCCCACCGCGCAGCTTGTCGAGCATGTCCTGCGTCCACATGGCGCCGTCCACCTGCTCCAGCAACATGCCGTCCAGTTCCTGCCGCGCCAGCGAGGAATGCGCGAACCGCTCGCGCACCTCATCGAGGAAGCTCGACGCAAGGTTCGCCCGGTTGGCCTCGGTCGGCGCATGGGTCATCACGGTCGAGGGATAACCCATGATGTCTTTGAGCACCGCAACGTTGCGCGGTGTCGTGGTCACGCAGACCTGCGGATGCGCTCCCAGGCGTAAGCCAAATTGCAGCATGTCCCAGGTGTCTCTCGCCTTCTTCCACTTGGCCAGTTCATCCACCCAGGCGCCGTCGAATTGCGGCCCGCGCAACGCTTCCGGTTCGCTCGCCGAATACAGCATCGCCTCGGCCCCGTTCGGCCAGACAAGGCACTTGCGACCGGCCTGCCACAATGGCCGCCGATCCGGCGGCGAGCACGCCATGATCCCGCTGTCGCCGAACACCATCACCTCTCGCGCCTGGTCAAACGTCTCGCCAATGATGGCCAGCCGCTTGCAGCGCCCCTTGGTCAGCGGCAACCGCCCCTCGACCTGTGACCGCACCCATTCGGCCCCGGCGCGCGTCTTGCCCGCGCCCCGCCCGCCCAGGATCACCCATGTCCGCCAGTCACCTTCGGGAGGCAACTGATGCGGATGCGCCCAGAACTCGAACAGGTAAGGGAGCGCAATGCGCGCTCCCTCGGAAAGTCCACTCAGGAACTCAATCCTCCTGTGACGTGGCCCGGATGCGATCCAGGCGGCAGCTGACCTCATGGTAGGCTGCCTCGAGGTCCAGCCCCCAGTCTCCTTCGATCCCGTTCTGTTTGCGTCTGATGGCATCAAGTTCAGCCTCCGTTTCTCTCGCCGCCTTCAGCCAGTAGCGAAGGTCGGACAACGCCGTTCCGACGTCGGTCTTCTTCACCCTCTCCGATCCCCTGATCCGTTCCTGCAACTCGCGGATATCCGCGGTCAGTTCTTCCAGCGTCTGCGCAATCTCATCACGTTGCGCTTCCAGACGCCCGGCCTCACAAACCGGAATTACCAATGCACAGCTGTTGTTGTTATCGCTGCTCATGCTCGACACCTTTCTTGCCTGTAAGGTTGCCCCTCCTTTGGGCAGGCATGAAAAAGGCCCCTGGCAGGGTTTCCCCCGGGGCCGTCACCACACCTCGTCCAGCATGGTTTGAAAGCTACGCCCGACCGCGCGCCCGGTCAATGCGGGCACCGAACGCAAGCCATTGAAAGCCTTCACACTTAAGCACAAATCGTTAACGCGCCGCCCAACGCATGGCCGCATTGCCTTGCCCCTGCTCCTGCGCTCTGGCACTCCTGTCGCGCAAGACACAGGAGTCCCCCATGCCCCAGCTCAGCCCCCGCATCACCACGCTCAACGGCGACGGCTCCGACGGGTGGGAGGTCTTCTACAAGGCCCGCCAGATGAAGGCGCAGGGCATCCCAATCACCGAACTGACCATCGGTGAACACGACATCGGCACCGACGCCAGCATCCTCGCCGCCATGGATGCAGCCGCCACCGGAGGCCACACCGGCTATGCCATGGTTCCCGGCATCCGCGCCCTGCGCGAGGAAGTTGCCCGCCGCATCACGACCCGCACAGGGGTCGCAACCGCGCCCGGGAACATCCTCATCACCCCCGGCGGACAGGCCGCGCTGTTCGCTGCGCATATGGCTGTGCTGACCCCCGGCAACGCGGCGCTGTACATCGACCCCTACTATGCGACCTACCCCGGCACGATCCGCGCCGCCTCCGGTACGCCCGTTGCCGTGCCCACGAAGGCCGCCGACGACTTCCTGCCGACATTCGAGCAGATCGACAGCGCCGCCCGCGCCACGCAGGCCCGCTCACTGCTGGTCAATACGCCCAACAATCCCACCGGCACCGTCTACCCGCGCGAGACGCTCGACCAGATCGCCCGCGCCTGCATCGCCAACGACCTCTGGCTGATCTCGGACGAGGTCTACGACACGCAGGTCTGGGAAGGAGACCACCTTTCCCCTCGCGCCCTCCCCGGCATGGCCGAGCGCACCCTGACCATCGGTTCCATGTCGAAAAGCCACGCCATGACCGGCTCCCGCATCGGCTGGATAGCCGGCCCCGAAGAGGCCATCACCCGCCTCATCGACCTCGCAACGAACACCACCTACGGCGTTCCCGGCTACATCCAAGACGCGGCGCTCTTCGCCCTGACCGCTGGCCCCGACCTCGAACGTCAGATCGCCGAGCCCTTCCGCCGCCGCCGCACCCTTGCGCTCGACATTCTCGCGCAGCAGAACACCGTCACCGTCATCCCGTCGCGCGGGGCCATGTACCTCATGCTCGACATCCGCGCGACAGGGCTCTCGGGCGAAGCCTTCGCGCACAAGCTGCTCGACACGCATCACATCGCCGTCATGCCCGGCGAGAGCTTCGGCCAATCCGCTGCCGGGCACCTGCGCATTGCGCTCACCACCGCCGACGACCGCCTGTCCGAGGCTGTGCGCACGCTCTGCCGCTTTGCTGCTGATCTTGCCGAGGCCTGACTCACAGGCCATAAAACGCGCAACACGGCCTCGATCGACACGCATGAAGGGAACCCCATGACCGATCGCGCCCAATCCTTCCGCGACCTGCACCGCCCCGGCGATCCCTTCATCCTCGCCAACGCCTGGGACAAGGGATCGGCGATGATGCTCGCGGCGCTCGGTGCCCCGGCCATCGCCACCTCCTCCGCCGCCCATGCCTTCACCTTGGGCCGCCCGGACATGGGCACCGTCTCCCGCGACGAAGCCCTCGCCCACGCACAGGATCTCGTCGCCGCCGTTTCCGTTCCCGTCTCCGGCGATTTCGAAAACGGCTTTGGCGAGGCCCCCGAGACCTGCGCCGAAACCGTGCGCCTCTCTGCCGAAGTCGGCCTTGCGGGCATCTCCATCGAAGACACCGCCCTTCCCGCCGACACGCCCTACGACCGCCCTCTGGCGGTCGACCGCATCCGCGCTGCAGCCTCCGCCGCCCGCGCGCTGTCCAACGACTTCGTTCTGGTGGCCCGCGCCGACGGTGTCATGAACGGCCACTATGACCTTCCCGAGGCCATCGCCCGGATACAGGCCTACGAGGCCGCAGGCGCCGATTGCGTCTACATCCCCCTGCCGCCCTCCTTCGACGACCTCGCCCACATCTGCCGCGCCACTGCTTTGCCGGTCAACGCCTTGGTCGCAGGGTTCACCGACCACCCACGCAGCGCCTTTGCCGCCGCCGGGGTCGCGCGTATCTCCCTTGGCTCCAGCCTCGCCCGCGCCACGCATCGCGTGGTGCTCGACGCTGCCCGCGCCATGTTCGATACGGGCGACTTCTCGCCCCTTGGCCGCACCGTTTCCGGCTCCGTGATCGACGATCTCCTGCAAGACGCGCCATGAGCGGCATGCCGATCTCGTCGATCCGAAACCTCGGCCCCGCGACCGAACAGGCCCTGAACGCCGCCGGCATTCCCGACGCCGAGGCCTTGCGCAAGATCGGCGCACACGAAGCCTATCGCCGCCTTCTGGCAAACGGCGAGCGACCGCATTTCATCGGCTATTACGTTCTGCACATGGCCTTGCAAGGCCGCCCTTGGAACGATTGCAAAGGAAAGGAGCGCGACGAGCTGCGCACCGCCTTCGACCAGTTGAAAGGCCAGAACGCGCCAACCGGCGACAGGGCTTTTTTCGAAAAGCTTACGGAAATCGGCGTCATTGACCGTGTTACGCGCAATTCGAAACGCTAAATTTTTCAGTTCAGCGAAACGTTAAACACCTGCGCCCATTTTCCCGACCAATTCCGGGAAAGGATGGACAAATGACCCTGCGCCAGACCATGCTCCTGATCCTCGTGCCTTTGCTCGGGGTGATCGGTTTCTTTACTTGGGAAGACCTGAAGGAAATGAACGGTCGCATCGCCGTTCTCAACGAAGAGATTCACAGTCTCCGCGAGGCGGAGTTGATCAGCGACCTGGTGCACGAACTACAAAAGGAGCGTGGCTATACGGCGGGTTTCGTCTCTTCAGGAGGCAACAACTTCCGTGACATCCTGCCACAGCAGCAACGCGCTACCGATACCGTCCTCGCCACCTTCGTTGAAAAAAACAGCATTGCCGATCACGGCGACGGTATTCCGGTGGAAGAAATTGGATCGGCAATCGCCGCGCTGGAAGAATGGCGCACCAACGCGGCGGGCATGCAGGTCACGCTTCCCAATGTCGCGGCATTCTATACCAAACTTATCGACGACCTGATGTTTGCCTCCAACCAGATCACCCATGGCACCACGGACGCAAAACTGAGCTTCATGATCGAAGCGCGCTCCCTCGTGTCCATCGCAAAGGAATCGGCCGGTCTAGAAAGAGCAGTCGGAGCGTCGGTCATCGGCACGGGACGCTTCGGGCAAGCGCTCCACGAACGCTATGTCAGCCTCGTGAGTCGCCAGAAAAGCAGTCTGCAGATCGCAGCCATGGCGCTGGATCGCCCCGCATTTTACGAGGCTCTGACGACTTCCCCCGAGGCACTCGCGCTCGATGCGAAACGTGAAACGCTGATCGCCTATGGCTACAAGCCGCAGGATTTCGGCTTCACCGCGCCGGAGTGGTTCGCAACATCCACGGCCTGGATCGACTTGCTGCGCAATCAGGAAGTAGCGCTTGCCGCCGAAATCTCCGATTACGCACGTGATGAACGCGCAGCAGCGGAGAGCTTGATCCAAAAAACCATAGGGACCATCGCGGCCATCGTGGCCATGGCGACCCTTTTCTCCGTCGTCATTTTCGAACGCATGATCCGGCGCGTCGCCGGTCTCATTCAACTGATGGACGAATACAAGAACGGCAATTTCGAACCCGAAGTCCCGCAAGTGTCTCCCAAATCGGAACTGGGCCGCATGGCCAACGTGCTTGCTCAGTTCAAGGACGCCATGCGTGACCAACGTGAGGCTCAGGCTCAGGCCAAGGCCGCGGACGAGGCGCGTCTGAACGCCACCCATCAGCAGGTGGTCGACATGATGACCGACGGCCTGAAAGCACTGGCAGATGCGAACCTGACCCGGCGCTTCGACACACCACTCGATCCGAAATACGATCACATCCGCCAGAATTTCAACACGGCAACCAACCGCCTGCACGATGTCATTTCTTCCCTCGCCAGTTCTGTCGCCGAGATCACCGAACGCGCCAGCCTCATGGAAAGTGACACGGAAAATCTGGCCTCCCGCACATTGCAGCAGGGCGAGACCGTGGCCTCCAGCGCCTCCGGCGTAAAGCGCGTCGCAGACGCCACGCATGCCGACCTGGAAAAAATCGACGATGCCCAGTCCGAAGCCCGCACGGCTTCCGCCACAGCGGCGGAGTCGGATGAGACCGTGACCACCGCCATCCGCGCCATGGATCAGATCAGTTCGCGCTCCGACCAGATCGGCAAGATCGTCACCGTCATCGAGGAACTCGCCTTCCAGAC
This sequence comes from Sagittula sp. S175, assembly GCF_049800975.1. Classification (NCBI taxonomy): domain Bacteria; kingdom Pseudomonadati; phylum Pseudomonadota; class Alphaproteobacteria; order Rhodobacterales; family Roseobacteraceae; genus Sagittula; species Sagittula sp. S175. The sequence continues at coordinate 268,077 of NZ_JBNAGB010000002.1, forward strand.
CAATCTGCTGGCGCTCAATGCCCGCGTCGAAGCCGCCCGTGCCGGAGAATCCGGTCGCGGCTTCGCGGTCGTCGCTGAAGAAGTGCGCGACCTCGCTGGCCGTTCCTCAAAGTCGGCCACAGACATCAAAAAACTCATTTCCGAAAGCCACAACGAAGTGAAAACCGGCGTGCAACTGGTGAATTCTGCCGGACAATCGCTGCAAAGCATGGTCGCCAGCATTCAATCCATGGACGCGACCCTTTCGGACATCGCCGCATCCGCCCGAGGCCATGCCGAGCATCTTTCGGACATCGACCACGCCATGAAGGTCTTGCAGGACCTGAACGCAGCCAACACCACGATGGTCCGCAACGGTCGTGCAACATCCTCCGAAATCACGAAAACCGCCCGCCAATTGGCCGATTTGATCGCCGACTTTACCCTCGAGGACGGCGCCCGCACCACGGAAAGGGCCGCAACCAAAGTACGGGCCGCCTGAGCCCCTGTCGCAAGGGGGCGGGAACCTCACGCAGCGTCACGCGTTCTCCCTTCAACGTTACAATGAAGGGAGACTCCTGATGGACATCGTCCGCATCCTGCTCAGCCTTTTCGTACCGCCGCTCGGCGTCCTCCTCGAAGTGGGTTTGGGCAAACATTTCTGGATCAACATCCTCCTCACCCTTCTGGGCTGGCTGCCCGGTGTGGTCCACGCGATCTGGATCATTACCCGCCGCCCCGCGACGGCCTGAGCGAGGCTGACATGATCCCTCCGCAGCACCTTCGCAACATTGAACGCGCCGAAAGCATCGCGCGACGCATGGACGCCGCTCTGCGCATTCCCGGTACGGGCATCCGCGTAGGCTATGACAGCATTCTCGGTCTCGTCCCGGGCATCGGCGATACCCTCGCTCTGGCGCCGTCGGCCTATATTCTGAAGCTCGCCCACGATAGCGGTGCGCCACCGCACCTCTTGGGACGGATGGCCGCGAACCTCGGGGTTGACTGGCTCATTGGCTTGATCCCGCTCGTCGGCGACATCTTCGATGTCGGCTGGAAGGCGAACCTGAAGAACGCAGCGCTGCTACGTCAGCATGTGGAGCGGGCGCACGGAACGGCAACTTCCCGCTCTCCGACGCTGACCGGGCGTCCTGCGACTGCCACGCCATAACAGCCCGAAGTCCATCCGACGGCAACCAAGGGGTCTCCGGGTCACGCAAATCAACGCATGCGCCACGGGAAATCGGCATATTAAACAAAAGCGGGCGACGGTCTATCCGTCGCCCGCTTCTTCAAACTTTGACACCCTTGAATGACTCCGCCCTTGGGCAGACCATTTTCAAACCGGCATCCTGAAAACTGTCAGCCGACCAGCTCGAGGCCGGAGAAGAAGTAAGCGATCTCTTCCTTCGCGGTTTCCGGCGCGTCAGAGCCGTGCACGGAGTTCTCGCCAACCGATTCGGCGAACTCAGCGCGGATGGTGCCCGGTGCCGCGTCGGCCGGGTTGGTCGCGCCCATCACTTCGCGGTTCTTTGCAATCGCGCCTTCACCTTCCAGGACCTGGCACACGATCGGCGCGGACGCCATGAACTCGCACAGTTCGTCGTAGAAGGGACGCTCGGCGTGCACCTTGTAGAACTCGCCCGCCTGCGCCTTGGTCAGGTGGATCCGCTTCTGCGCGATGATGCGCAGGCCGGCTTCCTCGAACTTGGCGTTGATCTTGCCGGTCAGGTTGCGACGGGTGGCATCGGGCTTGATGATCGAGAAGGTGCGTTCCAGGGCCATTGGCTCTCTCCATTGCTGATGGGCCGGAAGACCCGGCCGAATTCTGCGCAGGCGCGTACCACGGGCCATCCGACTTGAAAACCCCACACGACGAAACCTAAGGTAAACTGGCGCGCCGCACGGGTTGGCGGGCGGGCGCCTTTGCCGTCAGGCAAACAGTGCCGCCCACCAACCCACCTTTCGCACGGTCAAACCCTCTGCTACAGCGCCCGCATGCTGCGCATTCAATCCATAAACTTCTCCATCGACGGCCGCCCCCTCTTCGAGGAAGCCTCCGCCACCATCCCCGAAGGTCACAAGGTTGGCCTCGTCGGTCCCAACGGCGCGGGCAAGACCACGCTGTTCCGCATCATCAAGGGCGAACTGACCCTCGACGGCGGTGCCATAGACCTGCCCTCCCGCGCCCGCATCGGCGGCGTCAGCCAGGAAGTCCCGGCCTCCGAAACCTCCATCCTCGACACCGTTCTCGAGGCCGACACCGAGCGTGCCGCCCTGATGCGCGAGGCCGAAACCGCCGAAGGTCACCGGATGGCCGAGGTCCAGACCCGCCTCGCCGACATCGACGCCTGGTCCGCCGAAGCGCGTGCCAGCCAGATCCTGCGTGGCCTTGGCTTCGACCCCGAGGAACATGGCAACCCCTGCTCCGCCTATTCCGGCGGCTGGCGCATGCGCGTGGCCCTCGCGGGCGTGCTCTTTGCCCAGCCCGACCTGCTGCTGCTCGACGAACCGACCAACTACCTCGACCTCGAAGGCGCGCTCTGGCTCGAATCCTACCTGGCGAAATACCCGCACACGGTCATCGTCATCTCCCACGACCGCGGGCTGCTGAACCGCGCCGTCACCTCGATCCTGCACCTCGAGGACCGCAAGCTGACGTACTACGGCACGCCCTACGACGGCTTCGTCAAGCTGCGGGCCGAGAAACGCGCCCAGCTGGCCGCCACTGCCAAGAAACAGCAGGACCGCCGCGCCCACCTGCAATCCTTCGTCGACCGCTTCCGCGCCAAGGCCACCAAGGCCAAACAGGCGCAGGCCCGCCTGAAGATGATCGAACGCATGGACATGGTGACGCCGCCCGAAGAAGCGGCCAAGCGTGTCTTCACCTTCCCGCAGCCCGACGAACTGTCGCCTCCCATCATCAATATCGAGGACGGGGCCACGGGCTACGGCGACACCATCGTCCTGCGCAAACTCAATCTGCGGATCGACCAGGACGACCGCATCGCGCTGCTCGGCAAGAACGGTCAGGGCAAATCCACCCTGTCGAAGCTGCTCGCCGACCGCCTGCCCCTGATCGAGGGTCGCATGGGCCGCTCATCGAAACTGCGCATCGGCTACTTCGCCCAGCATCAGGTGGACGAACTCCATCTCGACGAAACGCCGCTTCAGCACCTTCAGCGGGAACGCCCCGGCACCCAGCCCGCACAATTGCGGGCCAAGCTGGCGGGCTTCGGTCTGCATGCCGCGCAGGCCGAGACCGAGGTCGGGCGCCTGTCCGGTGGCCAGAAGGCCCGCCTCTCGCTGCTGCTCGCGACGCTTGATGCGCCACACCTGCTGATCCTCGACGAACCGACCAACCACCTCGACATCGAATCCCGCGAGGCACTGATGGAGGCACTCACCGCCTACAACGGCGCGGTGATCCTCGTCAGCCACGACATGCACCTTCTGTCCATCGTGGCCGACCGTCTCTGGCTGGTCTCCGGCGGAACCGTGAAACCCTACGACGAAGACCTCGACGCCTACCGCGCCTTCCTCATCGCAAAGGACACGCCCGCCAAACCCGAGAAACCCAAGGAGAAGCCAAAGCGCGCCTCCCGCGACGAACTCCTCGAATTGCGCGCCGACGTGCGCAAATGCGAGGACCGGGTGACCAAGCTCGAAGAGATGCGCGAGAAGCTGGCGGAGAAGCTGGCCGACCGCGCCCTCTACGAGGACGACCGCAAGGGCGACCTCGCGGTCTGGAACAAGAAATATGCCGAAGTCATGGAAGGCCTCGCCCGTGCCGAAGAACTCTGGATGACGGCACAGGAAAAGCTCGACGCCGCTCAAGCTTGACGCTGCCCCAAAATCGCACCTGACGTCACGCCGCCTGCCCCGCAGGCGGCGTTTTTCTTTGCGCGAAGGTCTGACCGCCACCGGATTGCCACATTTCACAATCCAAGACCCGCCACATTTGCGCCTCATTCAAAAGCGCCGGAACGGCAGAAACCTCAGACAAACCCCACAAAAACAACGTCCTAGAAAAATCACGCCCGAATGGCCCGCGTCGAAACCCGGCGCAATCGCGTTAACTTTGTGGCCAATTTTAGACTTCTTCGACTCGTCTGCCCGATTTATGCCTCATTTCAACAAGGCGTCGGGCCGCGGGGGCAGCCGGACGTCCAGCATGAACCAGAGGACGCCCCCGATGACCCGCACCGCCGCCCGGACCGCAAAGCAGACCCCGTTCGAGATCCTCGGCGTTTCCGTTGCCGATGACGCGGCCACGATCCGCGCGGCGTGGAAGCGTCTGGTGAAGGCCAACCACCCCGATCGCTGCCCCGCCGACGCCGCGCGACTGACCGCAAAGCTGGTCGAACTGAATGACGCCTACGACAAACTGAAGAACCACGTCCCCTTCCACGGCGCGCGCCCCGCGGCTCCCGACTTTTCCGCCGCTGCCGCGCAGGCCGAAGCAGCACGCGCAGCGGCCCATGCACAGGCGCATGCACGGGCCCATGCACAGGCGCAGGCAGAAGCGAAGGCCAAAGCCCGCGCCGACGCAGAATCCGCCCGTCGCAAGGCAGAGGCCGACGCCCGCGCTGTTGCGAAAGCCCGTGCAGCCGCTGCCGAAGCGGCCCGCCGCGCCGCCGAAATCGCCGCCCGCAAAGCCAACCCGCTGTCTGCCAAACAGCGTGCCGCACTCGCCACCGCGAACCGCGCCTTTGCCAACGCCCGTGCGGCCCTCGACGCGCAGCAAGGCTACGGCTTCGCCCGCGCCGCATGATCCGGCCCACCTGCCTGATCCGGTCCACTGACACTGGCAGACCCAAGACAAGCCTTTACGCCGCGCCCGCTCTCCCCTACCCCTGAGACATGGACACGACGTTCCTCATCTCCGCCTTCGCGACACTTTTCGTTGTGGTCGATCCCATCGGCCTCACACCGATCTTCATCGCCCTGACCCAAGGCACCCCGGCGCCCCAACGCCGCGCCATCGCCATCCGCGCGACGGTGATCGCGCTCATCCTCCTGACGCTCTTTGCCTTCTTCGGCGAAGCGGTGCTGGGCTTCATCGGCATCACCATGCCCGCCTTCCGCATCGCGGGCGGCATCCTGCTGTTCATCACCGCGCTCGACATGCTGTTCGAACGCCGTACCAAACGGCGCGAGGATCAGGCAGAGGCCGACCACCCGCCCGACCCCTCCGTCTTTCCGCTGGCCATCCCGTTGATCGCCGGCCCCGGTGCCATCGCCACGATGATCCTTCTGGCCGGAGAAACCGACGGCGCCCTCGGCATGGCCGCGATTCTTGGCGTCATGGCTCTGGTGCTGGCGCTGGCCTTTCTGTTGTTCCTCGCTGCCGGGGTGATCGAACGCGCGCTTGGGCAGACCGGCATCACGGTGACGACCCGCCTGCTGGGGATGCTGCTGGCCGCACTGTCCGTGCAGTTCGTTCTGGACGGCCTGCGTGCCTTCGGCATCGGCGCAACCTGACCTTTGCAGAACGCACCCGCGCACCTACATTGACGGTACATCAGGCGAGGGTTCCTCATGACCGAAGACCAGTTCGGCCACGTCTTCTTTCTTGGTCTGCTCGGTCTGGCCGTGCTGACATGGTTCTGGCTGACCTACCGCAGCGCCCCCGGTCGCGGGATGCAAAGCCTCATGGGCTGGGCGCTTTTGTTCACCGGCGCCTTGGCCGCAGGCGGACTGTGGCAGGACATCAAGGGCGGTCTGGAAGAACGGCAGGCGCTGGTGGTCGATGACGGCAGGATCGAGATCCCCCGCGGCCTCGACGGCCACTACTACCTCACACTGGAAATCAACGGGCAGCCGATCCGCTTCGTGGTCGACACCGGAGCCACCGGGATGGTTCTCACCCGGAACGCGGCGGAAGAAGCCGGGCTGGATCCCGATCGGCTGGCCTTCTACGACGTGGCCCATACGGCGAATGGCGAGGTGCGTACCGCGCCGGTGACACTTGATACCGTCAGCATCGGTCCTTTCCTCGACCGCCGGGTGAAGGCCTATGTCAACGACGGCGAGATGTTCACCTCGCTGCTGGGCATGGACTACCTCGACCGCTTCGACCGTCTGGAAATCTCGCGCGGCAAGATGTTCCTCGAACGCTGAAGCGCGCGATCCCGATTTTTCGTGAAAAATCGTCCCCCGCCCGGATCGGCCAAACGCTTCAAGGCCAAACGCTTCGAGGCCCGACGCTTCAGGCCTCGGCCTTCATCTCCCAGCGCCCAGACTCCTCGGACCAGTACTGCGCCTTGCAGCCTGCGCCGGTCAGGGCTTTCCACTGCACCCGGGCGCGCTGGACCGCCTCGCCGTCATGCCCGTCGAACAGGATGCAGACCCGTTCCAGCCGATTGACCTCGTCAGGCGCCACCTCGGCTCCGTCCAGCGCCATGATGCAAGACGGATCATTGGGAAGCTCCCCGCCCCCCGTCAACAACACCGGCTGCGCGGCATCATGCCTTCCGCCGGACAGGCCGTGCGGCAGGAAACCCTCTTCCGGTCCCAGCCACAGCTTCTGGTCCAACCATTCCAGACGCCCCATGTCCGTCCCGCGCACCACGACACGCCAGTCGCGCTGCAGCGATCTGTCCAGCAACATGCCCAGCGTGACCTCCAGCGGCTGCCGCGTCAGGTGGTAGAACAGCGCATTCCCCATGGCTCAGCCCCGTGCACAAGCCGACGAAGGGGGGCGCTGCCCCCCGGCCTGCGGCCTCCCCCCGGAGATATTTGACCCAAGAAGAAGCACAGGTTACGCCGCGCCCTCGTCCGCCTTTGCCTCGGCCACCGGCTTTTCCTCGAAGCGGTCGCGCACCAGCCGGTCCAGCGCCATGACGCCCCAGCCGGTCGCCCCCTTGGGCGCCAGTTCGGTGTCCTTCGTCACCTGCGCCACCCCGGCGATGTCGAGGTGGATCCACGGCATGTCGTCCTTCACGAAGCGCTTGAGGAACTGCGCGGCGGTGATCGACCCGGCCGGGCGGCCACCGGTGTTCTTGATGTCGCCCTTCGTGCCCTTGATCATGTCGTCATAGGCCTTGCCCAGCGGCATCCGCCATGCGCCTTCGCCCTCGGCCTCGGCCGCGCGCAGGAAGTCGTTGGTGAACTTGTCATCGGTGCCATAGACCGCCGCGTTCTCGTAGCCCAGCGCCACGATGCAGGCTCCGGTCAGCGTCGCCAGATCGACGATGGCGCAGGGCTTCTCGGTCTCCTGCGTGTGCCAGAGGACATCAGCCAGAACCAGCCGGCCCTCGGCGTCGGTGTTCAGCACCTCGATGGTATCGCCCTTCATCGACACGACGATATCGCCCGGACGCTGCGCCATGTGCGAGGGCATGTTCTCCACCAGCCCGACGAGGCCCACCACGTTGGCCTTGGCCTTGCGCAGCGCCAGCGTCTTCATCACGCCTGCCACGACGCCCGCGCCGCCCATGTCCATGGTCATGTCTTCCATGCCCGCCGCAGGCTTCAGCGAGATGCCGCCCGTGTCGAACACCACGCCCTTGCCCACCAGCGCCAGCGGCGCGCCCTCGGCCCCCTTCCAGCGCATCGTGACAACCTTGGACGGCATGGCCGATCCCTGCCCGACCGCCAGCAACGCGCGCATGCCCAGCTTTTCGAGGTCCGCCTCTTCGAGCACCTCAACTTCGACGCCCAGATCGCGCAGCGCCTCCAGACGGGTGGCGAATTCGACGGTTCCAAGTACATTGGCAGGTTCCGACACGAGGTCGCGGGTAAAGAACACGCCCTCTGCGACGGCGCGTGCCTTGGCAAGTGCACCCTCGGCCTCGGCGGGGTCCTTCACCATCAGCACCGCCGCTTTCAGCCCCTCACCCGGATCGGCCTTGCGCACGGTAAAGGCGTAGCCGCGCAGCGCGAGGCCCAGAGCCAGCTGCCCAGCACGCCGCGTGCCCTCGACCAGCACCGTCAGCGCCCCCTTGCCGGCGGCCCGCGCCAGCGCACCACCCGCCTTGCGCGCCTCGGCCACCGTCGGGCGGCGCGGCAGCTTTACCAGAACGACGCCATCCGCCGCCATGCCCACCGGGTAGCCCAGCCCCATGACGTCTCCTGCGCCCAGCTTCTCCCAGGCGTCCGACCCCAGGGCCCGTGCCACCGCGCCCTTGGTCAGCTTGTTCAGCCGCCGCGCGCCCGGCCCCATGGTGCCCTCGGCCGGCACGAGCACCGCGACCTTGCCCTCGGCCTCCGCCAAGGCATTCAGGTCGGTCTCGGCAAAGGTGATCTCGCGCAGGTCGGTCATTGAGGGTCTCCCGTTATCAGCCCGTATTTCGGTAAGCGTTTCCTTGCCCAAAGACCTAGCCGGGCGCGCGGCGCTTGACCAGAGCCACCTTTCCCCCCCGGACCACATCCCGTAAAGTACCGCCAATCAACAGACCCGGGGGAGACGACAGGCGTGCAGAGATTCGACAGATATGTCCTGTCGCAACTCATGGTGGTGTTCGGCTTCTTCGCTCTGGTGCTTGTGTCCGTCTACTGGGTCAACCGCGCCGTGGTGCTGTTTGACCGGCTGATCTCGGACGGGCATTCCGCGCTGGTCGTGCTGGAGTTCACCGCGCTGTCCCTGCCCGCAGTGATCGCCCTCGTGCTGCCGCTGGCGACCTTTGCCAGTGCCGTCTACATCACCAACCGCATGTCCGGGGATTCCGAGTTGACCGTGGTCAAGGCGACCGGCTATTCCCCCTGGCGGCTTGCGCGCCCCTACCTCGTCTTCGGCCTGCTCATCGCCGCGATGATGCTGTTCCTGACCAACTACCCGGTGCCGCAATCGCTGCAGAAACTGCGCGACCGCGAACAGGAGCTGACCGGTTCGATCACCGCCGCCCTCCTGCGCGAAGGCACCTTCCTACATCCCTCCCGCGGGATCACCTTCTACATCCGCGACATCACCCCATCCGGCGAGCTCCGCGACGTTCTGCTGTCGGACCGGCGCAATCCCACGCGCGAAGTCACCTACACGGCCGGGCAGGCCTATCTCATTCGCGACACGGATGGTCCGAAGATGGTCATGCTCGACGGGCTGGCACAAACGATGGAACTCATGCGCAACCGACTGTCCACGACGACCTTCACGGACTTCACCTATGATCTATCCGGACTGATCGCCACGGGCGAGGCGCGCAACCGCAAGACCGATGCCATCCCCACGCTGGAACTGCTTTTGACGCCCGAACTGGTGTCTGCCGAGAACAACGACTCGCTGGGCGAGATCGCTGAACGCGCCCACATGCGCCTTCAGGGGCCGCTGCTGTGTATCGTCGCGGCGCTGATCGGCTACGGCGCGCTGATGGTGGGTGGCTTTTCGCGCTTCGGTGTTACAAGGCAGATCGTGTTCGCGATCTTCCTCCTGATCCTCGTCAAGGTCGTCGAGGGCGCGGTCACCCCCCTCGTGATCGCAAACGCCGCGCTCTGGCCGTTGATCTACACGCCCACTCTGGTCGGAGCGGTCTTCTCGGCGGTGCTGCTGTGGTGGGCCGCGCGGCCCTTCCGTCCGCGCCGGGGCATTGCGGCAGGGGCGACGGCATGAAGCTGCACTTTTACTTTGCCCGCCGGTTTCTCTGGGTCTTCCTCGGCATCCTTGCGGTGTTCGGCCTGTTTCAGGGGCTGCTCGACCTCATCGACGAGATGCGCGTCCTCAAGGATGCCGTGACCTTCGGACAGGTTGTCCTGCTGGTCGGGCTGAAAATGCCCGAGGGCCTGTACGAAGTCCTGCCGCTGGTGATGATCCTCGCCACCGTTGCCCTGTTCATCGGTCTGGCGCGCACCTCCGAACTGGTGGCCTCACGCGCTGCGGGCCGGTCCGGTCTGGCCACGCTCATGGCCCCGGTCACGGTGGCCTTTCTGATCGGCCTGCTGATTGTCGCGGTCATGAACCCCATCGTCGCCGCCACGTCCAAACGCTACTCCGATCTCCGCGAAAGCTTTGTCTCCGGCAACACCTCGGCGCTCTCCGTGGGCCCAGAAGGCCTGTGGCTGCGGCAGGGCAGCGAAAACGGCCAATCCGTGATCCGTGCCTCGCGTGCGAACCCCGAGGCAACCGAGCTTTACGATGTGTCCATCGTCAACTACGCGCCCGACGACGGCGGGCCGATCCTGCGCCTTCAGGCCGACCGCGCCGAGCTGAGCGACGGCGCATGGCACTTGACCCAGGCAAAAGCATGGCCGCTGAACGCCGGTCTCAATCCCGAACTCGGGGCAAAGGAGCACGCCACCTATGACCTGCCCTCCAGCCTGACGCGGGAAAGCATCCGTGACCGCTTTGGCCGCCCCTCGGCGGTGGCGATCTGGGATCTGCCCGGATTTATTTCCGGCCTGGAAGAGGCCGGTTTTTCAGCCCGCCGCCACACCGTATGGTATAACATGGAACTGGCCCGCCCACTGTTCCTCGTCGCCATGGTACTGGTCGGCGCGGCCTTCACCATGCAGCCGACCCGGCTTGGTCGCACTGGTGTTGCCGTCCTCTCTGCCGTAATGCTTGGCTTTGGGCTGTACTACGTGCGAAGTTTCGCGCAGATCATGGGTGAGAATGGCCAGCTGGCCCCGGCCATCGCGGCATGGGTGCCGCCCACGGCCTCGGTCCTGCTGGCACTTGGGCTGGTTCTGCACATGGAAGACGGTTGATGAGAGGACGGATGCAACGCGGTTTCACCCGCACCTCCGCGCAGGTGTCCCGGCGGGCCATGGCCTGCCTGCTCGCCGCCGCCCTCGGCACGGCGACGCCTGCCGTTGTGCGCGCGCAGACCACCGACGCCACCCAGCAGGCCGAAGACCCGGCCCTGCTCGTCGCTGACAGCGTCTTTGTCCAGGATCAGGACGTGCTGATCGCCACCGGCAACGTCGAGGCGCTGCAGGGCGATTACCATCTCTCCGCCAGCAAGATCATCTATGACCGCGGCACGGACACCCTCACGCTCGAAGGACCGATCCGCATCACCGATCCCGAACAGGGCATCCTGATCCTCGCCGATCAGGCCGAGGTCGATCAAGGCGTGATGAACGGGCTGATAAAGGGCGCCCGCATGGTGCTCGACGAGCAGCTGCAACTCGCCGCCGTCGAGGCCCGTCGCGTCGACGGTCGCTACACCCAGCTCAGTCGCGTGGCTGCCACCTCCTGCCAGGTTTGCGGCCCGAATGAAACGCCCCTCTGGCAGATCCGTGCCGCCCGCGTGATCCACGATCAGGAAGAACGCCAGCTTTATTTCGACGACGCGCAGGTCCGCCTTCTGGACGTGCCGGTCTTCTGGTTGCCACGCCTGCGTCTGCCCGACCCGACACTGAAACGCGCGCGCGGCTTTCTGGTCCCGACCTTCACCTCCTCGACCCTTCTGGGCTTCGGGGTGCGGTTCCCCTATTTCATCCCGATCGGCGACCATCAGGACCTGACCCTGACGCCGCACCTGACCACCCTCTCGAAATCGCTGGAATACCGCTACCGCCGCGCCTTCCGCTACGGCAATATCCAGGTGGTCGGTGCGCTCTCGGGCGATGACTTCCGCGACGACGGCTTGCGCGGCTACCTCTTCACCTCCGGCAGCTTCGCGCTGCCCCGCAACTACACGCTGTCCTTCTCCACACAGTCGGTCTCGGACTCCGCCTATCTGAACGACTACGGCATCAGCTCCGCCGACCGCCTCGTGAACACCTTGACCGTGGCGCGGGTCCAGCGCGACCGGCGCATCTCCTTTGGTCTCGACAGCTACGAGACCCTGCGCGACTACGAAACCAACGCCACCCAGCCGGGGGCCATCGCCACCTTCCACACCGACCGCCGCTTCCTGTGGTCCCGCGTGCCGGGTGAGTTCCGCCTCTCCGCCGAGGCATCGGGCCTCTACCGCGAATCCACGCTGGATGTGGACGGCAGCGACGCCGACACCGAGGTCGATGGCCGCGACACCTTCCGCCTGAACCTCGAAGGCAGCTGGCAGAACCGCTGGACCTTTGGCCCCGGCCTGCGCGCGGGCCTCTCCGGCCATCTTTTCGTCGATCACTACATCACCGATCAGGACGCCGCCGTGCCGCACCAGATCACCCGCGTGACCCCCGGCGCCGGTGTCGAACTGCGCTGGCCGCTGCAGCGCGCGGGGTCCGATGGTGGGCGCACCCTGATCGAACCCGTACTGCAAGCTGGCTGGGTCGGCGGCTCGCGCGGCCTGAACGCCAACGAGGAAAGCACCCGCGTCGAATTCGACGAGGCCAACCTGCTCTCGCTCTCGCGATTCCCTGCCGCGGACCGCCGCGAGCACGGCATGACCTATGCCGCCGGGATGCGCTGGCTGCACGAGGCACGCTCCGGCTGGACCGCCGCCATGACCCTTGGCCGCATCTGGCAAGACGACATCGACCCGGACCTGACGCATTCCTCCGGCCTCGACAGCCTCGCCAGCGACTGGCTTATCGCCGGGCGCTTCTCCAACCCGATGGGCATCACCGTCTCGGCGCGCGGCCTGCTGGACGACACCAACAACTTCACCAAGGCCGAGGGCCGCGCCGGATGGTCCAACACCCGCATGGACATCGGCGCATCTTATGTCCTGTTGACCAAGGACGCCGACGAGCTGCGCACCAAGGCCAGCTCCGAATGGACCTTCGACAGCCGCTACTCGGTCACGCAGAATTGGCAGACAACCACCGAGGTCCGCTACGACCTTGTGGACCGCCGCCTTGACCGCGTGGCCCTCGGGCTGCAATACCGCAATGAATGCATCGAGGTAGGGCTTGGCGCCACGCGCACCTTCGCATCGTCGACCAACCTCGAACCGTCCACGGACATCGACCTGACCGTCGCACTGAAGGGCTTCGGCGTCGACGGCAGCGACAAGGAGTACCGCCGCACATGCCGCTGAAAACCTCTCTCTCCGCCCTTGCCCTGGCCGCAGTTCTGGCCTGTTCCGGCCTGACCGCCCCCGCCATGGCACAGGGGCTCTTCTCGCCCGCGATCATCGTCAACGACGAGGTCATCACCGGCTATGAACTGGAACAGCGCAAGCAGATGCTCCGCGCCATGCGCGCCCCGGGCGACGTCAACCGCCTGGCCCGCGAACAGCTGATCGACGACCGCCTGCGCCTGCAGGCCGCAAAGGATGCGGGCATCACCCCCACCGAACAGGAAATCCTCGACGGGATGGAGGAATTCGCCTCCCGCGCCTCGCTGACCCGCGAGCAGTTCATTCAGGCCCTCGGCAACGAAGGCGTGGACGAGCAGACCTTCCGCGATTTCGTCCGGGCGGGCCTGTCCTGGCGGACCCTCGCCGGGCAACGCTTTGCCGGCGGTGCGACCGTGACCGACGCCGAGGTCGACCGCGCCATCGCAGGCAACGGCGGATCGTCGGGCGTGCGGGTGCTTGTCTCCGAACTCATCATGCCGATGCCCCCGGGCCAGGAAGAGGCCATCCGCGAGCGCGCCGACCGCATCGCCCAGCTCGATAGCGTCGATGCCTTCTCGGCCCAGGCACGCCGGTTCTCGGCCACCGCCACGCGCGGCGCCGGGGGCAAGCTGCCGTGGAAAGACCTCACCGAATTGCCGCCGCCGCTGCAGCCGATCCTGCTTGGCCTGCGCCCGGGCGAAGTGTCCGATCCGATCCCGCTGCAAGGGGCCATCGCGCTCTTCCAGCTGCGCGCCATCGAGGAAACCGAATACAAGGCCGCCCCGCCCGCCGCAGTGGAATACGCCGCCTACTACATGCCCGGTGGCCGGACCGAGGAAAACCTCGCCAAGGCCGCGCAGATCTCCGCGCGCCTCGACCGCTGCGACGACCTGTACGGCGTGGCCAAGGGACAGCCCGCCGAAGTGCTTGAACGCGGCACCCTGCCCGTGGCCGAGATCCCGACCGACATCGCCTACGAACTGTCCAAGCTCGACCCCGGCGAGACCTCGACCGCGCTGACCCGTGCGAACGGACAGACGCTGGTGCTGCTGATGCTGTGTGGCCGCACGCAACAGGTCACCGAGGAAGACGTGGATCGCGGCGAGATCTTCAACAGCCTGCGTAACCAGCGCATCGGCGGACTCGCCGAAGGCTACCTCTCGCAGCTGCGTTCCGACGCCACGATCATCGACCAATGACCGGCGAACAGGCCGACACCGAGGTCAAGGTACAGACGGCAGAGGCCGAGACCCCCACGCGGGTTTCGGTGGATCCCACGCCCCTGCCCGAACACGAAGTCGCGCCCGGTGACAAGGCGCCGACCCTGCCCGTGGCCGTGTCCTGTGGCGAGCCCGCGGGGATCGCTCCGGAACTGGCCGAGGCCGCCTGGGACATACTGCGCGCGGACCTGCCGTTCTTCTGGATCGGCGAGCCGTCGCACCTGCCCGGAAGCGTGCCACACGACCTGATCACCGACCCGGCGCAGGCCGTCGAGGTCTGCGGTCATGCCCTGCCGGTCCTGTCCCTGCCAATGCCCGGCCCCCGCGTGCCCGGCACGCCACAGGCCGCCCATGCGGCGGGCGTGATCCGCGCCATCGAAGTCGGCGTCGACCTCGTCCATACGGGCCGCGCCTCTGCGCTGTGTACCCTGCCGATCTCGAAGCAGGCGCTGGCCGAGGGGGCGGGCTTTGCCCACCCCGGTCATACGGAATTCCTCGCCGCCCTCGCGGGCGTGGACGAGGTGGTGATGATGCTCGCCTCCGACCGGTTGCGCGTCGTGCCGGTGACCATCCATATCGCGTTGCAGGACGTCCCCGCCGCCCTGACCCCCGAGCTGCTGGAACGCCGCATTCGCATCACGCACCGGGCCCTCGTACAGCAGTTCGGCATCGCCAACCCGGTGCTGGCGGTCTCCGGCCTCAATCCGCACGCTGGCGAAGGCGGGCGCATGGGCCACGAGGAACAGACAGTCATCCTCCCGGTGCTGAACAAGCTGCGCGCCGAGGGCATGCACCTCACCGGCCCCCTGCCGGGCGACACCATGTTCCACGAACGGGCGCGGGCGGGCTATGATGCGGCGGTCTGCATGTACCACGATCAGGCGCTGATCCCGATCAAGACGCTGGATTTCGACGAGGGGGTGAATGTTACCCTCGGCCTGCCCTTCATCCGAACCTCTCCGGATCACGGCACCGCCTTCGACATCGCCGGGGCCGGATTGGCCAATCCGTCATCGACACTGGCAGCGCTGCGCATGGCGGCAAAACTGGCACGCCGATAGTCCGGTTTCCCCCGGGCTTGTGCCCGGGCGACCCGCGCGCAGGCTGCGCCTGCGCGCGCATTGGGGGAAGCTCTGCTTCCCCCAAACCCCCATCGCGGTATTTTCATCAAGATGAAGGCAGGGGCGCGGCGCTTGACCCTTGACGTGGGATGCGCGATGGGAGGCCATGAGCCAGATCGACAACCTTCCCCCCCTGCGCGACGTCATTGCCAGCCACGATCTCGTGGCGAAGAAGGCGCTCGGCCAGAACTTCCTGCTGGACCTGAACCTGACCGCGCGGATCGCGCGGGTGGCGGGCGACCTGTCAGGCATGGATGTGCTGGAGGTTGGGCCGGGACCCGGCGGACTGACGCGCGGATTGCTGTCCGAAGGGGCGCGCCGCGTGCTGGCCATCGAGAAGGATTCGCGCTGCCTGCCCGCCCTGGCTCAGATCGCCGAGGCCTATCCCGGCCGCTTGCAGGTGATCGAAGGCGACGCGCTTCAGGTCGACCCGCTGGCGCATCTGACGCCGCCCATCGCCATCTGCGCGAACCTGCCCTACAACGTGGGAACCGAGCTTCTGGTGCGCTGGCTGACACCCGCCGAATGGCCGCCATTCTGGTCGACCCTGACGCTGATGTTCCAGAAGGAAGTGGCCGAGCGCATCGTCGCCCAGCCGGGATCGAAGGCCTATGGCCGCCTCGCCATCCTGTCGCAGTGGCGCACCGATGCGCGCATCGCGCTGACCCTGCCTCCGGGCGCGTTTTCGCCGCCGCCCAAGGTGCATTCCGCCGTCGTGCACCTCAAGGCCTTGCCTGAACCCCGCTTCCCGGCACAGGCGAAGATCCTTGAACGAGTCGTTGCCACCGCCTTCAACCAGCGGCGCAAGATGCTGCGCGCCTCGCTCAAGGGTCTTGGCCCCGACATCGAGGATAGGCTGAACGCGGTCGGCATCCCACCGACCGAGCGCGCCGAGCAGGTGTCGCTCGAGGCCTTCTGCGCCCTCGCCCGGACCTTCGAAAAGTAACCCCTGAAACCACAAAGGCCCCGCTCATCGGCGGGGCCTTTCCAATCTGTGACGCCGTTATTCCGCGGCGTCCGAAGAAGGCTCAGTTGTAGCCGGAGCCTCTGGGGCAGCCTCTGCCGCCTCGTCCTTCTTCGCGGGCTTCTTGCGCGTCGTGGTCGAGGTGGAGGGTTTGCGCGGTGAGCGCGGCTTCTTTGGTTTGTCTTCGGTTTTCTTTTCCGACGCGGGCTTCTTCGCAGACGGCTCCTCGGCCTGCTGCGCCGCCGCTTCCTCGGCACGGGCCTCCGCCGCGCGGGCAAGGTCCGCCGGGTTCATGGTGTCGGCACGGCTTTCGGGGGTTTCCACCAGACCGCTGTCATCGTCATCTGCGCTGACATCGAAGATATCCGGCTGCGGCGCATCGCCCAGGTCCTGGTTGCGCGGCTTTTCGCGGCGGGGCTGCTGGTGATTGCCACCGCCCTGACCGCCGTTGCCGCCCTGGCCCTGTTGGCCCCCCGAGGACTGCCCACCGGACAGCTGACCGCCATTGCCGCCCTGACCATCGTTCTGATCGTCGCGCGACCGATCGCGATCCCGCTGCGACTGGCGCTCGCGGTTCTCGCGTTCCTGCTGTTCGCGACGCTGGTCCTGTTCCTTCTGCGCTTCCGACAGCATCCGCATGTAATGCTCCGCGTGCTGCTGGAAATTTTCCATGTTCACGCGGTCATTCGCCAGGCTCGCGTCCCGCGCCAGCTGGTTGTACTTGTCGATGATCTGTTGCGGAGTACCGCGCACCTTGCCCTCGGGGCCACTGGAGTCGAACACGCGGTTGACGATGTTGCCCAGCGAGTTGCTGCGGTTGCGGTTGTTCTTGTTCCGCGAACGGGATTTGGAAGAGCGCATAGGTTTTTCTGTTCCAGCCTGTAATTTACGGCTTGGTGACGGTGCGGCGCGTCATGCGCCAAGTCTGTCAAAGTCACCTTCATGTTGGCTTGTCGTCAGCGGGAGCGGCGGGTGCCGCTCAACAGCCGACTGGAGTCGAATAAACACATGCCCCACGCCTGCACAAGCGAAAATCCCGGCAATCTACGCAAAATTGCGTGCATCTGGCGGTTTCAGCGCGGTTTCGTGCCCACAACGACGCGATCGCGACCATCGAGGTCGGGGATAAGCCGCACTCCGCGCAGCCCCGCCGCCGAGAACAGGTCGCAGACCGCCATGCCCTGTCGCATGCCGATCTCCACCACCAGCCGACCGCCCGGTTCCAGCCACTTGGCGTAGCCCGCGAGAATCGCGTGGTAGGCGGTCAGCCCGTTCGCCTCGTCCGTCAGCGCCAGACGCGGCTCGTGGTCGCGCACCTCAGGCGCAAGGAACGGCATCTCGTTCACCGCGATATAGGGCGGGTTGGACACGATCAGGTCGAACCGTTCGGTCACGCCCTTCAGCGCCTCGAACCAGCGGCCCTCCAGCAGCTCGGCACGGCCCTCCAGCCCCAGCGCGTTGCGGTTCCAATAGGCCACGTTCAGCGCCGCCGGGCTGATGTCGCAACCGTAGCCCACGGCCCCCTCACGTTCGCTCAGCAGCGTCAACAGGATGCAGCCGGACCCGGTGCCAAGGTCCAGAACCCGGCCGAAGGGCTCCGTCAGCGCCACCTCGATCAGCGTCTCCGTCTCGGGACGCGGGTCCAGCACCTCGGGCGTGACAAGGAATTCGCGTCCGTAGAACATCCGCCGCCCGACAAGATGCGACACCGGCACCCGGTCCGCACGGCGTTCGACCAAAGTCAGGTAAATCACCTGCAACTCGGGATCGACCGGTTCCGGCAGGAACAACGTCAACCGACCGGGCGGGACCTTCAGCACATGCGCCATCAGGCGACGCGCGTCGCGCCCCGGATCGGGCACTTCGGCCTCGACCAGCCGCTTCGTCGCCTGCGCCAGCAGTTCCGCCGCCCTCATGCGTCCATCTCCGCCAAAAGCGCCGCCTGATGCTCGGCAATCAGCGCGTCGATGATTTCGTCAAGATCGCCGCCAAGGATCGCCTCTAGTCGGTACAGCGTCAGCCCGATCCGGTGATCCGTCATGCGGCCCTGCGGGAAATTGTAGGTCCTGATCCGCTCCGACCGGTCGCCGCTGCCCACCTGCGCCTTGCGGTCCGCAGAGCGTTCCGCATCGGCCTTCGACCGCTCCAGGTCGAACAGCCGCGCGCGCAGCACCTGCATGGCGATCTCGCGGTTGCGGTGCTGGGACTTCTCGGACGAGGTCACCACGATCCCCGAGGGAATATGCGTGATCCGCACCGCCGAATCCGTGGTGTTCACGTGCTGGCCCCCGGCCCCCGAGGACCGCATGGTGTCGATCCGGATGTCGTTCGCATTGATCGCAATATCCACCTCCTGCGCCTCGGGCAGCACCGCCACCGTCGCCGCCGAGGTATGGATGCGCCCGCCCGACTCGGTTTCCGGCACCCGCTGCACGCGGTGCACACCCGATTCGAACTTCATCCGGGCAAAGACCCCCTCGCCCGCGATCCGCACCACCAGTTCCTTGATCCCGCCCAGCTCGGACAGCTGTTCCTCGATCACCTCCCAGCGCCAGCCCTGTGCCTCGGCGTACCGCTGGTACATCCGCGCAAGGTCGCCCGCAAACAGCGCCGCCTCGTCCCCGCCGGTTCCGGGCCGGATTTCCAGCATGGCTGGCCGCGCATCAGCGGCATCCTTGGGCAACAGCGCCAGTTGCACCGCCCGCTCCGCCGCGGGCAAGGCCGCCTTCAGCTCCGGCAGTTCCTCCTCGGCCAGCGCCCGCATCTCGGGGTCCGCCAGCATGGCCTGCGCCTCGGCGATATCGGCCACCAACCGCTCGTACTCGGCGATCTGCCGCACCACCGGCGACAATTCGGAATGCTCGCGCCCAAGGGCGACGATATCGCCCTGGCCTGCCGCCATCTGCGCCTCGACATATTCGAGCCGCGCCTTGATCTGTTGCAATCTGTCAGTCGGGATCATGGCTTCCCATCGCCCAACCCGCGACGCCGGTCAAGCACCGCCGCGCGTCGCGCCCTACTCGGCCCCGGCGCGCAGCTCCTCCAGCCAGCCATCGACGCGCTTGCGGTTCACGCCCATGTCGGACTTGCCGAACCGCAGCCGTGCCCAGATTTCCAGCACGCCGTCCGCCTCCTTCACCGTGGTGTAGTCGGGAAACCCCATCCATTGCGACCGCGTCACATAGGTTGCGAATCCCTCGTCCACGGATCCGGCCAGCACCTCCGTCCGGGGCGTCGCAAGGATGATCGCGTTCAGCCGCGCCATCTCGTCCTCCCCCGCGGGCACACGGCGCCGCACGCCACCGGTCAGGTCCTGATCCGAGGTCACCTTGGGGTCCACATGCCAGACCTCCTGGTCCGAGGGCGCCAGCCTGATCCAGGCCAGACCACCCACGACGATCAAAAGGATGAGATAGAAGACCATGCGCACGCTCTCGCTCCTCTCAAGCAGACCACACCCCGCACTTGCCCCGATCCGCGCCGACAGGAAACCCACGTCGCCGTGATCCGGCGTGTCTTTGCCGATGCCCTCGCGGAACGCCGGCCGTCAAGCCCGCCGCGCACGGCATTTTCAGGAATTCACCTCCGCCCGCCGCCCCGCGCCCCACAGGCACAGGATCTCCGTCGCCACATGCGCCGCCGCGACGGCGGTGATCCCCGCGTGATCGAACGGAGGCGACACCTCGACCACATCGCCCCCCTTCAGATCGAGGCCCGCCAGCCGACGCAGGCAAACCGCCGCCTGATGCGAGGTCATGCCCCCCCAGACCGGCGTCCCTGTCCCCGGCGCATAGGCCGGATCAAGACAATCGATGTCAAAGGTCAGGTAGCAGGGCGCGCGCCCGACGATCTCGTGCACCCGCTGCGCGACCGCCTCGACGCCGATCTCGTGGACCTCCCGCGCGTCGATGATGTTGAAGCCCAGCGTATCCGGGTTGTCGGTGCGAATCCCGATCTGGACCGAGCGTTCGGACACCACGATCCCCTCCTTCGCCGCCGTATACAGGAACGTCCCGTGATCCACCCGCGCCGCGTCGTCATCTGCCCATGTGTCCGTATGCGCATCGAACTGGATCACCGACAGCGGGCCATGCACCTTGGCATGGGCCCTCAGCGCCCCCAGCGTCACCGAATGATCGCCCCCCAGTGCCACGCAGGCCGCCCCCTGCGCGAGGATGCCACCCACATGCGCCTCGATCCGCCCCGGCACCTCCGAAGGCATCGCATAGTCAAACGCCATGTCACCGTAATCCGCGATGGCGTATTCCGACAGCACGTCGAAATCCCAGCCATAAGGCTTGTCCATCGTCTGCAAAGCCGAGGCCTCGCGGATCGCCCTCGGCCCCAGCCGCGTGCCGGGCCGGTTCGTCACAGCCTGATCGAAGGGCAGCCCGGTCACCGCCACGTCCACGCCGCGCAGATCCTTGGTATACTTGCGCCGCAGAAAGGACGTCGCCCCGGCAAAGACATTCTCGAACGAAGGCCCCTTCAGGTCCTCGCGCGTAAAGGCGTGGTCGATCTGTTTCTTGGCATCTTCCAGGCTCATCGCCCAATTCTCCTCAGCCCGAGTGTGCGTAGGTCGGGGCTATTGCCCCGACTCCCACTTCAGAACATCATTTCACCGGCAGCGCGGTCTCCACCAGCCGGGCAAAGAACGACGCCCCCACCGGCGCGATATTGTCGTTGAAGTCATACTCCGGGTGGTGACAGATCGGCGTATCCCCTTGCCCAAGGAACAGATAGGCCCCGGGCCGCGCTTCCAGCATATAGGCGAAATCCTCGCCCGGCATGATCGGCGGCGTGTCCTCGTCCACCATATCGGGCCCCACGACCTCCCGCGCGACCTGCGCCGCAAAGGCCGCCTGCGCCGGGTGGTTGATCGTCGGCGGATAGCCCGGCTGGTAGTCCAGCACAGCCGTCATGCCAAAACTCTTCGCCTGGAACTCCACCAGTTCTTCCATGCGCTTGCGCACCGTCGCCTGAGCGTCCTTGTCATAGTAGCGCACCGTCCCATTCAACATCGCCGTCTCCGGCACGATGTTCATGGCCGACCCGGAATGGATCTGGCAAACCGAGACAACAACGCGGTCCAAGGCGCTGATATTGCGCCCCAAAATGCTCTGGATCGCCATGACCATGCTGGCCGCCGTCACCACCGGGTCAGCGGTCGCCTGAGGCTGCGCCCCATGACCGCCCTTGCCCTTGATGTGGATGGTGAATTCGTCGACCCCGGCCAGCAGCGCGCCATGATTGGTGTTCAGCGACCCCTCCGGCATCCCCGGCGAGTTGTGGACGCCATAAACCTCCTCGATCCCGAAACGGTCCATCACGCCTTCCTCGACCATGATGCGCCCGCCGCCCTCGTTCTCCTCGGCAGGCTGGAACAGCAGCGCCACACGACCGGCGAAATTGCGCGTCTCCGCAAGGTACTTGGCAGCCCCCAGCAGCATGGTGGTATGGCCGTCATGCCCACAGGTATGCGCCATTCCCGGCACCGTGGAGGCATGCTCCGTCTCAGACAGATCCTCCATCGGCAAAGCATCCATATCGGCCCGCAGGCCAATCGTCCGCCCCGGCGCGCGCCCCTCGATGATCGCCACGACGCCCGTGCGCGCGATCCCCTCGTGGATCTCCGTGATCCCGAATTCCTTAAGTCTTTCAACGACAAACGCAGCGGTCTTGAAGCAGTCCAGACCCAGTTCCGGGTGCTGGTGCAGATGCCGCCGCCAGCCGGTCATCTCCTCCTGCATCGCCGCGATGGAATTCACGATGGCCATGGTTCGGATCTCCTTGTCTTGTCCCGCGCACCCTGCGCCCGAAATCCGCCAAAGAAAACCCCAACTGAAACGATCCCTACGGCACCTGACGGGACGGCGGGCGGGGCGATGCGCAAAGCGCGAGCGGCGTCGCCGTCATCCAGACCGATGCCGCCGCTCGATCAGCCGCGCGAAGAAACTCGCGCCATAGACCGCCGCCTCATCGTTGAAATCAAACGCCGGATGATGCACCGACGGGCCCAGACCCTGCCCGAGGAACAGGAAACACCCCGGCCGCGCCTCCAGCATGTAGGAAAAATCCTCCGCCCCCATCTCCGGTGGCAGATCGTCCATCACCCGGCCCGACACCTCCCGCGCCACCTCCACGGCAAAGCGCGTCTGCGCCTCGTGATTCACCGTCGCCGGGTAGTTGCGCTGATAATCCAGCACCGCCTCAACCCCGCCCGCCATGGCGCAGCCCGCCACGATCTCCCCCATCCGCCGCTCTGCCCAGTCGCGGATATCGGCCCGGAAACTGCGTACAGTTCCCCCCAGAACCAACTGATCGGGAACGATATTCGTCGCCGACCCGCTCTGGATATGCGTCACCGCCACCACGAGGCTCTCCAGCTGATCACAGCCCCTCGGCAGCGCCTGCAAGGCCTGCCCGATGGCAAAACCCACCGGCATCGGATCGCGGCATTCCTGCGGATAGGCCGCGTGTCCGCCGACGCCCCTGACCGTCACGCTGTAATCATCCGCCGCCGCCATGATCGGCCCCGGCCGCGTCCGAAACTCCCCCAACGCACCGAACGGATCGCAATGCAGCGCATAGACTTCCTCGACGCCATAGCGGTCGAACACACCCTGCTCCACCATGATGCGCCCGCCGCCGATGGTCTCTTCGGCGGGCTGGAACAGCAGCACGACCTTGCCCCGGAACCCACGCGTCTCGCACAGGTATTTCGCCGCGCCCAGCAGCATCGCCGTATGCCCATCATGCCCGCAGGCATGCATCCGCCCCGGCACGGTCGAGGCCCACACCGCCCCCGTCTTCTCCTGCATCGGCAGCGCGTCCATATCGGCGCGCAAGCCCGTCACCGGCCCCTCGCCGCAGTCGATCACCGCCACCACGCCGCTTTCGGCCACGCCGGTCTCGACATGATCCACGCCGAATTCCCGCAACCGTTCGACGACAAACGCCGCCGTCTCGTGACACTGCAGACACAGCTCCGGGTGCATGTGGATGTGCCGCCGCCAGCCCGCCATCTCCTCGGCAAAGCCCGCAATCCTGTTCACCACCACCATCGTCTGGACTCCCCGCGCCTGTTCCCCCACACCAAAGCCAAAGCCGGAAAGGAAACGCAATGCCCTCATCCTCCGACGACCTCGTCCACGACTCGCACGGCGGCATGCCGCGCCTCATCGAAATCATGCGCCGCCTGCGCGACCCCGACACCGGCTGCCCCTGGGACCTAGAACAGGACTTTGCCACCATCGCGCCCTACACCATCGAAGAGGCCTACGAAGTCGCCGACGCCATCGAGCGCGAGGCCTGGGACGAGCTGAAGGGCGAGTTGGGCGACCTGCTCTTCCAATCCGTCTTTCACGCGCAGATGGCGTCCGAGCGCGGGCTCTTCACCTTCGACGAGGTGGCCGACACCATGTCGGACAAGATGGTCGCGCGGCACCCCCATGTCTTTGGCGACGAGAGCCGCGACAAATCAGCCGAACAGCAGACCGTCGATTGGGAGATCATAAAGGCCCAGGAGCGCGCCTCGAAGGCGCAACAGGGCACGCTCGACGGCGTGGCCATGGGCCTGCCCGCCCTCATGCGCGCGGTGAAACTGCAAAAGCGCGCCGCGCGGGTGGGCTTCGACTGGCCCGACTCGGGTCACGTCATGGACAAGCTGCACGAGGAACTCGAGGAGATCCGGCAAGCCTCGAACCCCGACGAGCAATTCGAGGAATTCGGCGACATGCTCTTTGTCGTCGCCAACCTCGCCCGCCACCTCGACATCGACCCCGAGGCCGCCCTGCGCGCCGCCAATGCCAAGTTCACCCGCCGGTTCCAATACATCGAACAGGCCCTGGCCGATCAGGGCAAACGCCCCGAGGACAGCGATCTTGCGGAAATGGACGGGCTCTGGGACGCGGCGAAGGCGCTGGAAAAGGCCGCTCCGTCAGAATAACCCTATGAGGGAACAGATCAAAAGGTTTTCCTCAATGCGCGTACATCCGGCCATTTTCGCCCTCGTGACCCTTGCCACGTCCCCCGCCGCCGCCGACCCCGTCGCGCAATGCATGGCCGGCGACAGCGAGGCCTGCCTTCAGGCCGCCCGCACCGCGCAGGCCGACGGCGACGAGGCAACGGGCTACGCCGTTGCCGAGAAAGGCTGCGCTCTGGGCAATTCGATCTCCTGCGCTGACAAGGGCCTGATGCTGATGATGGGCCGTGCGGGCGACGGCTCGGATGCGACCCGCGCCGAAGGGGTCGCCCTGATCGAGACCAGCTGCGCGGACGGTTATTTCCGGGCCTGCGCCAACATGGGCTACCTGCATTACACCGGCACCATCCTGCCACAGGACACGGCCCTTGCCGCCGGTTTCTACGAACAGGGCTGTGCCGGGGGCAGCCGCCCGGCCTGCGAGAACCTCGCCCTGATGGTGGCCGCAGAGGAAATCCCCGCCTCCGCCTTGCCCGACGTGCTGTCGACCCTGGCCGGGGCCTGCGCCCTCGGCGTCGACGCCGCCTGCCTCTGAGGCGCGCAAGGATCGGCGGGCGACAAATCACCGATCAAATAACTCGGGTATTGACCCGAGCAAATCAGTCAGGTTTACAGGGCCCGCAAACACGGCGTGCAAACGCCCATCGACGTCCGAGGAGACCCCCATGTTCCTGCGTGCCACAACCGCCCTGACCCTTGCCGCGCTCGCCGCTCCGGCCCTCGCGCAAGAGGTCAACGTCTACTCCTACCGCCAGCCCGAACTGCTGGCCCCGCTGACCGACGCCTTCACCGAGGCGACGGGCATCAAGGTCAACGTCGCCTTCCTCGAGAAGGGCATGGTCGAGCGTCTGCAGGCCGAAGGCCGCCGCTCCCCCGCCGACCTGATGTTCACGGTGGACATCGCCCGCCTCGCCTCGCTGGTCGACGCCGGCGTGACCCAGCCCGTCACCTCCGACGTGCTGTCGGCCAACGTGCCCGCGCAATACCACGATCCCGATGGCAACTGGTGGGGCCTGACCACCCGCGCGCGCATCGTCTATGCCTCCAAGGACCGCGTTGATCCCTCCGAGGTGACCACCTACGAGGACCTCGCCGACCCCAAGTGGAAAGGCCGCATCTGCACCCGCTCCGGCACGCATGACTACACCATCGGTCTGGTGTCGGCGATGATCGCCCACCACGGCGAAGAGTACACCAAGACCTGGATCGAAGGCGTCAAATCCAACCTCGCCCGCAAGCCGCAGGGCAACGACCGCGCGCAGGTCAAGGCGATCTGGGCGGGCGAATGCGACATCTCGCTCGGCAACACCTACTACATGGGCCAGATGCTCAGCGACCCCGAGCAGGTGGAATGGGCCAACTCGGTCAACGTGCTTTTCCCGACATTCGAAGGCTCCGGCACGCATGTGAACATCTCCGGCGTCGCCATGGCTGCCAACGCGCCCAACCACGACAACGCCTTGAAGATGATGGAATTCCTCGTCTCCCCCGAGGCGCAGAAGGTCTATGCCTCCGCCAACTACGAATACCCCATCGCACCGGGCGCCGAGGCCGACGACCTGGTCAAGGGCTGGGGCACCTTCACGGCGGACGAGACCAACCTGATGGAAATCGCAGGCCACCGCAGCGAGGCACTGAAGCTGGTCGAACAGGTCGACTTCGACGGCTGATCCACTGTCCGGTGCGTATCACCGTAATGGCTGCGCACCTCACGTGACCATCGCAAAGGGCGCCCTCGCGGCGCCCTTTTCCTTGCTCGCCGAACTGGCAAAGCGCCTAATGGCCGAATTCAACCAAAAGGTGATTCGCCATGAAACTCTCTGCCCTGATTTATCCCGGCTTCGAATTGCTCGACCTGTACGGGCCCCTCGAAATGTTCGGCATCGGCCCCACGGCCTTCAAGCTGAAGCTGGTCGCCCAGACCCTACACCCCGTTGCGGGAACGGGCGGCCCGCGCACACAGCCAGACGCGGATTTCGATGCGGCCCTCGACTGCGACGTGCTATTGGTCCCCGGCTGCCGCAAACCGGGAGAGGTCGATGACAGCGCCATGCTGCCCTGGATCCGGGAGGCGTCGAAACAGGCGCAATACACGCTTTCGGTTTGCACCGGCGCCTATTTCCTGGCGCAGGCAGGCATCCTGACCGGGCGCAAGGCCACCACGAACAAGATGCTGTTCGACTGGGTTGTGGACCACACCAGGGACCTCGACATCGGCTGGCAAAGACGCGCCCGCTGGGTCGCGGACGGGTCCGTTTTTACCTCTTCCGGCGTCTCCGCCGGAACCGACATGGCGTTGGGCTTCGTCGCACACCTGCACGACCAGAAGACCGCCTGCCACATTGCGCGCATCGCGGAATATGTCTGGGACGACAACCCCGACGACGATCCCTTCGCCTGACGCCCCTGCTTCTCCTTGGTTCAAATATCTCCCGCCGGAGGCCTCAGACCACGCCACCCGCGCGCCGGTCGGACAAAAGAAAACGGCGGCCCCATCGGGACCGCCGCCTGCCTTCCCCTCAGGGAAAACGAATTACTGCGCTTCGGTGATGAACTTCACCGCGTCGCCGAAGGTCTGGATGGTCTCGGCTGCGTCATCCGGGATCTCGATGCCGAACTCTTCTTCGAAGGCCATGACCAGCTCGACGGTGTCCAGCGAGTCCGCGCCGAGGTCGTCGATGAAGGATGCCGACTCGACAACCTTGTCCTCTTCGACGCTCAGGTGCTCGACAACAATCTTCTTCACGCGATCTGCGATGTCGCTCATAGTCTTTTCCTCACAAGTCCAAGGGCTTGCGCCCAGATGTGCCCGACCCGTTGGCGGACGTTTCGTGCCCGGGACGGGCGGCTCGATCACTCGGGGGAAGCCCCCAAACCGGCCCGCGACCCCGCGTTCCGGACTGAAATCTGAGCGGCCTATAACACAGGCGCGAGGGATGGCAAATGCTTTCCCACGCCGCTCTGCAGCAGGCCGCCCAGGCGCGTTACAGCATTGCCATACCGCCGTTGACGTGCAGCGTGGCGCCCGTCACGTAACCGGCCTCGGCGCTGGCCAGGTACAGCACGGCGGCCGCGATTTCCTCCGGGCTTCCCATGCGGCCCGCCGGGATCTGCCCGAGGATCGCGGCCTTCTGGTCGTCGTTCAGCTTGTCGGTCATCGCCGTGGCAATGAATCCCGGTGCCACGGCATTCACCGTGATCCCGCGCGAAGCAACCTCGTAGGCCAGCGATTTGGACATGCCGATCATCCCGGCCTTGGCGGCGGCATAATTGCCCTGCCCCGGGTTGCCGGTCGCACCCACCACCGAGGAGATGTTGACGATGCGGCCCCAACGCGCCTTCATCATGCCGCGCAACACGCCCTTGCACAGGCGGAAGGTCGAGGTGAGGTTCACCTCCAGCACGCTGGCCCACTCTTCTTCGGACATGCGCATGAACAGGTTGTCACGGGTGATGCCCGCGTTGTTCACCAGGATGTCGACCGACCCCATGGCCTCGGCGGCCTGCTTCGGCAGCGCGTTCACGGCCTCGGCGTCGGACAGGTTGCAGGGCAGCACATGAGCGCGGTCGCCCAGTTCGGCAGCCAGAGCCTCCAGCGGCTCCACGCGCGTGCCGGACAGGCCCACGGTGGCCCCCGCCGCATGCAGCGCCTTGGCAATCTCGCCGCCAATGCCACCCGAAGCGCCGGTGACAAGGGCATTCTTTCCCGTCAGATCAAACATGTCTCTCTCCAATCTCGCGTCCGTCCCCACGCGCGGGGGACGATTTTTCGCAGAAAAATCGCGCCGCCCCTCAGGCGTTGAATGCCTCGACAGCTGCTTTTACATCCGCCGCCGTGCCGACGTTGCGCACGCCTGCGTCCTTGTGGATGCGGCGCACCATGCCCGACAGCGCCTTGCCCGCGCCGATTTCCCAGAACTCGGTCACGCCCTTGCCCACCATATATTCCACCGACTCGCGCCAGCGCACCGACCCGCAGACCTGCTCCACCAGCAGCGCGCGGATCAGGGTCACGTCCGTCACGCTCGCGGCGCGCACGTTGGCCACCAACGGCACCTTGGGCGCGCGGATTTCCACGTCGTCCAGCGCCTCCGCCATCACATCGGCAGCGGGCTGCATCAAGTCACAATGGAAGGGGGCGGACACCGGCAGCAACAGCGCGCGCTTGGCACCCGCCGCCTTGGCCACATCCACCGCGCGCTCCACCGCCGCCTTGGCACCGGAGATCACCACCTGCGCCGGGTCATTGTCGTTGGCCGCCGCCAGCACGTCGCCCTGCGCGGCCTCGGCCACCACGGCGCGCACGCCGTCCAGGTCCAGCCCCAGCACCGCCGCCATGGCACCCTGTCCCACCGGGACCGCCGCCTGCATCGCCTGCCCGCGCTTGCGCAGCAGCCGCGCCGCGTCACTCACCGTCAAAGCGCCCGCCGCCGTCAGCGCAGTATATTCGCCCAGCGAATGGCCCGCGACATAGGCCGCCGCCTTAACCGTCACGCCTTCGGCTTCCAGCGCCCGCAGCGCCGCGATCGAGGTCGCCATCAGAGCCGGCTGCGCATTGGCCGTTAGGGTCAGCGTCTCGATGTCGCCTTCCCAGATCAGCCCCGACAGGTTCTCGCCCAGAGCGGCGTCCACCTCGTCAAAGACAGCCTTCGCCGCCGGATAGGCTTCGGCCAGGTCACGCCCCATGCCAATGGTCTGAGCACCCTGCCCCGGGAAGATGAATGCGCGGCTCATGGCCCTCTCCTTCATGTCTTGTCCTTGGGGAACGCCCTTAGCGCGCCAGCCGCGCGCGCGCAACGCATAGCGCACGCCACCTGTGCGCGCGTGAAGATTGGTGCAGCCGCAGCATTCCGCTAGGTCTGGTGCAACAGATCAAAGAGCGACCCCATGCCCCTCACCAACACCGCCCGCCGTTATGGCACCGTGTCCAAGACCTTCCACTGGCTGATCGCCCTCGGCATCCTCGTGATGATCCCCCTCGGTCTGATCGCCTCCGACGCGCCCTATGCCACCGCCGAGGACCTGGCCTACAAGGCCACCCTCTTCTCGATCCACAAGACGCTGGGCGTTGCGATCTTCTTCGTGGCTCTCGCCCGCATCGCCTGGGCGATTTTCCAGCCCAAGCCCGTCGCCCTGCATCCCGACCGCAAGGCCGAAACCTTCGCCGCCGAGCTGGTCCACTGGCTGCTTTACGGCTCCCTCGTGCTTGTCCCCCTCTCGGGCTGGATCGAACACGCCGCCACCGACGGCTTCGCCCCGATCTGGGGACCCTTGGGCCAGAACCTGCCGCTTGTCCCCAAAAGCCCCGCACTGGCCGAGACCTTCGCCACCGCGCACTGGCTGCTGCAATGGGTGCTAACCGGAACAATCGCGCTGCACATCGCGGGCGCGCTGAAGCACCACGTCATCGACCGCGACGCCACCCTGCGCCGCATGTGGTTCGGCGCGACCGAGGCAGGCAACCGCCCGGCCCCACACCACGCCGCTGCGCCCCTCGCCGCGCTCGCCATCTGGCTGGCCGCCTTTGGCACGGCCTATGCGGGCGGCCTCTTCTCGCACGACGAGGCCCCCCAGGCCGCGGCCCTGGAACAGGTCGAAAGCGACTGGCAAGTGACCGAGGGCACGCTCGCCCTGTCCGTCCAGCAGTTCGGCAAGACGGTCGAGGGCAGCTTTGCCGACTGGACCGCCGACATCACCTTTGACGACAGCGAAGGCCTTGGCGAAAAGGGCAATGTCACCGTGCAGATCGCCATCCCCTCGCTGACCCTTGGCAGCGTGACAAAGCAGGCGCTCGGCGCGGATTTCTTTGACGCGGAAACCCATCCCACGGCAACCTTCACCGCGCCCATCACGCGCACGGAAACAGGCTACACCGCCGACGGCACCCTGACCCTCAAGGGCACCGAGGCGGCCGTCACGCTCCCCTTCACGCTCGACGTCGCAGGTGACACGGCCACCATGACCGGACAGGCCACCCTCGACCGCCGGGCCTACGGCATCGGCGACAGCATGTCGGACCCCGCACAGCTGGGCTTTGACGTGACCGTCGATGTGACCCTCACGGCGCAGCGCGCCAACTAGGGGCTACAGCGCCACCCGGCGCCAACCTCCCTGCCACCTCTCGATGCGCGTCCCATACGGGGCGCGCAGCAATGGCATCATGCTGTCATCGATGTTCAGCACCAGCCCGATCGGGCCATAATGCATTGCCATGGCATCGGGGCGCAGGTCGTCATCGCCAAACGCAAACCACCCGGTGTCCGCATAGACCCCGCGCCGCGCCGACTGGCCAACCTCGTCACGACGCTCCAAAGCGCCCAGCAGCACCTCGCCGGTCAGCAAGCGTGGGTCGATATGAGCGCGCGCAAAGTACCGTGCCTCCTCCTCCAGCCCGTCCACACGGCATTCGCGCACCGCAACCACATGCCAGGGGTGGAAACTCACCGCGCTCCCGGCCTCCAGCCCCGGCAAGCTCTCGCGGCCATCCTCGACCGCGCCTTGCCAGATCGGACCAGAGCGGTCCTCTATCCGGACCCACAACCGCTCCGCCTCGCCTTCCAGCGCCTTGTCCGGCGCAAAAGCCAGATGCACGCTGTCGCCCATGCGCAGCGCCTCCAGCTCAGCCTCGGACGGCGTAAAGAATGTATAAGGTGCCATGGCCTTGATGGGGCGCGGGTCGACCAGCCGCCAACCGCCGCCACCCCCGGGAATGATATCGAACATCGTCTGTGCCTTTCGTGGCGCACAGACTCGCCCCGCAATGCGGCGCAAATGGGGGCGACCAAGCCGCGTAATCCCGAGCATTTGTTTCAACGCAAAAGGGCCCGCCAGCGGCGAGCCCTTCATTGGTTGCGAAACCGAAAACCTTATTCGGCCTTCATCGCCTCGACCGAGATCGTCACCTCGACCTCGTCGCTGACGTAGGGGGCAAACATGCCGAGGTTGTAGTCCGAACGCACCAGCGTGGTGGTCGCGTCGAAGCCCGCCCAGGGCTTGCCCGCCATCGGGTGATCGCCCTGCTGGTTCAGCTTGGCGTCCAGAACGACCGACTTGGTCACGCCGTTCAGGGTCAGGTCGCCGGTGATGTTGGCGGTGTTCTCGCCGGTCACTTCGATCGCGGTCGACGTGAAGGTCACCATCTCGTCGTCCGTCGCGCCGAAGAAGTCATCGGACATGAAGTGGTCGAACCGCTCCTGCCAGCCGGTCAGCATCGACTTCACCGGGAAGGACACTTCGACCGACGATGCCGCCGGATCTTCCTTGTCCCAGTCGATGGTGCCCTCGAAGCCCGAGAACATGCCCATGCCCGTGGAGAAGCCCAGGTGGTTGTAGGTGAACAGGATCTGGCTGTGCGACGAGTCCAGAACATAGGCCTCGCCCGCGACGGCGGTCATCGGTGCAAGCGCCAGCGCTGCGGCGAAGAGTGCGGATTTCATTGGTGTCATCCCGTTTGTTTTCTTTGGATGACCCATAGATACTTTGCGCACCAACGCACTCAATTCCGCCTTATCCAACAGGGTCTGTTGGAATGCGAACAGAACCCCTCAGGCCTCGCCGTTCTTGGCGACGGTAATCATGCACATCCCGGTGATGAGCATGAACAGGGACACGCCCAGCTTCATCAGCATCATGTCGGACGCACCATGCGAGCTCCCTACCATCCAGATGCCGAAGGCCGACATGGTCAGCCCGAACCCCACGCACATCAGGAAGAACCGCACCACCAGCGTTTGCATGGGCACCACCGGACGGCTCGCCAGACTGTCCTCGATCCTGCGCGTCGCTGCGGTCATGCTGTCATCCTTTTCAACGTTCTGTTAACCTTGCCCCGACCCTGCGCGCCAAAACCGACCGGAATTGGGCAGCGATGCGGCAATCTCACGCCGTCACGGACAAGGCAGCAAACGCCTTGCGGGCCAGCCGATTCCGTGTATACGGAGCCTTCCTTCCGCAAGATCGATTCATCCGCGCGGAGTCTCGTGGCACGGGCGCGGAAGGTTCAGCCCGGCCTTTGAAACGCGCCTTGATAGAAATGGAGAGCACATGCCGCTGTACGAGCATGTCTTTATCTCGCGTCAGGACCTGTCCAACGCGCAGGCCGAAGGCCTGGTGGAACACTTCAGCACCGTTCTTTCGGACAATGGCGGCAAGGTCGTCGAGTCCGAGTACTGGGGCGTGAAGACCATGGCCTACAAGATCAACAAGAACCGCAAGGGCCACTACGCCTTCCTGAAGTCCGACGCACCGTCGGCGGCTGTTCAGGAAATGGAACGCCTGATGCGCCTGCATGACGACGTGATGCGCGTCCTGACCATCAAGGTCGACGCACACGAGGATGGTCCCTCCGTCCAGATGCAGAAGAAAGACGACCGTGGCGAGCGCCGCGAGCGTCGTCCCCGCGACTGATCCCTGAAGCAAGGAGTATAGACAATGGCTGCAAAACCGTTTTTCCGCCGCCGCAAGGTCTGCCCCTTCTCGGGCGACAACGCACCCAAGATCGACTACAAGGACACCCGTCTCCTGCAGCGCTACATCTCTGAGCGCGGCAAGATCGTTCCGTCCCGCATCACCGCCGTCTCGGCAAAGAAGCAGCGTGAACTGGCCCGCGCCATCAAGCGCGCCCGCTTCCTCGCCCTGCTGCCCTACGCCGTGAAGTAAGGAGAACCTGACAATGCAAGTTATCCTTCTCGAGCGCGTGGCCAAGCTGGGCCAGATGGGCGACGTCGTCGACGTCAAGCCCGGTTACGCACGCAACTACCTGCTGCTGCAGGGCAAGGCTCTGACCGCCTCCAAGGAAAACATCGCCAACTTCGAAGCGCAAAAAGCGCAGCTCGAAGCGCGTAACCTGGAGACCAAGAAAGAAGCAGCGGCCCTGGCCGAGCGTCTGGATGGTCAGCAGTTCGTCGTGATCCGTTCCGCATCGGACGGCGGCAACCTCTACGGTTCCGTGACCACCCGCGACGCCGCCATCGTGGCGACCGAGGGCGGCTTCTCGATCGACCGCAAGCAGGTCGTCATCCGCCAGCCGATCAAGGAACTCGGCCTGCATGAAGTCGAAGTGCACCTGCACCCCGAAGTCATGGCCGTGATCTCCCTGAACGTTGCACGTTCCCCGGAAGAAGCCGAACTCCAGCAGTCCGGCAAGTCGATCCAGGAACTGGCAGCCGAAGAAGAGGCACAGGCCGAATTCGAAGTGTCGCAGCTGTTCGACGACATCGGTGGCGCAGCCAGCGACGACGACGACGATGCACCGGCACCGCGCGCATCCGAGGGCGACGAGGACTGATCCTCCGCCACATCGACATACAAAGGGCCGTCACCTTGCGTGGCGGCCCTTTTCTCATGGCCCCTGAAAACTTTTCGCGCTCAATAAAAGGACAATTCAGAGGACTCTGCCCGGCGGAAATGACCCGGTGGTCATGTACCGTTAAACTTCTGCCTCTAAGCCTGTCGGCAAGACGTGTCACAGGAGCGAGATGGATGAACTTTTTCCGGAAAACCCGCCCGGTCGAGGAAGGGATCGGGCGCCGGTACGAGAAGCTGGATCTTCTGAACGCCATCGAAAACTCCCAAGCGGTCATCCATTTCAAACCCTCGGGCGAAATCCTTTTTGCCAACGAAAACTTTCTGGTCGCTCTCGGCTATTCCCTGGCGGAGATCGAAGGCCAGCATCACAGGATGTTCGTGGACCCGGACTATGCGGAGTCCGATGAATACCACGCCTTCTGGCGCAGGCTTGCCGCGGGCGAAACCTTTACCAGCCAGTACATGCGGATCCGCAAGGACGGCGAACCGATCTACATCCAGGCGACCTATTGCCCGGTTGTGGATGCCGGCGGCGTCATCCGTCGCGTCATCAAGATCGCAACCGACATCACGGAACGCCAGCTGGCCATCAATGGCCTCGCCGAATCGCTGCGTGCCCTCAGCCGGGGAAACCTTACGCAGCAGGTCGCACCTTGCGCCGATCAGGACATCAACCTGTTGGGGGAAGTCTTCAACAGCACCCTCAATCACCTGTCCGAGATGGTCCTGAACGTCAAACAGGTCTCCGGCAGCGTAAAGACCACCGCCTCGCAAATTCTGGACACCACGAATGACCTCTCCCGCCGCACCGAAACGCAGGCGGCCACGCTGGAACAGACCGCCGCCGCCGTCGATCAACTGACCTCCACGGCCCGTACCGCCGCAGCCTCCGCCAATGATGTCTACAGCGTTGCGACCCAGACCCGTTCCGCGGCCGAGGGGGGGCGCGACCTCGTCTCCAGCCTGACCGGCGCCAAGGAAAAGATCGAGGCATCCTCGGGACAGATTTCCCAGATCATCGCCGTGATCGAGGGGATCGCCTTCCAGACGAACCTCCTTGCCCTCAACGCCGGGGTCGAGGCCGCCCGCGCTGGCGATTCCGGTCGCGGCTTTGCGGTCGTCGCCTCAGAGGTCCGCGCCCTCGCCCAGCGCAGTTCCGAATCCGCCAACGAGATCAAGACGCTGATCCAATCCAGTTCCGAAAACGTCAGCGAGGGCTCCGACCTTGTCGGTCGTGCCAACACGGAATTCCAGAAGATCTTCGAAGGTGTCACCACCATCTCCAATCGCGTGCAGGACATCGCCAGCGGCATGAAGGAGCAAAGCCAGACCCTGTCCGAGATCAACTCGTCCGTCTCGCAGCTGGATCAGGTGACGCAACAGAATGCCGCGATGGTCCAGCAGACCGGCGAGTCCGGCCGACAGCTGATGCAAGGCGCACAGGACCTTGTGGCCGAGGTCGATTTCTTCACTGTCGAAACCAGCGGCAGCGGCGGATATGACGATTTCCGCGCCGCCAGCTAGGCCCCGCAATTTTCTCCGTCTCTCTCCAAAAACAAAGGAGCCGCCCCTCGGGGCGGCTCCTGTCACGTTCACGGTCGGGGCGCAGCAGCCTGCGCCCCAGGACCGATTATTCCTCGTCCAACGCCTCGACGGCCTTCTGAAGCTCATCCTTCGAGATTTCCTTCTCGGTGACCTGAGCCTGCGAAGCGATGTGGTCGATGACCTTGTCTTCGAAGATCGGCGCGCGCAGCTGCTGCTGCATCTGCTGGTTCTGACGCACGAAGTCAAAGAAGGCACGCTCCTGACCCGGGTACTGACGCGCCTGCATCATGATCGCCTGGGTCATCTCCTGGTCGGTCACCTGGACCTCGGCCTTCTGACCCAGCTCGGCCAGCAGCAGGCCCAGACGCACGCGGCGCTCGGCCAGCTTGGTGTGTTCTTCCGTCGGCTCGATGGCGTCGTGGTTGTGGTCGTGCACCTCCGGGTGCTCTTCGTGCCACAGCTGATGTGCGATCTGGTTGGCTTCGGCCTCGACCAGGGTCGGCGGCAGGTCGAAGGACACCAGCGCGTCGAGCTTGTCCAGCAGGCCACGCTTCATCACCTGACGCGCCGCGCCGGTGTACTCGGCTTCCAGACGCTCACGAATCTGGCCCTTCAGGGCTTCCAGATCCTCGGCGCCGAACTTCTTCGCCAGCTCGTCGTCGATCTCGGCAGCCTTGGCGGCCTTCACTTCCTTGATCTTGCACTCGAACACGGCGGGCTTGCCGGCCAGGTTCTCTGCACCGTACTCCTCGGGGAAGGTCACCTCGACGTTCTTCTCGTCACCGGCCTTCAGACCGATCAGCTGATCCTCGAAGCCCGGTATGAACGAGCCGGAGCCCAGCACCAGCGGGTAATCCTCGGCGGCGCCGCCGTCGAAGGCCTCGCCGTCGACCTTGCCCAGGAAGTCGAACACCACCTGGTCACCGTCCTCGGCCGCGCCGTCCTTGGTTTCGAAATCCTTGGCGGTCTCGGCCAGGTTGGCCAGCGCCTCGTTCACCGACTCGTCGTCGGCCTTCACCACCAGCTTTTCCAGCTCCACGGAAGACAGGTCGACCTCGGGGATCGCCGGAAGCGCCTCGTAGGACATCTCGACATGCACGTCGTCGCCTTCTTTCCAGTCCTCGTTGGTCATCTTGACCTCGGGCTGGAGCGCCGGGCGATCGCCGGTCTGCTCGAAGTGATCGTTCATGGCACCGTCGATGGCTTCCTGCATGGTTTCACCCATGACACGCGCGCCGAACTGCTTCTTCAGCAGGGCCATCGGGACCTTGCCCTTGCGGAAGCCCTTCATCTCGATGTCCGGCTGCGCTTCCTTCAGCTTGGCAGCAACCTTTTCCTCCAGCTCAGCCGCCGTCACGGTGATGGCGTAGCCGCGCTTGAGGCCTTCGTTCAGCGTCTCGGTGACCTGCATCGTCTCTTCCCTCGAATGAAGACGCGCCCCACAAAGGGGGCGCAATTGAATTTGGCACCTTCTATTGTCCGAAACCCAACAGTGCAAGCCGATTTGGAACGGCTTTCGCGGCTACCGAAGGTACTTTGCCGAAGCCCAGCCCACGCGCCCGTCCGGCAGCCTGACGTTCCACCACAGGACGTTCTGCGCGAGGCAGCTTGCGACCGTATGACGGTCACGCGCCCAGGCCAGCGGAGCATCCCTGCGATAAAGCGCATCATTGTATCCACGGCAGGCCTGCGCACAGACGCGGCGGCGCGACTGTTCACCCACCAGGGCCGCATTTCCGCTAACCACTTCAAGGCTCTGGAACTTCGCCGCCTCGGCCACGACCGGCGCGTCGGGCCCGGCGCTGTCCCGGATACTGACCTTGGCCGTCAGGTCGATGACCCGGACGTTTTCGGCCTGGCGCACGGTGCAGCGGAAGGGCTCGACCGGTTCGACCTCCGTGGCGACAGCAGGCGTGTGCAACGCGGCCTGATACAGCATCTCGGCCCGGCGTAGCCCCACGCCGCCCGTCGCATCGGTCTGCCGGGATATCGCCCGCAGGCAGCCGGGGTGAATCGGTCGGGCTGGGGAAACCGCCCCTCCGCACGACCCGGTTGGTGCGCTCTGCCCCTCTGCCGCCACCGCGCAAACCGCGCTCACCATCCACGCCAAGAGAACTGCAAACTGCCGCATGGTTCCTCCGGTGTCCTGTCCCGCGCGCAGGCTAGACCGATGACGGCAGCCCGGTCCAGCTCCTGCCCCGGAACTGCCGGGGCCTGCGCGCGCCCTGCCCTCATGCGAGGCAATCGTTCGGCGCGCTGCACAGGCTCAGTGCAGGCTGATAGCCCCCCGGTGCCGAGATCAGATCGTCAGGAGCCATCGGCGGTGCAAACAGGTAGCCCTGCGCAAGCACCCCCTCGCGCACGTCAACCATGCCGCGCACCTCCGCCAATTGCGCCTCCGTCTCGATGCCCTCGACCACGGTCGTCATGCCGCATCCCTGCGCGAGCCCGAGGATCGCCCGAACCACCGCCGCGTCCCTCGGGCTGTCTCCGAGTCGGCGGACAAAGTCCCGGTCGATCTTCAGCGTGTCGATGGGCCAGTCCCGCAGATGCTGGAAACTGCCGTACCCGGTGCCGAAATCGTCCATCGCAACCGTCGCCCCCAGGCTGCGCAGCCTGTCCAGCGACCGGAAAATCTGCCCCTTGCGATCCCCGAGGATGACGGTTTCCGTCACCTCCAGCGACAGGTCCGTCCAGCCCAGCCCCACCTCGCGCAAGAGTCCCTCCACGAGACCGACAAACCCGGGACGGGTCAGATCGTAGGCTGTCAGGTTGACCGCAAGACGCGCGCCCTGCGCCGTCCCGACCCGTGCCTTCCATTCGGCAAAGCGTTCCAGGCCTTGCCGCAGCATCAGCTGCGTCAGCGCCTCTGCAGTGCGGTGATCGCGAAAGACTTCCTGGAAATTCTCCGGTGTCAGGGTCGACCCGTCCTCCGCCTCCCAGCGCGCCAGCACCTCGAAGCCCCGGCACGCCCCAGTGGCAAGATCCACCATCGGTTGGAAATACGGGCGTATGCGGTCATGCGACACCGCTTGTCCGAACACGTCCCTGATCTGCCCCTGCCCGAAACGGGCGGAAAGCTCCGGTTCGTAAAACACAGACTGATTGCGCCCCTGCTGATCGCGCCCCGTCGCCCGCGCCGCGCGCAAAGCCGCCCGGCTGCGGTCGAACAGCTCCGGCAAGGTGGCCGCCATGTCCGGCCAGGTGCACACGCCAATGCTCACCCGCCCCAGGTCCGGGCGCCCCATGGCCCTTGCCCCGCTCTGAACCGCCCCCCGGCACAGCGCCAGCGCATGCCGCAGGGCCGCCTTTCCTTCGTGTTCCAAGGGAACCAGCACCGCCAGTTCCCCTTCCCGGATCTGCCCTGCAACCGCCCCCTCCGGCAGGGCCTCGACCAGCGCGACCGACACATGCTTCAGGAATTGCCCGACAAACGTGCGGTCGAAGAGGGCCAGAAGGTTCGTAAGGTGAAAGACGTCCAGCAGAACCAGCGCGTGTTGTCGATCCTTGCCCGCGTCCAGTTCCCGCCCGACACGCTCCCGAAAGGCATTCTCGGTCAGCAGCCCGGTCGTCATATCGGTGTGCAATGCCCGCGTCAGCGAGACACACTGGCGTTCCAGCCGTTCGACATCGCCTTCCTTGGACACGCTCCGCATCAGATGGGATACGGCGTTCTGCATCAGCGGCAGAACACCTGACAGCCGCGCGTCCGTCGACGGCTCCGTCCCGCCATCGTCCCCGCGATACAACAGCGTCACCGCGGCAGAGCGTTGCACGCCCTGACCGCGCAAGTGCAGCCCCTTCATCTGATAGACGTTGCCCTGGGACCGGACGGGGCGGGTTTCGAAGCCCTCCGCGGTGTCCTGATCGCCGCGTCCCAGCATCGCGCAGGCGAACATCCGCAGCCGCACGGCCATCCTCGGGCTGTCGCTGTCCATCTCCGACCACGAACAGGCCGACGCACGGCAGCCATCCATCGTGATGCAGCAGCCCACGGCCCCGGCGGCAAGAACCATCGCATCGCTCAGGTCCTGAAGGGACGTGCACCCGGATGTGCCCTCCGGACAGGAGGCGACCTTGGGTAACGATTTGAGCGCGGCGTACATCACTTCGGCCCCTTCATGGTGGCTTCACGACTACTGGTCCAGTCCGGACAGAGACGCCATTCGTGACGTGAAAAATACCCGTCAGACGTGACCGGTCGAATGCGCCTCGGGCCAAGTCCCCAGATCATTCCGCAAATTTAGTTAAGAACGTGTAAACGGGTCCGGGTCGGCCCCGATCCCCGGCCTGTTACAGCATACCGCTCTGCCGGATGTCCTCGGCGGCAAAGTCGATAAGCGCGCGGATCTTGCGCGGCAAGGCCCGGCCTTCAAGGTAGATGGCACTGATCGGCCCGCTCTCCGCCTCGCTGCCCGGCAGAACGGTGACCAGCCGCCCCGTCTCCAAAGTCTCGCCCAGCGCAAAGCGCGGCACCAGCGCGATGCCCAGCCCGGCCTCGGCCAGCGCCACCACCGCGCGGGCAGAGTTCACCATGAACCGCCCCTGAACATCCATGTCGACGGCAACGCCGTCGCGCACGAACGACCAGCGCCGCGAACGGCGTCGGTTGGTATCGAGGATGCAGGCATGCTCGACCAGATCCTCGATCCGCTGCGGTGTACCATGGGCCGCCAGATACCCCGGCGAAGCCACCAGCACCGACTGGAACGCGCCCAGCCGCTTCTGTTTCAGCGACAACACGTCCGACGTGCCGATGCGAAAGGCCAGGTCGATCCCCTCGCTGGCAAGGTCGGTGAAGGCATCGCTCAGCCGCAGGTCCACCGTGACGCCGGGATGCGCCTGCGCGAACCGCCCCAGCATCGCGCCCACCCAGACCTCGCCAAAGGTCACCGGGGCCGACACCCGCACCATGCCCGACAGCCCCTGAGAGCCCTCGGTCACGCTGCCCAGCACCTCCTCCAGATCCTCCAGCACAGCGGGCACCCGCGCCAGCAGGTCCTCCCCCGCAGGCGTCAGCCCCACCCTGCGGGTCGTGCGCTGCAACAGCCGCACGCCCAGCCGCGTCTCCAGCTCCGCCACGTATTTCGAGGTCAGCCGGTTCGACACCCCCAGCTGCGCCGCCGCCGCCGTGAACGATCCGCTTTGCGCCGTCGCCACGAAGGCCTTCAGTTCATCCACCAGATCCATGCGTCATTCCGAACAAAACGAGGAAAGTCATTCAACAAACTCCCCATATCATTCCCGATACGCAAGCCCTATCTTCGCCTCAACGCAACAGGAGACACGCCATGAGCATCGCCACCGAACTCGCCACCCTGCGCGACCGCTTCGCGCCCACCGACCGGATGCCGCTGGTCTTTCTCGGCCACGGCTCTCCGATGAACGCCATCGAGGACAACGCCTATGCGCAGGCCTGGTCCGAACTGGGCCGCGCCCTGCCGCGCCCCCGTGCCATCCTCGTCGTCTCGGCCCACTGGATGACACGCGGCACCACGCTGGTCGACGTGTCGAAGCTGCCGAAGACGATCCACGACTTCTACGGCTTCCCGCAGGAGCTCTTTGCCCAGCAATACCCCGCACCCGGCGCGCCCGATCTGGCGCGCGAAGTCACCACCCTGCTCGCCTCCCACCACGCCGAGGAGGACGACACATGGGGTCTCGACCACGGCGCATGGTCCGTGCTGCTGCACCTCTACCCCGAGGCCGACGTACCGGTCTTCCAGGTCTCCATCGACATGGGCCGGGGGCTGGATTACCAGCTCGAGGTCGGCAAGGCGCTGTCCGATCTTCGTGACCGGGGCGTGCTGATCCTTGGCTCGGGCAACGTGGTCCACAACCTGCGCGCCATGCGCATGGGAGGCCGCCCGCAGGACTTCGCGGTCGAGTTCGACACGTTTTTTGCCGACCGGCTCGAGGCGCGCGACCTGAAGACCCTCACCGATCCGGCCAAACTGGGGAGCCTCCTGCGCATGGCCCATCCTTCGGTGGACCACTACCTGCCCGCGCTGACCGTGGCCGGGGCCTCCGACGCGAAGGACACCCTGACCTTCATGACCGACGCCATCGACCTTGGCAGCGTGTCCATGCGCTCCTTCGTCTTTCACGCCTGACAACGGGCTCCTTCCCATCTGAAAGGATATAACATGCTCGTAGACGGCAAATGGACCTCCGACTGGCAACCCGTGCAAAAGGCCGACGAAAAGGGCCGCTTCGTGCGCCAAACCTCGTCCTTCCGCAACTGGATCACCCCCGACGGCTCTGCCGGTCCCACCGGGACCGGCGGGTTCAAGGCCGAGGCCGGGCGCTACCGCCTGTACGTGGCGCTGATCTGCCCCTGGGCCTCGCGCACCCTGATCGCCCGCGCGCTCAAAGGTCTGACCGAAGTGATCCCCGTCACCGTGGTCAACCCGACGCTCACCGACCAGGGCTGGCAGTTCGGCGGCTACGACGGTGCCGACAGCGACCCGCTGCACGGTGCCGCCTACATGCACGAACTGTACACCCGTGCCGACCCGTCCTTCACCGGGCGCGCCACCGTTCCCGTGCTTTGGGACACGCACACTGACACGCCGGTGAACAACGAAAGCGCGGATATCGTGCGCATGTTCGACACCGCCTTTGACGGCATCGTACCACCGACCCCGCGCCTCTACCCCGACACGCTGGCGGACAAGATCGACGCCCTGAACCCGCGCATCTACGACCAGCTGAACAACGGCGTCTACAAGGCCGGGTTTGCCTCCTCGCAGCAGGCCTATGACGAGGCGGTCTCGGGCGTCTTCGACATGCTCGACGAACTCGAAGACACCATGGACGGCCCCTTCGTCTTTGGCCCGCAGGTGACCGAGACGGACATCCGCCTGTTCGTCACCCTGATCCGCTTCGACGCGGCCTATCACGGCATCTTCAAGTGCAACCGCGCCCAGATCGCCGACTACCCGCGCCTCACCGCGCAGATGAAGGCGATGCTCGCCCTGCCGGGCGTACGCGAGACGGTGAACATGGACCACATCACGCGCGGCTACTACTCGATCAAGGCGCTGAACCCGACGCGCATCCGCCCCACCGGCCCCGCGCATGTCGAGGCCCTGCTGGCCTGACCTTCCCAGCCCAAATCACGCTGGCCCGGATCAAACTGGCCCCGATCACACCGATCGGGGCTGTCCCACGACCGCGTCGCGGTCCTCCGGCACACAGCCCACCGCCTGCCCGACGCGCAAGGCGCCCGCCCCGAACCGCGCCCGCACCGACCGCGACAGCGCATCGACACAGGCGGTCATCAGGGCGGTGAAGAGCACCAGCACCATGGCCACATCCATCCGCAGCGCCTCCAGCGCGGAATCCAGGTAGAACCCCAGCGTCGCCACGCCCAGCAAACCCATGATCGCCGTCTCGCGCAGGATCATCTCCCATCGGTAGAGGCACAGCGCCACGAAGCGCCCGAACAGCCGCGGCACCAGCTCCCACCCCCAAAGCGTCAGCCCCGAAGGCGCATCCGCCCGCAGGCCCAGCCCCTCGGCCTCGCGCGCCATCAGATGCGCGATGATCGCCCCGTTGTGGATCGCCAAGGCCAGCACCACCGGCAGCATCGACGGCCCCAGCACCTGAAGAAACAGATAAGCCAACATGTATTCCGGGATCGTCCGCGCCACGATCATCGCGCCCCGCGCGGGCCACACGGCCCAGCCCGAGACCCGCCTGATCCCCAACCCGAAAGTAAAGAAGACCAGCACCCCGGTCAGCACCAGCGCCAGTTGCCCGACCACCAGCGTCGTCCACAGGCCCGGCCAGACCTGCCCGCTCAGCAACGCCGCAAGCCACTCCCACAGACCCGCCAGCCCCTCGCCCCGCCGCAGCGGCGCGGGGACGATGTCCTGCGACAGGAACCGCCACAGCGCGCCCGACCCCATCGGCGGCACGGCGATCACCGACAGCGCGGCCAGCGCTGCCACCAGCCAG
This sequence comes from Sagittula sp. S175, assembly GCF_049800975.1. NCBI lineage: Bacteria > Pseudomonadati > Pseudomonadota > Alphaproteobacteria > Rhodobacterales > Roseobacteraceae > Sagittula > Sagittula sp. S175. The sequence goes on from NZ_JBNAGB010000002.1 coordinate 311,045, forward strand.
ACCGGCACCAGCGCCAGCCGCAGCCAAACCCGCAGGCTGGCCACCAGCGCCACGTAGAGGATCAGCACCGCCGCCACGCCGCCGTAGTCACCGACGCGAAAGAACGCATCCAGTTGAAACCCCAGCGTCGGAAGCCCGATGAAACCCAGCACCGCGCTCGACCGCAGCCCGCATTCGACGCGGTACAACACGTAACTCCACGCCTCCCGCGCCACCAGCGGCGCGCGGGCAAACAGGAACCGCGACAGCGGATCGACGGGCGGCAAGGCCAACAAAGGGCGCTTGTCCGCCTCCTCGATCAACTCGGCAAAGACCTTGGCGAAGGTCCCGGCATAGGGCAGCGCAATGGCCAGTACCCCGGTCAGCGGCGAAATCCCCGTGACCTGCATCAACAGCAGCGCCCAGAACACCTCGTGCACGGACCGCAGCCCGATCAGCAGCCAGCGCAGCGCCCGCACACCGTAAAACGGCGCCGCCAGCAGCCCGGCCAAAGCACCCACCGCCACGCCCACCAGCGCAAAGGCCACCGTCCAGGCCAGCGCCCAGCCCAGATCGGCCACAGCCGAGAAATCCGGGCGCAACAGCCCCGCGCCCATCCGCGCCAGCACGTCCCACGGATCGTGCGACGCCACCTCCAGATCGGCAAAGACCAGCGCAAACAGCCCCGCCAGCGCCATCAGCGCCACGAACCCGCCGCGCCCCAATCGCCGTTCAGGCCGCATACAGCCGCCCGATCATGTCGTCGGAAACGGCCTCGGGCGCGGCATCGAACTGCACCGTCCCGGCCCGTACGCCCACCAGCCGCGTGGCGAACCCGCGCGCCAAATCCAGATCATGCAACGCCAGAACACAGGTGCCGAACCGCGCGCCCAAAGCCGTCAACAGCGCCTCTGCATGCGCCTCGTCCACCGCAGACACAGGTTCATCCGCCAGCAACACCGTACCCCCGCGATACAAGGCCCGCGCCAGCGCCGTCCGCTGCTTCTGCCCGCCGGAAAGTTCCTCGACCCGCCGCGCCATCAACGCACCAAGGCCAACCTCTTCCAGCACGGCCGAAATCTCGCCCACCGCCGCCCCCGGCAGCTTCACCAAAGCCGCAAGGTTCCGCGCCGCGCTGAAATCGTCCAGCCGCCCCATGTAGACGTTCTTCGCCACCGACAGCTGCGGCACCAGCCCCGCCTCTTGCGGGACCAGCGCCACGCGGCCCTGCAACCGCGCGTACAAAGCTCCCAGCAGCGTCGACTTGCCCGCGCCGCTGGGCCCAAGGAACACCAGCCGCTCTCCGGCGCGCAGGTCCAGCGTCACACCGTCAAAGACGATGCGCGCGCCATACCCCAAACGCGCGCCATCGAGCCGCGCCAAAGGTGTTCCGCCCGCTGTCACTCCAGCAGACCCAGCGCCTTTGCCGTGTCCTCGATCGGCTGGAAATCCGCGCTCGCCGCCGGGATGAAGGCCTCGCGCGGGAAGCTCGCCAGCAGCTCGGGATCGTCCATGCCGATCAGCGCCGCCTGCACCCTGTCCGAGAACCCCTCGCCAAAGCGCGCATCAACGTCGCCGCGGATCGTCCAGTTGTAATCGGGATAGGGCGGCGTCTGCCAGATCACCTTGGCCGTCTCCACCTCGGGCGCGCCCTCGGCCACGGCCTTGTCATAGACCGCGTAGTTCAGCGCCCCCAGCTGCCAAGCACCCGAAGCCACCAGCCGCAGCGTCTGGCTGTGATCGCCCGAGAAACCCACGCGGCTGAACAGCTCTTCCGGCGCCTTGCCCGCCTCTTCACGGATGTAGAACTCGGGCATCAACCGCCCCGAGGTCGAGCTTTTCGACCCGAAGGTAAAGGACATGCCTTCGATCCCCGTCGGGAAATCATCGGACTTCTCCAGCCCGGTATCGGTGTGCGCGATGAAGTAGGACACGAACAGCGGGTCTTCCTTGCCCTGCGCGATGGCCTTCGCGCCCGGCGTCAACACCCGCGCCTGCACGCCGGTCAGCCCGCCGAACCACGCCAGCTGGATCTGGTCATTGCGAAACGCCGTGACCGATGCCCCGTAGTTCTTCACCGGCACGAATTCGACATCGACGCCCAGCTCGGCCTCAAGGTATTCCGCCACCTTGGTGAACCGCTCCACCAGCGCGGTCTGGTCCTCGTCCGGAATGGCCGAGAAATAAAACGTCTCTGCCTGGGCAATCGAAGCGGTGCCGGCCAGAAGCGCAGCGAGCAGTGTCATACGCATGAATGTGTCCTCGTGACCGATCCGAAGGCGCGGATGCCCCCGCATTTCCGGCGCGTGAATAGCGCCGCGCCGCAGCAATGACCAGCCAGCCACACCACATTCCATCGCTCCGATATGACCATCGGACCGCCGAAAACATCAGTCGGAAAAGCGGGAAAACCTCAACCTTTTCAGTGTGGTGCGGGTGGAGGGACTTGAACCCCCACGCCTTGCGGCGCCAGAACCTAAATCTGGTGCGTCTACCAATTTCGCCACACCCGCACAAAGGCCGTGACGCGCCTCTTAGCAAAGCCCTCGCGCCGGTGCGAGTGGAAAATGTCCCCACCCATCGGGATACCTGGGGAAAAATTCCGTGACATTAACCGCGTCTTACCCGAATGTATGGAAAAAACAAAAACAGGCAACCAGAGCAGGACGCCACCATGAAAAACACACAGGCCCCGCGTGATGCGGGTGGCTTGCCCGTGCGCCATCTCGCGCCGGACATGGCCCTCAACGCGCTTCCCCTTGGCACCACGGTGCTGACCCTCGACGGGCAACTGCCCGTGGAATACCTCACCCCCGGCGACCGCGTGATCTCGCGCAACTCCGGAACCGCCCGCCTCGTGGCGCTGCGCCCCTTCCGCCGCACCGTGGCCGCAGTGGGCATCGCCGCCGGAACGCTGGGCAACCAGAAGCCGGAACAGGATGCCGTGCTCTGTGCCGCGCAGGAAATCCTTGTCCGCGACTGGCGCGCAAGTGCGCTGTTCGGCGCAAGCCATGCACTGGTGCCGGTCGCCCGCCTGATCGACGGCAACTTCATCCGCCCCATGGGGCTGCAGGACCTGCATCTGTTCGAACTGGTGTTCGAGACGCCGCAGATCATCTACGCCGACGGACTGGAGCTGGCGGCCAACGCAATGGTTACCGCCAGCGCCTGAGACCGGAGCGGCATCCAAAGGCGGGGAGGCTCTGCCTCCCCGGACCCCTCCGAGGTATTTTCATCAAGATGAAGGAAAGGCGCGATCTGGTCCTGGACCGGGTGTGGTCGGACGCCCGGGCAGCCTAGGTGTGGGGCCTATGTTGCGCGCGACGCGCCTCCCTCAAAGCCCGAGATCGCGAAACACCTGTGGCAGCATCTCCGGCAGGTCCTCGGCGATCAGACCCGGACCAAAGGCGCGTGCCGCCTCCACATGCAGCCAGGCCCCGGCCTCTGCCGCCGCCATGGCCGCCATTCCGCGCGCCAGAAGTCCACAGATGATCCCCGCCAGCACATCGCCCGCCCCACCCGTCGCCAACCACGGCGCCGCGCGCTCACGCACCGCTGCATTCACGGCACAGATCCCTTCCGGCGAGGCGATCACCGTATCGGCCCCCTTGTAGAGCACCACGCACCCGGCCCGCGCCGCCGCCGCGCGGCAGGCGTCGATCTTTGACAGGGTGCCGTCCTTCATCTGCGCGGACAGGTCGGGAAACAGCCGCGCGAACTCGCCGCCATGCGGGGTCAGCACGACGCGGTCATGCAGCATCTCGAACAGCGCCTCGGGCGCGCGCTGGAACCGCGAGAGGGCGTCGGCATCCAGCACCGTCCCCCGCTGCGTCCGAAGCGCGACCTTCACCAGTTCGCCCGTCGCCGGACCAAGGCCCACCCCCGGCCCGAGGCAGAGCGCGTTGATCCGCGTGTCCTCCAGCGCCTCTGCCAGACCATGCGTGCCGTCCAGTCCGCGCACCATGATGGCGTTCAACTGCACCGCGTTTTCCGTCACCGCGCGCATGGGACAGCCCAGCGTCACCAGCCCCGCGCCCACGCGCAGCGCGCCCCGTGCCGCCAGCCGCGCCGCGCCGCCCTGTCCCGGAGGCCCGCCAACGATCAGCGCGTGACCGTGGTCGTACTTGTGATGTTCGGGCCGCTTGCCCAGGTCCGGCAAGGTCTCGCGTGTGATTTCTCTGGCCATATCGCCCTCCAGCCCGCCCCTTAAAGCCCAATATCCTTGACGATCAGTTTCCCGCAATGCGCAGGCCCCTCGCCCGTCAGATGCCCAGGCTTGGCCCGGTGAAAGGTCACGGTCAGCGCGCAGAACGGGCAAGGCGGCGCCCATTCCTCTGCCCCCTTGCCGGGGATTTCGCCGCTATCCGCGTCCATCCCCGAGGGCACGTCAACAGCCACCATCTTTGGCTGGATGAATGCTCTGTCACCGCCGTAGCCCGCCAGATAGCGCAGCATATGGCCAAGCTCCCCAACCACCGGGCGCGTCAGCCCGATGCCAAGGATCGCGTCGATCCAGACATCGGGCATGGCGACGCTTTTCACGTCGCGGTACAGCATCGGTCGCACTTCCCCGATGGCGCGCCACCGGTCGAAATTGGCCCGCGCATCCGGCGGCAGCCGCTCCGCATCGCCGAACAGGAACACCGCGACGTCCCACCCCAGCCCCGCAAGCAGCCGCGCCACGACAAACCCGTCGCCGCCATTGTTGCCCGGCCCGCAGAGCACAACGGCGCGCCGCTCCGGCGCGGTCTCCAGCTCTGGCCAGTGCGCCAAAACCGCCTCGACGACCCCCTGCCCGGCGCGCTCCATCAGCTCCAGCCCGGTCACGTCACCGGCCTGAATCGCTGCCTGCTCCACTGCCCGCATTTGCGCCGCTGCCAAAATTTCAGTCATTCGCAAAACCCTCGCGATTCAATTACGCACATTTTTACGGCACATTGCCCAAAAAACAGCACTCGCCCACACTTTCACCGTTGCGACTCCCACCCCGCTGACCCTATCCGATTGAAGCGGCGGAACCAAAGTGGTCTGCCGTTCACCGACACGGGAAGTGAAGGGGGGAGACCTCATGAAAAAGATCGAAGCGATCATCAAGCCATTCAAGCTCGACGAAGTGAAGGAAGCGTTGCAGGACGCCGGAATTCAGGGCCTCTCCGTGGTCGAAGTCAAAGGCTTCGGTCGCCAGAAGGGTCACACCGAACTGTATCGCGGCGCGGAATACGTCGTCGATTTCCTGCCCAAGGTGAAGATCGAGATCGTGCTGGACGACGATCAGGTTGACGGCGCCATCGAGGCGATCGTCGGCGCGGCCAAGACCGACAAGATCGGCGACGGCAAGATCTTCGTCTCCTCGATCGAGCAGGCGATCCGCATCCGCACCGGCGAAAGCGGCTCCGACGCAATCTGATCGCGCCCGCAACCGGGACGTCATCCAGGACATACCGCGCGGACCGGCGGCAGGAGACCGCCGCCCGCGCCCCAACGAAAATCCATTTCTGACAGAGAAGGACTGAACAGAATGAGCACCAACGCAGACGTTCTGAAGCTTATCAAGGATGAGGGCGCAGAATACGTCGACATCCGCTTCACCGATCCGCGCGGCAAGCTGCAGCACGTGACCGTGATCGCCGACCTCGTCGACGAAGACTTCCTCGAGGAAGGCTTCATGTTCGACGGTTCGTCCATCGCGGGCTGGAAGTCGATCGAAGCCTCCGACATGAAGCTGATGCCCGATCCGGACTCCTGCTATATCGACCCGTTCTACGCCGAGAAGACCCTCTGCATCCATTGCTCGATCGTCGAGCCGGACACCGGCGAAGCCTACGACCGCGACCCGCGCGGCACCGCGCAGAAAGCCGAAGCCTACCTGATCTCTTCCGGGATCGGTGACGTGGCCTACATGGGTCCGGAAGCGGAATTCTTCCTCTTCGACGACGTCAAGATCGCCGTGACCCCGCAGAAAGTGTCCTACGAGGTCGACGCCGACCACGCGGCATGGAACACCGACGCGGAATTCGAGATGGGCAACCTGGGCCACCGTCCGGGCTTCAAGGGCGGCTACTTCCCGGTCAACCCCTCCGACGACGGCCAGGACATCCGTTCCGAGATGCTCTCGACCATGAAGCGCCTCGGTATGAAGGTCGACAAGCACCACCACGAAGTGGCGACCTCGCAGCACGAACTCGGCCTGATCTTCGGCTCGCTGACCAAGCAGGCGGACGAGCTGCAGAAGTACAAGTACGTCATCCACAACGTCGCTCAGGCATACGGCCGCTCGGCCACCTTCATGCCGAAGCCGATCAAGGGTGACAACGGCTCGGGCATGCACGTGAACATGTCGATCTGGAAGGACGGCAAGCCGCTCTTCGCAGGCGACAAGTACGCTGACCTCTCCGACGAAGCCCTGTTCTTCATCGGCGGCATCCTGAAGCACGCCAAGGCCCTGAACGCCTTCACCAACCCCTCGACCAACTCCTACAAGCGTCTGGTCCCGGGTTACGAAGCACCGGTTCTGCGCGCCTACTCCGCACGCAACCGCTCGGGCTGCGTCCGTATTCCGTGGACCGAATCGCCGAAGGCAAAGCGCGTCGAAGCCCGTTTCCCCGATCCGTCGGCGAACCCCTACCTGTGCTTCGCGGCCCTGCTCATGGCCGGCCTGGATGGTATCAAGAACAAGATCCACCCCGGCGAAGCCATGGACAAGAACCTCTACGATCTGCCGCCGGAAGAGCTGGCCGAGATCCCGACCGTCTGCGGTTCGCTGCGCGAAGCGCTGGACGAGCTGAAGGCCGACATGGACTTCCTGCTGGCCGGTGACGTGTTCACCAAGTCGCAGATCGAAGGCTACATCGACCTGAAGATGGAAGAGCTGGAAATGTACGAAATGACGCCGCACCCGGTGGAATTCGCGATGTACTACTCCTGCTGACCGGAGCCGTCGGGCCCGACCGTGTCGGGCCTGACCTTTGGAAGCAACAGATCGGGGCGTCCTTCGGGGCGCCCCTTTTGCTTTCCCCTGACCGCACGCGCACCCGGAAACTTCAAAAGTTTCCGGTCCGAAGTCTTTTCAAGACTTCGCCCCCGCCAGGTCGTCCTCTTCCCGCCCTTCAGGCAGCGCACGGCTGCATCAGCCGGAAGGCGCGTTCGCTCGCCCCCCGCCATCCGCGCTGCGTGACGTGATCGTCAGAGCGGATCTGTGCTCTCTCCCTCGACGGAAGCTTGCCGCGCTGCGCACGGCAAGTGGGGGCTCTGCCCCCACACCCCCGAGGGTATTTGGATCAAGATGAAGGCAAGGCGCGCCGCGACCTTGATCCGGACTGAACAGCCTCGGGGGAGGAACAGGGGCCGGCCCCCTCGTCCGCGAGACACCGTCACCGCCGTTCCGCCGGTATGGCCGGGATCAGCGCCAGGCTTTTTCGAGCGTCGCCGCCAACACGTCTGGTCCGGCGCTTTCGACTCCGTGCCGCGTTCCGTACACATAACCGACAAGATGCAGACGCGCTGGATCGGTCAGCGCAATCTGCGCAAATGTGTCAGGCGGGATCACTTCGCGGCCATAGGCCAGGCGACGGGGCAGCCGCAGCTGCGGCAGAGTCACGTCGATCACTTCGGCACAATAGAAACAGTCCGTCGTCCGCGAGTCGAAATGCCAGTCGAAGGGCTTGCCGTGCAACGCCAGTGCCCTGTCCAGTGCGACCCGCTTGTCCTCGGCGCTCAGCGGAGCCCGGTACACCCCCACGGCGTCCGCGGCAAAGACCGTTTCGGGTTTCGAAAACGTCACCTCCGGCACGATCCCCTCGAAGAACACCGCCCCGCCCCGGATCTCTGCGTGGTAGGGCCGCAGTGCAGGCAGATCCCACAGCCCCTCGGCGCGCAGCTGCGCCTCGGTCCCGATGTAGAGCAACGAGTGCGAGAAATACCCCGGCATCAGCTGGCCGCGCAGGATGCCCTTGTCCGAGGTCGTCAGGATGTCCATCGGCGCGAGGTGGCGCAGGATATAGGCCCAGGCTTCGGGACGGCCCTTCAGGAAGGGAGCGCGGAACCGCTTGTCGTCGGTAAAGGCCTCCTTGGCGTTGGCCTTGGGTTCGATCAGGTCGACGAGCACCTTCGGGTAGCGCTGCAGACCGGTGCAGCAGTCTGCGGTCGTGGTGGCGGGAGCTGCCTGTTCGAAGGGTCCGGTCGCCGGCAGCGCCGTACACCCCGCCGCCAGCACCAACACCAGAACCCGGACCAGCCGTCTCAAGCGCATCCCCCCTTCATCCGGAAAGCGTCTGCCACACTGGTGAACGCCGGACGCGCCCACTTCAAGCGCCGAAAGCGCCACAGCGCGCGCAACTGCACAAAGGGCAGCGAGTCGCGCCCTTTCAGTGCAACCCACCTATTCCAAAGGCCATTCCAGCACAAAAACCACAACCAAAACGAGAAATCGACAGGCCAGCCGGGACGCAGACCATGGGGGTATTCCATACTGCACTGTCACGAAGATCAGAACGCTGCATTTCCCCTTCCAGACCAATCGCCCCGAAACGCCCCTCAAAACGCCCCTTTGCGGCGAGACCGTCACAATTCGCGGGAATTGCGGCGAAAATGGTTAATGACCGCCAAATACCGGGCAGCAGCAGCCGCAATTTCTCCAAATGCCGGGTGTCAAACTGTTTACAGCAAGCACAAAAAATTGGGGAAAAACAACATGACCGCCACCGTCGCATTCATCTTCGAAGGCCAGCCCTCTCTCGCCCTGCCCCGTATGCTCGACCTGATGCGGTCTCACCTGAAGACCGAGGGCGCCGTCACCGACGCCTCCCTCACCGCCCTGACCTTCGAGGCCGCCGACCTGCGCCTGACGCTGACCCTCAGCCTTGCCGGGGACGCCCCCACCGTCACCTTGTCGATGGAGACCGAAAGCGGCGACACCCCGCTGCCCCGCCTCGCCGCGCTGGCCTATGCGTTTGTCCGCGACACCGACGTGGCCGCCGTCATCTGGCACGGCACCGACACCCGCATTCCCCGCGCGCAATTCCTCTCGGGTCTTGCCCGCAGCTTCGATCCCGAGGCGGCCCGCCAGTCGGCCCGGCCGACAGGCCGCATCGCGCCACGCCGCATTGCCGTCCGCGATGCCTCTGCCGCGCCTGTGCCGCAGTTCCGCACGCTGCGTTTCACGGGCCATCGCTACGATGCCCATGTCGCCGCCTTCGAAACCCACCTCGCCGCCGAACTCCGCCGCACCCCCACCGCATCCGAGATGCAGCAGCTCGAGGCCGAGTATGAACCGGTGAAGAACCGCATGAGCGCGCTCACCACCGGGGCCTCCGCCGCCATGCAAAGCGCCGAGCTGCGCGCGGCGTCGCTGGTGATCTGCGTGACCTCTCTGGTGGTGACCTCCGGCGCCTCCAACCTGATCTGATCCATAAGGCACACGGGGGACGGGAAAACCCGCCCTCCCCCTTGCGCAGCCCCCCCCCGGCGCTACTCTGAGTACAAATCGCACGTTTGTCCCGGAGACCCCATGCGCCGTTTCGCACTCGCCCTTTGCACCACCTTGCTGGCCGCAGGCCCCGCCCTCGCCGCCAACTGCATCACCGACAAGGGCTCCTTTGGCGCCTACAAGTCCGCCTTCGCCAAGGACGCCGCCGCAGCCGGTGTCGGCCAGCGCGGCCTTCAGGCGCTCCAGAACGCCCAACTGTCCTCGATCACCTGGAAGTTCGAATCCCGTCCCTCGTCGCAAACCGGCGTGTCCTACAACGACCCGGCCACCTTCCTGGCCAAGCGCACCGGCGGTTCGTCACAGGCCTTCGTCAACGCGGCCCGCTCCAAGGTCCAGAAGAACGCCAGCCTCTTCAACTCGATCGAGCAACGCTACGGCGTGCCCGGCTCCGTCCTTGCGGTCATCTGGGGGCTGGAAACCTCCTGGGGCGGCTACCTCGGCAAGACCTCCATCGTCGACGGCGCCGTGACGCTTTCCTCCTACTGCCGCCGCCACCCCCGCTTCGAACCCCATGCCGAGGCGGCGCTGATGATGGTCGACCGTGGCATCATCACCCCCAAGACCCAGGGCGGCCCCTCGGGAGAGCTGGGCCACATGCAGTTCCTCGCGGGCAACTGGCTGCGCTACGGCGTCGATGCCTCCGGGGATGGCGTGGCCGATCCCTACAAGGCCGCCGATGCACTGGCTTCTGCTGCCAATCTCCTGCGCCAGAACGGCTGGAAGGCCGGCCAGCCCTGGGGCGAAGGCACCGGCAATTTCCGCGCCCTTTCGGCGTGGAACGACAGCGGCAACTACCAGCGCGCCATCGCCTACGCGGCCCAGCAGGTCGGCCAATAAAGAGGCCAGTAATCAGGCCATCGGCCTCTTTCTGGAGACATTTCAAGGGCGTGCGCCACACGGCGCGCGCCCTTCCTTTTGGTTAACCCTGCGTTAACCCTACGTTAACCCCTATGTCACAGCTTTGTCCCCGCTGCGCGAAAGATACACGCAAATTTGCGTTATTTTGCCCAAATCGGACCACGTTTCTCCGGCATCCCTTGGTTAACGCGACATTACCCGCTGCCGAGGAGCAGTCATGAGCACCATTGAGTATCCCTACGCCGGTCTTGTTCTGCCGGATGCCGCCGACCTTGATCCGGCGCCCTACCTGGACAGCGCCGCCCGCGTGCTGGCCCGGCTGGACGCGATCCCCGGCGCGCTGCCGCACCGCTCCGCCCATGGCAACAAGGTCATCGGCCGCCGCTTCGGCGTCATCGTCGAGCCGCAGGAAGACAGCGACTACGGCCCCAAGGTCGTGGTGGAAATCATCGCAGCCGACGGCGAAACCCCGGACGAGGAGAAATCCGCCCGCATCCTCTCCGAGGTGGTGCTGGCCTGCCTCGACCACTCATCCGCCGACATTCTCGAATGGTATTCCCCCGACGTCCTTCTGGACCGCGACGATTTCATCCGCCTGCGCTCCTACGTGTCGCCCCGCCGCATGCAGGACGTCGACGAGGACATGGAAGACGAACTGTTCGAGAACGAGAACCTGACCAGCAACCTGCATGACTCGCTCTATGGCGCGCCAAAACCGCTGGCCGTGGACGAACGCCCCCAGGTCACGGATCGCCTCGCGCAGTACCGCATCAACTTCGAGGCGCAGGAACCGCAGGCCCGCCGCATGAGCGTCGCGGGCTGGCTGATGATGGGCGTGCTGGGCGTGCTGTATTTCCCGGTCGCCGTGGCCGTCTACATCATCACCTTCGGACGCGGCATGGACGTGCGCCTCGTGACACAGGCGCTCGCCGTCACCGCGCTCTTCACCGTGCTCTACAACGCCGAACGCCTCGGCGGCGTGGTGAACACCTTTATCCACTGATCCGACGGGCTTGCCCGTCTACGGTTCCTCGCCAGCACGGTCCACTAAGTAGGTATGGATCGAGAACACCACTGCCCGGGTCCGTGGCAGCCGGATCAGGCATTGGCGTTCGCTGCGCAGGAAGTGAGCGGCCCGGGGGTTTACCTCGGGCCGCTTCTCGTGTTCCGCTCTCGGCTGGTGCAGCTCCGCATCCGCATAGGTCAGCACGTTGAAGCGCCACAGCGGGCGGCCCACCTGCACCCCGTCGAACAGCCGCTGCACCCGCGCCGCCAGCCCGGCGTCGTATTCCCCGACCGGCTCGTGAATGCCGGTCAAAGGCCGCAGGAACTTCTGGTCCAGCCGCCAGCTTGCCGGAAAGCACAGCACCGCGCCGGTCAGAACGTGCTGCTCGCCGCGCGTCTCCATCAGGCACAGATCCTCCTGCACCAGCGCGCCCAGCGTCCCCAGCGGATCGCCCCGATTGACCACGACCCGCCGCCCATCGGGACAGGAGACCGCGTCACCGTCCCGCACAAACCCCTCCGGCAACCACGCCAGCACCAGATCCAGCAGCTCCTCCGCCGCCGGACGCGCACCCTCGTCCAGCGCCAGAACCGCCCCGCGCCGCTCCCTCAGCAACCGCAACCGTTCGGCTATCTGCCCGGCATAGGCCTCGTCCACATGCAGCCAGTCGCGCATCTCAAAAGGCGCCACCCCGGGCAACCGCCGCGGCACCTCGACATCGTAAGGGATTTCACGCTGAAGGATCATGAGCCGCATCACAGCACTTGCGACACCAGTTTGACAACCCCGCCCAAGCCCCTGCCCCAAAACGAAAAAGCGCCCCTCGCGGAGCGCTTTATCCGTGGACCCTGACGGGCCCGGTCCAGGTTGGTGCGGTCGAGAAGACTCGAACTTCCACGGGAGTTACCCCACAGCGACCTCAACGCTGCGCGTCTACCAATTCCGCCACGACCGCACTGTCCTGACTTGGTGAGGGGGCGTATAGATCACGCCCAAACCGATGTGAAGAGGAAAATGCCAGCCGTGGCGAGGAATTTTCACGCGGCCCGCAAAGCCCCCGAGAACGACCGTCCACGGCCCCGCAAAACCTGCACCGCAAGCTGTACCGCCAGCACCGCGCAGCCCACCGCGATCACGGTATAGCCCTGCTCCGGCGCCTCCCCCAGAAACATCCGGTTCACCACGCGCCCGGGCAAGAAGTTGAACAGCCCCGCCACCAGCACGCCACGCAGGTACAGGTTCCGAAACGCGCGCTGATGCGCCCGCACATCACCGCGCAGGATCGCCCGCATCCCGAACCACAACGACCCCAGCGCCAGAACCGCCAGCAGGTGTATAGGGCTGAACGGGCCGATCATCGCGAAGCCGTTGATCCAGAACGACGACCCCGCCGCCAGCGCCATGGCCAGCACCCAGAGGTAGCCGCCCACCTTGTGCAGCCGGTCCCGCCTCTGCCGCCACAGCACGAACGGCCCCGTCACCAGCGCCCATGTCGCCGCCACCGCGTGCACCTGCACCACCAGACCCGCGTCCAGAAAGGGTTGAATCTGCATCGTCTTCTCCGTCGCTCAAAACCTGCCCCCTTCTGGACATGCCCCCCGCCGCCGTGCCATGGCAGATGCGCGAGACAACGGGAGATCGACGTGAGCGACGGGCATCCGCAAACCGCGCTTCGTGAATGGCGACATCAGATGGGGCACCCGGTGACCCTTGTGGCGCTGGCCGGAATCGGCGTGGTGCTGGGCCTCGCCGGTCCCTTCGGCACCGAGGACCGCCTACCCCTGCTCGGCCGCCTCGCCTATTGGCTGACCGTGGTCACCCTGACCTTCGGCGCGGGCGCGCTGGTCACGCGGTTGCTGGCACCCCGCCTGTCGACCCTGCCCACCGCCGCGCAGATCCTGCTCCGGGGCCTCGCCAGCGGCGCGCTCATCGCCCTCATCATCCTGGCCCTGAACCTCGCCACCTTCGACTGGCTGCCCTCCGCCTCCGAGGCCCTGCCCTTCCTCGCGACCCTCCTGACCATATCGGTCATCGTCACCGCCGCGCTGCATGTGGCGGGTCAGCATCTGTCCCCCCCGCCACCTGCCGAACCATCAGAACTCGCCCAGCCCTCCCAGCCGCCAGCCCTCCTCGACCGCCTGCCGCTGGACAAGCGCGGGCCCCTCGTCGCGCTGTCGGTCGAGGACCACTACACCCGCGTCCGCACCACTCGTGGCGAGGAACTCCTGCTCCTGCGCCTCACCGACGCCATCCGCGAAACAGACCCAACGCCCGGCGCGCAGGTCCACCGCTCGCACTGGATCGCCTTCAAACAAGTGCAATCCGCCCGCCGCAGCGGCGACCGCGCCCTGCTCACCATGTCCGACGGCTCCGAGATCCCCGTGAGCCGCGCCAATGTCCCGCTGATAAAGGAGGCCGGGCTGCTGCCCCGCTAGACCCACATGGAATGGAAGATCTCCGACGGCCTGACGCCCTACGACGAGGCGGTCACCTTCATGGAAGCCCGCGCCGAAGCCATCTCCAAAGGCGAAGCCGAGGAATGTATCTGGCTGCTGGAGCACCCGCCGCTCTACACCGCCGGGACATCGGCCCGCCTAGAGGACCTCAAGGACCCCGACCGCTTCCCGGTCTACACCTCGAAACGCGGTGGCCAGTACACCTATCACGGCCCCGGCCAGCGCGTCGTCTACGTCATGCTCGACCTGACCAAACGCGGCAAGGACGTGCGCCGCTTCGTCGAGGAACTCGAAGGCTGGGTCATCGACACCCTCGCCGCCTTCAACCTCGACGGGCACATCCGCTGTGGCCGCGTCGGCGTCTGGATCGAACGCCCCGACCGCCCGCGCACCGCCTCGGGCGCGATGGCCGAAGACAAGATCGCCGCCATCGGCATCCGCCTGCGCAAATGGGTGTCCTTCCACGGCATTTCCATCAATGTCGAACCGGACCTGAGCCATTTCGGCGGCATCGTCCCCTGCGGCATCACCGAGTACGGCGTCACCTCGCTGGTCGACCTCGGCCTGCCCGTCACCATGGACGACCTCGACGTCGCGCTGCGCCAAGCCTTCGAGGACCGCTTCGGTCCCATCCCTTGACCGCCCGAGCCTGACCGTCCCGGCCTGATCGGCCCGGCCTGACCGTCCGCGCCCGAACTTCAGCGCCCAACCTCCCGGCACGCGCCCGCTTTTTCCCTGGAAAAAGCGCTCCCCCACCAAGAACAAAGCCCCCGCAAAACCTGCGAGGGCTCCCTGATCCGCAACTGCGGACCCCATTCGATGCGTCTGCCTCGAACCCTCGACGGGCTCAGAGAACCGACCTGTTCGAGAAGACGTGGCTCACGATGTCCTCGCGCGTCAGCCCCATGGCCGCAAGGTCCGCGTCGGACTTGGCCCGCAGCGCCTTGATGGCCGCGGTGCGCTGGCGATAGCGCCGGTCAAAAGGTGTCTCCAACAGGCGCGCCAGACGCTGGCGCAGGCTGGTTCCGGTGCCTTGAAACGCGAACTGATCTACATAAGCCATCTCGTCTCCCCCCTCGGGAACGTGTTTCGGTGCCTTGTCTTCTACCTAGGCGGCGGTCCGTTTCCGTGACAGTCCGGAAACCCTGACCCCGCAGCATGCTCGACAGCTGCAATGGTGCGGTCGAAGACATTAACGATGACTTAACGCGACGCCCGCAAAATAGTTCCAAACCACCAGACTTGCCTCGAAAATTTCGGTTATCCACAAGCCCTGCTGACCAAACCGACCCCGCGCGCCTTCTGCGGATTCAGTGTTTCGCCCCCGGAAACGCCGCCGCCCACAGTGCCGCCGACCGTCAGGACCGCACCAGTGACGCAGGCCCCGAGCAACCGGTTGACATAAGACCTCATGACCGCTCCGTGTAGCCCCCGGACCGGCCGCTGACCGCGACCAAGGTCGCGTCCGCCCCCCGCACAGCCCGGATCACACCCCCGCCGCAGGCCGAAAATGGCATGTTCGCAACATGTTAAACAGGTGCGACAAAATGTTTGATCCAGATCAAATCGACGCATGGACGCACGCGCCGACACATTCTAAAACCGTTGCCAGATCACCGGGCACCCGGTCAGATTCTTTCCACGAGTCTGGCCGCTTGCCCACGTCTTGAAATCTTAGGGAGGCAGACAATGGCAGACGCCGCCATTCACGGCCACGAGCATGAAGACAACCGGGGGTTCTTCACCCGGTGGTTCATGTCGACCAACCACAAGGATATCGGTATCCTTTACCTGATCGTGTCGGCTCTCGCCGGCCTGGTCTCGGTGTGTTTCACCGTCTACATGCGCCTCGAGCTCATGGAGCCGGGTGTTCAGTACATGTGCATGGAAGGCGCGCGTCTCACCGCCGCCGCCGTGGAAGACTGTACTCCGAACGGCCACCTCTGGAACGTCCTGATCACCGCGCACGGCATCCTGATGATGTTCTTCGTGGTCATCCCCGCGCTCTTCGGCGGCTTCGGCAACTACTTCATGCCGCTGCAGATCGGCGCGCCGGACATGGCGTTCCCGCGCATGAACAACCTGTCGTTCTGGCTGTACTTCGCCGGCACCTCGCTGGCAGTGGCCTCGGTCCTGTCGCCGGGCGGCAACGGCCAGCTGGGCTCGGGCGTGGGCTGGGTTCTCTACCCGCCGCTGTCGGTGAACGAAGGCGGCATGTCCATGGACCTCGCCATCTTCGCCGTGCACGTCTCCGGTGCCTCGTCGATCCTCGGCGCGATCAACATGATCACCACCTTCCTGAATATGCGCGCCCCGGGCATGACCCTGTTCAAGGTTCCGCTGTTCTCGTGGTCGATCTTCGTCACCTCGTGGCTGATCCTGCTCTCGCTGCCGGTTCTGGCAGGCGCGATCACCATGCTGCTGACCGACCGTAACTTCGGCACCACCTTCTTCGACCCCGCAGGCGGCGGCGACCCGATCCTCTACCAGCACATCCTGTGGTTCTTCGGTCACCCCGAAGTGTACATCGTGATCGTGCCGGGCTTCGGTATCGCATCGCACGTCATCGCCACCTTCTCGCGCAAGCCCGTCTTCGGCTACCTGCCGATGGTCTGGGCGATCATCGCGATCGGCGCGCTGGGCTTCGTCGTGTGGGCGCACCACATGTACACCGTCGGCCTGTCGCTGCGTCAGCAGTCCTACTTCATGCTCGCCACCATGGTGATCGCCGTCCCCACCGGGGTAAAGGTGTTCAGCTGGATCGCGACCATGTGGGGCGGCTCGATCGAGTTCAAGACGCCCATGCTCTTCGCCATCGGCTTCCTCGTGCTCTTCACCATCGGCGGCGTGACCGGCGTGGTGCTGTCGCAGGCCGCCGTGGACCGTGCCTATCACGAAACCTACTACGTGATCGCGCACTTCCACTACACCATGTCCATGGGTGCGGCGTTTACCATCTTCGCCGGTATGTACTTCTACCTGCCGAAGATGTCGGGCCGCATGTACCCGGAACTGGCGGGCAAGATCCACTTCTGGATGTTCTTCGTCGGTGTGAACCTGACGTTCTTCCCGCAGCACTTCCTGGGCCGTCAGGGCATGCCGCGCCGCTACATCGACTACCCGGACGCCTTCGCGACCTGGAACTACGTGTCGTCTATCGGTGCCATGATCTCCTTCGCCTCGTTCCTGCTGTTCTTTGGCATCGTGATCTACACCCTGACCAAGGGCGCACGCTCCACCGTTGCCAACCCCTGGAACGAGTACGCGGACACCCTGGAATGGACCCTGCCCTCGCCGCCGCCGGAGCACACCTTCGAGCAGCTGCCGAAGCAGGAAGACTGGGACAAATCGCCAGCTCACCACTGAGCTGGCAGCCAGCCTCGCACCTTGGCTGGCAACAGACACCGGAAAGGCCCCGCCCAAGCGGGGCCTTTTCATTTTGTCCGGCCCGTGCCTCCGGCCCAAATACGGGGCCAGCCCGGCACATCGGGTGGTGCATTGATCCCCCGCCCGCAGCGGACTAAACAGCCGTAGGCTTCGACTGCATTGGGACGGGTCTGAGGCGCCGGATCTCCCGGCAAGAGGGCGTAGATGACAGACTTCCGACCGATGAGTGCCGCGCAGGCCCTGGACGTTCTGGCCGGTCTCGGCCCGCGCGCCCGACGCAAGGCGATGCAAGGACTGATCTACCGCAAGGGCACCCGCCCGGCTGCCCTCTCGGAACAGCTGGTCCTGCTGCGGACGCTGGCCGATGCGCCGGTGCTGCGCCCCTTTGACCGGACCTACGCGCTGATCGCCTGCGCGCACAAGGCGCTCGAATCCGTCGATACGGACATGTTGTCTGCGCTGGGGCCGCGTCTGGACGAGGCATGGGCCTTCGCATCCGCCCTGCCGCAACGCGACGTCCTGCGGATGGACGGATTGCACATGCGCTTCTCCGTGCTGAATGTCGCGATCAACCGCGCGTTGCTTCTGGAGGACCCGCGCCTGCCCGCGCTTTGCCGCACCGCCATCGACGCGCTGAACGCCCTCGTGCCGCGCCGCGCCTCGCCCTACCTGTTCAACTCGTCGAGCAACATCATCAAGACGGTGGGGCTGGCGCTGGCGCTGGACCCCGCGCAGATCCCGCATATGGCGGATCAGGTCGGACGGCTGATCTTCCTCAGCCTGAAGCCGCGCCATGCGCACGAGGTGTTGGAACCGATCCTGCGACGCTTCGGCCCCTTGCGGCTGGAGGATGTCGAACCCGATACCCCCTTCTCGGAGTTCGAGGAAACTTTCGAGCGCTACCGCCTGCTTCGCGCTCTGAAGGTCGAGACCGATCCGGCCCTCCTCGATGGCGCACTGCTGAAGCTCGGGCGATCCTGCATCGGGCAACGCACCGAAGCCCAACGATGCGCCTTGCAGGCCGCGCTCGACCGTGTGCTGGCGACAAATCGTACCGCCCCCCTTTGACAGCCCCGTCCGCCGTGCCAGACTGCACCTGACCTGCCCGCTGCCCGGGTATCCGACCGATTGACCGTAGCCTTCATGCCTTACCAGTGGACCATGCCCGCCGATGCCCCCCGCCAGGAGTTACGCCTCTGGCCGCACAACGCCCTGTCCGCCAAGGGCTTTGCCGCCATGGTGCTCGGCTTCTTCACCGCCGCCTCGATCCCGCTCTACGGCGTCCTCGGCACCAAACTCCTCTGGGGCCTCCTGCCCTTCATGCTGATCGCCACCGGCGGGCTGTACTACGGCCTGCGACGCAACAACCGCGACCGCCAGATCCTCGAAACGCTCAGCGTGACCGGCAACACCACCCACCTCCTGCGGCAGAACCCCGATGGCTCGACGCAGGAATGGGACAGCAACACCTACTGGGTCACCGTCACGCTGCACGAGCGCGGCGGCCCGGTCCCGTACTACGTGACTCTCAAGGGCAAAGGCCGCGAGGTCGAAATCGGTGCCTTCCTCTCCGAGGACGAGCGCAAGGCGCTCCACACCGATCTCGTCACCGCCCTGCGCCGCGCAAAGGAAAGCTGATGGCCCCCGTCAGAAATCAGGCACCCGTCAGAAACCAGGCCCCCGCCACGCCGAAATGGCGCCGCCTCGTCCTGTCCCTCGCCGCCCGCCTCGGGCGCAACGACCTCGTGGACAAGCTCGACCCGATCCCCTCCGAGGCCGCCGCCCTCGCCCTGCGTGACGCCATCGCCACCCGCGTGCCACCCCTGCGCAAACAGGTGGTCTTTCTCATCCCCCTTGTCGGCCCGGAACAGGTGGGCGACTGGGACGCCGTCACCACCCGCCTGCGCGCCACGCTGCACTGCATGCAGGCGCAGAACGACCCGCACTGGCAGGCCATCATCTGTTGCCAGAGCCGCCCCGAGAACCTGCCCGACGACCGCCGCATCCACTTCCTGCCCTTCGAGGACCCGACCCCCGGCAATGACAAGTGGCGCAAGCTCGCCACCCTCTACCGCCAGCTCGACCGGCTCGACACCGGCCCCTGTTACGTCATGTCCTTCGACGCCGACGATCTCATGCGCCAAGGGCTGGTGAAGGAAATGCTGCGCCGTCAGGCCCCCGGTGGCTACCTCATCGAACAGGGCCTCGTCATGGACGATTCCACCGGCGTCATCGCGCTGGCCGATGCGCCCACGCTCAAGGAGCCGATGCGCAAACCCTTCTGGAAGCTCTGCGGCTCCTGCGCCGCGCTGGCCCATGACCCGGACGTGCCCCAATCCGCGCGCTTCCTCGAGGAAATGACCCAGCACGAGCACCGCATGTTCCCCTACCTCGCGCGCCTCGCCGGGCGCACGCTGTCACCGATCTCCTTCCCGGCGGTGCTCTACGTCCTGAACCACGGCGAGAACTTCGGCGCGCGCCGCGGGCGTGTCAGCTTCAAGACGCAATTCGTCGAACGCTTCCGCATCGACGACACAGAGGAACTGGCCAAGATCGCCGAGGGCTTCCCCCTCCCCGAAGAGGCCGAGGCCTGAAAAATCCGCGTGTTAACCTTTGGTGACGCAGCGTCACGTATCATTGGTTAACAACCGGCCGGTTTCCCCCCTGAAAGCGGCCGGTTGGATCCCGCGATCCGGACCGGCTCCCGCCGCCGGGAAATCCGCGCCCCGCCGCCTTGTGCCTGACGCGGATCGGCCTACCAGATAGACCCACCGAACGCCCCGGAACCCCACCGCGCGTTGCGTGAACCTTTGCAGGCACCGCGCGCAAAAGGCCCCCGACTCGCCGTCGGGGGCCTTTTCGTCAACCAAATTTCAACAGGTCTGAACGGCAAAAGCGTCAGGACGCCAGCCGTTCCTTAATGCGACCACCCACGGCACCAAAGTCCATCTGCCCGGTGTACTTGCCCTTCAGCACGCCCATGACCCGGCCCATGTCGCGGATCGACTCCGCGCCGACCTCGGCCACGGCGGCATCGATCGCTGCGTTAACCTCGGCCTCCGACAGGGGGCGCGGCAGGAACTCCTCGATCACCTCGATCTCGGCCGCTTCGCGCTCTGCAAGGTCCAGTCGACCGCCCTCTTCGTAGGTCTTCATGCTCTCGCGGCGCTGCTTGACCATTTTCCCCATGATCGCAAGCACTTCGGCCTCGTCGACACCGTTGTCGTTGCCATCGGCACGGGCCGCGATGTCGCGATCCTTGATCGCCGCGTTGATGAGGCGCAGGGTCGAAAGCCGCGCGGCTTCCTTGTCCTTCATCGCCTGCTTGACGGCCGCGTTGACCCTCTCGCGCAGTTGCATCCCTGGAATTCTCCGGTCTTCATTTCACAAGCGCGCAACATACAGGAACCCAAGCTGACGCGCAACTCACCCCAATCCCAGCATAAAACACTGAATTTAAACAATAATTCAAATTCACCTTCTGCCCTTGACCCCCCATGCCGACCGCTTTAGGTTCCGCGCGATTTGCCCCCCAAAGCCCCGGAGTCGCCCATGCCTGCCGCCAAGCCCGCGCCCACCGCCTGCCTCGCCCTTGCCGATGGCACGATCTTCTACGGCCAAGGCTTTGGCGCCACCGGCCAGGTCACGGCGGAACTCTGCTTCAACACCGCGATGACCGGCTACCAGGAAATCATGACCGACCCCTCCTACGCGGGCCAGGTCGTGACCTTCACCTTCCCCCACATCGGCAACACCGGCGTCACGCCCGAGGATGACGAGACCAGCGATCCCGTCGCGGCGGGCATGGTGGTGAAATGGATGCCGACCGATCCGTCGAACTGGCGCTCGGTGCAGGACCTGTCCGCATGGCTGGCGGCACGGGGCCGCATCGCCATCGGCGGCATCGACACCCGCCGCCTGACCCGCGCCATCCGCCAGTCGGGCGCGCCCCATGTGGCCCTCGCCCATGACCCCGAAGGCAACTTCGACATTGCCGCCCTGGTCGCCGCCGCACGCGGCTTCTCGGGCCTCGAAGGGCTGGACCTCGCCAAGGACGTGACCTGCGCCCAATCCTACCGCTGGGACGAGATGCGTTGGGCCTGGCCCGAGGGCTACGCCCGCCAGAAAGACGCAAAACACAAAGTGGTTGCAGTGGATTACGGCGCAAAGCGCAACATCCTGCGCTGCCTCGCCTCGGCAGGCTGCGAGGTCACCGTTCTTCCCGCCTCGGCCACCTATGACGACGTCATGGCGCACAATCCCGATGGCGTCTTCCTGTCCAACGGCCCCGGCGACCCCGCCGCGACCGGGGCTTACGCCGTCCCGATGATCCGCGACCTGCTGGACAAGACCGAGCTGCCGATCTTCGGCATCTGCCTCGGCCACCAGATGCTTGCGCTGGCGCTGGGTGCCCGGACCATCAAGATGAACCACGGCCACCACGGCGCGAACCACCCGGTGAAGGACGTGGAGTCGGGCAAGGTCGAGATCACCTCGATGAACCACGGCTTTGCCGTGGACAGCCAGACCCTGCCCTCCGGCGTGAAAGAGACGCATGTCTCGCTCTTCGACGGCTCCAACTGCGGCATCCGCATGATGGATCGCCCGGTGTTCTCCGTGCAGCACCACCCCGAAGCCTCGCCCGGCCCGCAGGACAGCTTCTACCTGTTCGAGCGTTTCGCCGCCTCGATGGGCTGATCCTCGACAGGCTGACCGCCTTACTGCTTTGATCCGGGGCCCCGGGCGCTTCATCGGCGCCCGGTTAACCTCGTCGAAAAGAATCACTGTCAGAAAGGTCGGCGTTGACCGGACGACCTGTCGGACTGGATTAAACCCAGCGTCGAGCGTTTTGTGGCCGCTCACCCAAGGGTCGAACCCGTTCCCGTTTCGCTCCCGGAACGTTTTCCTAACGACGGCGGGTCGCGTTTACCATCCATTAACACACTGAAAATATGCGGCAATTTCGGGTGCGGTTAACCACCTCTTAAGCGTCTTGCGGCGACCATCGTCCCGCCATGACCCACCCAACCCCAACCCTTTCGCAGACAGCGCTCGCACAGTCCCGGGATCACCGGGGACAGCCTGTCAGCCATATTCTGCTGGAAAATGGTCACTGCGCCCCGCGCAGCATGTTGGGCGCCATGGCAGAGGCCGCCCGCCTCGGCCAGCCCGTGGCAAAGGTCATCGCGGCAGAGGCGCTCGCCTCCCGTCAGGACGTCCTTGCGGCGCAGGCCCAGCACTACGGCGCCATGGTTCTCGACCGTGTCAACACGCCGCCAGATGTGGACCTCGGACACCTGCTGCCCGCCGATTTCTGCTTGAAACACGGGGTCTTGCCGTGGATTCGCCTCGGTGAAACGCTGGTGCTGGCCACCGCCCGCCCCGAGTCTTTCGAGACCCTGCAAACCGTGCTGCCGCCCGACTTCGGCCCTGTCCTCATGGCGCTCGCGCTGGAATCCGACATCCACGACGAAATCGCCGCCCGCCATGGCGCGGCGCTGGCCGCCGCCGCCGAAACATGGGTCCCGGAGGAGGACAGTTGCCGCGACCTCAACACCGCAGGCCCCGGCGCCACCGCCGTGGCGATTCTGCTGGCGCTGCTGGGCGTGGCGCTTCTGGTGCTGGTCCCGCAGGTGTTCTTTGCCGGGGCGCTGGCGCTGGCCTTGGGGTCGCTACTGGTGAATCAGGGCCTCAAACTCGCCGCCCTTCTGGCGCTCCCCCGCCGCGTCTCTGCCCGCCCCGCGCGCCTGCCGGAGAACCCACCGACCGTCTCGATCCTCGTGCCACTCTTCCGCGAGCCCGAGATCGCATCGACCCTCATCACCCGCCTGTCACGACTGACCTATCCCAAGACGCTGCTCGACGTGGTGCTGGTGCTTGAGGCCTCTGACAGCGTCACCCGCGACACGCTGCGCCACACCCGCCTGCCGCCATGGATGCGCACCATCACCGTGCCTCCCGGCCAGATCCAGACCAAGCCCCGCGCGCTGAACTACGCGCTCCGTTTCACGCGAGGGCAGATCGTCGGCATCTACGACGCCGAGGACGCGCCCGCCCCGGATCAGGTCGATCAGGTCGTGGCGCATTTCCACAGCGCCCCGCCCGACGTGGGCTGCGTTCAGGGCATCCTCGATTACTACAACCCGCGCGCCAACTGGCTGTCGCGGTGTTTCACCATCGAATACGCCAGCTGGTTCCGCGTCTTGCTGCCCGGTCTCGCCCGCCTCGGCCTCGCCGTCCCCTTGGGCGGCACCACCGTGTTCTTCCGTCGCGACGTTTTGGAGGCCGTGCGCGGCTGGGACGCCCATAACGTGACCGAAGACGCGGACCTCGGGATGCGCCTCGCCCGCAATGGCTGGCGCACGGAGCTCATCCGCACCGTCACCCGCGAGGAGGCCAACAACCGTCTCTGGCCTTGGGTCAAGCAACGCTCACGCTGGCTGAAGGGTTACGGCATCACCTGGTGGGTGCACTCGCGTCGCCCGTTCCGGCTGTGGCGCGATCTCGGGACCAAACGCTTTCTCGGGATGCAGGCACTGCTGCTCGGCACCCTGTTCCAGTTCGCCCTCGCACCCGTGCTGTGGTCCTTCTGGCTGATCCTCGCGGGGCTGCCGCACCCCATGGACCGCTACATGGACGACCGCGGCATCCTGCTCATGACCGGCCTCTTCCTCAGCGCCGAGGCCGCGTCCCTCGTCGTCGGCATCACCGCCCTCGCGCGCAGTCCCCATCGCGGAATGTACCACTGGGTGCCGACGCTGTTTGCCTATTTCCCCCTTGGGACACTCGCCATCTACAAGGCGCTCTGGGAGACGCTGACCAAACCCTTCTACTGGGACAAGACCCAGCACGGCCACTCCGCCCCGGATCGCCCCGACGCAGACCTGCCGCCCGATACGCGGGTCTGATCCTCAGACGTCGCGAGTCTCCAGTTTCAACCGCGTGACAAACGCGACCGAGATATGGTCCTTCAACGCCTTGTACGCCGCATCCTCGTCGCGCCGCGCGATGGCGTCGACGATCGCCTGATGCTCTGCCATGGCAATCTCGCCGCGCCCCTGCGCCGCAAGGGACGTCGCGCCCATCAGCGCCATCGACCGATGCACAAGGTCCAGCTGCTGCACCAGGAACCGGTTGTGCGAGGCGAGGT
The DNA here is from genome assembly GCF_049800975.1 of Sagittula sp. S175. Classification (NCBI taxonomy): domain Bacteria; kingdom Pseudomonadati; phylum Pseudomonadota; class Alphaproteobacteria; order Rhodobacterales; family Roseobacteraceae; genus Sagittula; species Sagittula sp. S175. The sequence goes on from NZ_JBNAGB010000002.1 coordinate 335,365, forward strand.
GGATCATCTTGTGGAACCGCCGGTTCGCCCGTGCCAGCGCCGCAGGATCGTTCATCAACTGCCGGTCCTCGTCCACCATGTCGCGCAGCACGCGCACCTCTTCCTCGGTGGCGTGACGCGCCGCCAGCCGCGCCGCCAGCCCCTCCAGCTCGGTCCGCACCGCGTAAAGTTCGGCCATCTGGTTATGGTCCAGCGACGCCACGATCAGCGACCGCCCGTCCCGTGCCAGCAGGCTCTGCGTCTCCAGCCGCTGCAAGGCCTCGCGGATCGGCGTCCGCGACACGCCAAAGCGTTCCGCCAACTCGCTCTCCACCAGCCGGTCGCCGGGGCGGTAGATGCCGGAATCGATCGCATCGAGGATCAGCGTATAGGCATCTTTCTGGGCGGTCTTCGGCTGGGCCATGGGCACTCCTTGAAATCTTCCGCGCAAGATAGACCCTTGCTGTTAGCGCATACAAGCGCGTTGGCACCGCATGCGATTGCCTCGATGCCGCAGGCAGGGTTATCTGGCCACATGAAACGCTTCGAACGCCTCCGCACATGGGTCTTTGACCTCGACCACACGCTCTACCCACCCGCCATGCGCCTCTTCGACCAGATCGAGGTCAAGATGACCGACTTCGTCATGCGCACCGCCGGCGTGGCACGCGCCGAAGCCGACAGCCTGCGACACACGTGGTGGATGGAGCACGGCACCACGCTCGCCGGGCTGATGCATCACCATGACATCGACGCCGATGCCTACCTGCACGAAGTCCACGACATCTCGTTCGATGCACTGGCCCCCGATCCCCACCTCGCCGAACTGATCGCACAACTGCCGGGGCGCAAGATCGTCTATACCAACGGCTCGGCCCCCTACGCCGCGCAGGTGCTGAAAGCCCGCGGGCTCGAAGACGCCTTCGACGCCATCTATGGCGTGGAACACGCCGGTTACGTCCCCAAACCCCTGCCCGAAGCCTTCGACGCGGTCTTTGCCCTCGACCGTCTCGACCCGTCCAGCGCCGTGATGTTCGAGGACGATCCGCGCAACCTCAAGGTGCCCCACGCGCTCGGCATGGCGACGGTCCACGTCGCCCCCGAACCGGCCCCAGCAGAGCACATCCACCACCATACGGACGACCTGAACAGCTTCCTTTCCGGTGTGCTAAAGTATACAAGCCGCTGAATTCACCGGATTTTCCGGTCACATTGTCGCAGCTCACGCGGATATGAAGGGTTTTAGCCTCATATGCGACATTTTGAACGTATGAATTCCGAAACAAACATATATCTGTCGCGCGACATCACACAGGAGACCCACGCATGTCCGTGACCGAAGCCACCACGACCCACACCGAAACCACCCCGATGGCCGTCGAGAAAGCCATCCTCATGGTCGTCGCACTGTTCGTCGCCATCGTTGCTCTGGCCACCTGGACCTGGGGCCTGCCCGCGCTGGCCATGATCGCGCTGGCCATGGTGCCGGTCATGTACACGGTGCTGCTGCTCATCACCGTCGGCAAGTAATCCCGTCGCATGGTCATTCCCGCCCGCGCGTCCTATCTACAGGCGCAAGGAGTGACGCCATGGATTACGACATCACGATCTCGGGCGGCGGCATCGCGGGACTGACCGCAGCCGCCGCCTTTGCACAGGCCGGGTTCTCCACGCTGGTGGTGGACCCCGCCCCCCCGGTGACCGACCGCGAGGCCGAAGGTTCGGACCTGCGCACCACCGCTTTCCTGCAACCCGCGCAGGCTTTCCTCGAAGAGGTGGGCCTCTGGACCCGTCTCGCCGATCACGCCATGCCGCTGCAAACCATGCGCATCGTCGATGCGGGCGGCGAACTGCCGGAACCCCGCGTGGTAAAGGACTTCGAATCGCACGACATTTCCGAAAAGCCCTTTGGCTGGAACCTGCCCAACTGGCTGCTCCGGCGCGAGATGGCCGCGCGCCTTGGCGAACTGGCCCATGTGGATTTCCGCCCCGGCACGGCAACCACCGGCCTCTTCACCCGCGAAGGCGAGGCGCGCGTCTCCCTCTCCGACGGCAGCCGTGTCCGCACCCGGCTGGTCATCGCCGCCGACGGACGCAATTCGCCCATGCGGCAGGCGGCAGGGATCGGGGTAAAAACCACCCGCTTCGGGCAAAAGGCGCTGGCCTTCGCCGTCACCCACCCGATCCCGCACGACAACGTCTCGACCGAGATTCACCGCACCGGCGGCCCCTTCACCCTCGTACCACTGCCCGATTTCAATGGCCGCCCCTCCTCGGCCATCGTCTGGATGGACGACGGCCCGAAATCCGAAGCGCGCATGAACCTGGACCCCGAGGCCTTCGAGGCCGGAATGTCCGAACGCTCCTGCCACCTCTTCGGCCCGCTGAAACTGGCCTCGCGCCGCACCATCTGGCCGATCATCGCGCAGGAAGCGGACCATCTGACGGGCCAGCGCCTCGCCCTCGTGGCCGAGGCCGCCCACGTCGTGCCGCCCATCGGCGCGCAGGGCCTGAACATGAGCCTGAAGGACATGATCGCGCTCCGCGACCTCGCCATCGCCGCACCCGACCGCCTTGGCGACGCGCAGATGCTCGACGCCTACCACCGCCGCCGCATCACCGACATCCGCGCCCGCGTGGCAGGAATCACGGCGCTGAACCGCATCTCGCAAATGTCGTCGCAACCCCTGCGCGACCTGCGTGCCAAGGGTCTGGACGCGCTCTATAGCCTGAAGCCGGTCCGGACATCACTGATGAAACTGGGCCTCGGCGCAGGCAGTTGAGGCCCAAAGGGGGCTGTGCCCCCGTGCCTTCGGCACTCCCCCGCGGTATTTCAGTCAAGATGAAGACGAAACTTCCCCTCTCCCTTCATCTTGATGAAAATACCTCGGAGGTGTGGAGGCAGAGCCTCCACCGCGCCCGGCAAGGGCGCGTCGGG